>DATLYH010000016.1:0-55553 GCA_035575035.1 Gemmataceae bacterium
CAGCCTGATGGAACCAACTCCAGGATTCTTCATCCGAATTAAGCAATAATCAACTCCTGAATGCGATCCATGCTGAAGCCATCTACCATCTGGCCGTAACCGGCGGCTCAGGCCACGTCCGTTGTCGGCTCAGGCCGACCAGCCGGGCGATGACGGCGATGGGCTGGCCCTCAGCGTGAAGCTGCCGCATCAGGGCTTCCTTCGCCAGCAGGCTCCTGGCGGCGCCTTGCTGCTGCGGGCCGACTACACGTATGATGTCTGGGGACGATGGATCGAGAAGACCGTGGACCCCGATGGGGTCGGCCCCCAGCCCGCCGGACACCTTGCCGAACAGTTCCTGACACTTTTTCCATTCGGCCGGAGCGGCTGGTCTGTGACCAGGGCTGGGACTGCGACGGGCGGCGAGCGCGGCTGATCAAATGGGGTGGACCACTGGCTCGTCCCCGATCTGGGCCAGGGGCTTCCCCTCAAGGATATGGTCCCTGACGATGGCCTGTTCGCGGGGAGGGAGGGTATGGAGCAGCTGGAGGGTTTGTTCCTGGGTCTCGTGCTGGAGGGCCTGGGCATCGGTGCCTTCGGCGGGGTCATCGGCAATCCCGGTTTCCCAGCGGCCCTTCTCGCCGTCGGGGTCCGTGTAGTCCAGGTCCGTCATCACCTTCTCACGGGCGCTCTGTCGGAGATACTTCCCCCGCACCTGCAAGAGCCTCGAATGCACCCTACGCCACAGATAAGTCCCCGGAGACACCCCCCACGCAGGATCATACCGTGGAGCGGCCCGCAACAAGGCTAACACCGCCTCCTGGCACCAGTCCTCCGGATCAAACCCCCGAGGCGGCTTCACCCGATACGCCACCGCATAAGCCAACCTCAGATGTTGCTCTCCATCAAGCGGTGTGACAGTGCTGGCTGTGTCTGACATATCCCCCTCTCGGTGACATTCCCTCTCCCCCCATCATAGCCGGTTCCATTTTCAGAAAAATCCCAGCGGGGGAAGATCACACGCACGCGCGCGCGTGTGGGGGGCCGGCCCGGGGGCCGGGGCGGGCATCGTCGCCGTCGCCGCCGCAGGGTATCGTCGCCGGTGGCCCGGCCTCATCGTCGCCGGCGGCGGGTTGTGTGTGTCGGTTGGTTGTGGTTGGTTGGCGGGCATCATCGCCGTCGGCGGCGGCGGGCATCGGCGGGGGATGGATCATCGCCGTCGGCGGCGGTGGTCGTCAACCGCGGTGTTCGCCGCAAAGCAGCTGCGCTGATCAACTTGGGACAATTTGGATTGCTTGGCTTGACTTTCGCCGATTGTGGGTAATACTGTTTGTGCTTGCGTTGATCAACACCGGTCAACGTTAGTGTTCTGTGACAATGAGGCTTACCTATCACGGGGCAATGAAGCGGCGGCTTCCGCGGAGCAACGTGAGTGTGTGAGTGGCAATCACAAGGTAAGCGACACGGCCGCGGGCATTGATCCAAGAGCGCCGCGGGGTGAAGGTGAGTGGGCAATCAAAGTCTGCTGTTTGAAAGGGGTGAAGCATGGTGCCTTATTGGAAGGACAAGAACTTCTGGGCGGATTTCGTCAAGGAATTGCAGGGCCGTAGCAAGGGTGACTTGGGCGGCGAATGTGACCATTGCCACCTTCGGGCCCGGCTTTATGAGTGGCCGGTGGTCGAAGACGGGTTGTGGTATTACTGCAAGGAATGCTCCATCCGGGCTGCGAAGCGGGCTATGGCCCGGTGTGCGTGATGTACCGCGATAACCTCTGTCTCGGTGGGGATGCATGGTCAACACGAAACACGAACACCGAGAAAGGGGTGAATCATGTTCGCGTGTATGGAGTGTGGCAAGCGGTTCAAGTCGGCGAAGGCTGCTCGGCGGGCTGCGAACGATGGCTGTCCGAAGTGCGGCGGCGTGGACATTGACTTGGCGCCCGTTGCCACGCAGGAGCGGGCTGACCATGTGCCGGTCAAGGTGGAGTATCGCATGGCGGCGCCGGGTTATTCGGAAGGGTTTTATTTGGTCCGTCAGGATGACCAGATGCCCTTGTGGGCCGGCTATGAGGCTCAAGCCGTGATGATGATGCTGAAGTCGTACAACACGGCGCGGATGGAAGCTGGTTTGCCGCCTTACCGCCTCGTGTAACAGCTAGCTGGACGGGAACCCTGTCTCGGTGGGGATGCATCGGTTCAAACACAAGTGGCCCGGCGCTGCTGTAACAGCCCGGGCCGTGGCAATCACTGCTAGGAGTGACTGCATGAAACGTACTACGACACCGAAGGCGTCCCGTCAAGAGCGTTCCATCGCCATTTTCCAGCGGCCGCGGTTGGGCCAGCCCGGCTTGGTGCGGATTCGCTGCGGCAAGGCGCACACGGACTACCTCATCAAGCCGGCGGCCGCCGACTGGGGCATGGCGGCTTACTCTCTGACGAAGGCCGATGGAACGGTCTATCACGTCCTGCTGCATTCCCCTGAACAGGCGGAGTGTGACTGCTGGGGCTACACGCGGTGGCACCACTGCAAGCACGCCGACGGACTCTGTGCTTTGTGGCGGGCCGGCTGGCTGGAAGGCTGGGAGTAACCGGCCATGCCAACCTTACGTCACGCCACCTTGTCCCGGAGGATGGCCGGCATCCTCCGGGATGGCCTTCTCGCCGGCAAATCCCGCGGCCGGCGGCGGTGCGTGTGGCTGCACACGCCGGGGCGGTCCGAATGGGCTGTGTTGCACGTGATCTGCCGGCATGGAGGCCGGCCAGAGCAGGTCACGTTGATCGACGTGTCGGTGCCCCGCCGCTGGTTGCGGCGCGGACCGCGGCCGGGATTGTGGTATGTCCTGGCCGACATCCCCCCGGAGAGGTTCCGGGGGCATGGATTGGCCACGGAGTGGCTGGCCATCGTGTGAACTTCTCGCCGGAGGGGGCGGTTCACGGCTGATGCCGGGGCCGCCCCCGTTTCAACCATCGGGGCCGGGGGTATGGGGTATGGTTTGGGAATGCCGTCCGTCCATCCCCCGGCCCTTCCTTCGGAGGAAACAGCCTATGACCGATACCATCTACCGCATCTGGCTGCGGCTGCCGGTCCATCACGAAGACGGCCGCACCGTGTTGGCGGATCAGGTGTTTCATCACACGGCCAGCTACGAGGAAGCTGATCGGGTGTTGGCCGCCCTGCGCCAGGCGGGCTGGATTGCTTGGACCGAAGCCGTTGGCCTGCGGGAGTGGCAACGGCATGTGGAATCACGCTTGGACTAACATTCGGGTTAACGTTAACGTTTCCTCACTATCACTTTTTCACCAGGAGGCTGTATGCGTGTGTATTACAACATTGGTGTTGAGCAACCCATTACGCCGGCGGAACCGTTGCCGCCGGTGCCGGCAATTCCTCCGGGGGCACTGGTCATCGTCACCGGGCGTGCGCCCATCTGGCGCTACGGCATGGCGTTGCATCGGCTGCATGGTTCGCCGGCGGGGGCGGTGGCGGTGTTTGATCCCCGTCTGGGGGCGGTGGTGGTGCAGTCGCATTCGCCGCAATGGCACGAAGGCCAGATCGTGGCGGAGGTGGCCGATGTCTAGGAATCACCTGCCGTCGTGGGAAAGGGCTTACTTGTTGGGGCTTGCGGAGGTGATTGCTCAGGAAGTGGATCAAGACCTTGGCGAGCAGCTGCGAGCTTTCGTGGAAGAGGGCGCCGGTTTGGCTGGGTTCGCCCAACGCTTGCGAGAACTGGGCCGCCATGCTCAGGCGGCGCGTATCGAGCGCATCGAGCGTATGCAGAAAGGGGTGTAATCATGCAGCTGCAATACAACGCGGACGAAGGCGGCTACCGCTGGATCGCGGAGGACGGGCGGGTGTCGCAGCTGTTCAGCACCAACTGGGATGCGCAGTACGCGCAATGGGCCGGACCGTTGCACTGGAGTTACGCTCGCGTGGGGCCGCTCTGCTGCCGGAACCTTCGGCAATCACCGACGCTGCGGAGCACGCTTGCCGAAAGGGGGTGAATGATGCGATTGGTGTACTCTGCCGATGACGGGGGATATTACTGGGAAGATGACCAGTGGAGGCAGTCCCAGTTATTCCGTACCCACGAAGAGGCCATGCAGGCTCGCCGCAGCGGCAAGTTGCGGTGGGAACACCAGCACGGCCAGCTGCTTGCAGACGAGGAGCCCTCGGAAGCCGCCGACGCCGACGGATGAGGGCTGGACGAGAAGGGGCACGCCGCGGTGATGCGTCGGGCCGTGGCTGGGGGCGGATGGGAGCGGTTCCCATCTGCCCCTCTTTTTTTGTTTGACGATGCCCCTTCGGTGTGTTACACTCGCTTGCCCCTCGCGGTGTCCCTCTCTCTTCTCCCCGTGTTGCAACCCTGAGGAGTTACCCTATGTCTTGCTTATTCCGTCCGACCTACACACGTGAGGTGCCGCCGGATGCAGAGATCATCACCCGGGCCGGCAAGAAGTATGCCCGCTTTCGAGGGCGTGGCGGTGAAATGGTTGTTGCCCCCCTCACGGCCGACGGCCGGCGGGTGCGTCTCAAGTCTGCCCGTTGGTATGGGCAATACCGTGATGCGGCCGGCCGTCTGGTCCGTGTCCCGCTGGCGACGAACAAGGAAGTGGCCAAGACGATGCTGGCCGACTTGATTAAGAAGGCAGAGCTGGGCCGGGCTGGTTTGCTCGATCGCCACGAAGAGCACCGCAGGCGGCCGTTGGCGGATCACCTGGCCGACTTCCAACGCTATCTGGAAGGACGGGGAACTACCCCCGACCATGTGCAACGGACCGTCCGACACATTCGCCGGGCAATCGACCAGTGCGGCTGGACTACCACGGCCGACCTCTCCGCCACGCAACTTCAGCAGTTCTTGGCTGACTTGCGGCAAGGCCGCTCCACCCTTCCAGCCCTCGATCCCCGCCAGCAATGGTTCACGAAGACCGAGCTGGCCGAACTGCTGGGAGTGAAGCCGTCGGCTATCACCCCGCTCATTCGCCGGCACCAGCTGGAAGCCGTCGGCCAGGGCAAGGCCCGACGATTCCCCCGAACAACCGCCGAAGCGTTGCTGGCCCGTCTGGAGCGGGGGTTGAGTGTCCGTACTGCCAATGCCCACCTAACCTCCATCAAGGCGTTCTGCCGCTGGCTGGTGAAGGAGAAACGGCTGGCGGAGAACCCTCTGGCGCATGTGTCGGGCGGGAATGTCCGTGTTGATCGGCGGCATGCCCGGCGAGCGTTGACGGCCGACGAATTGCAACGCCTGCTCCAGGCGACACGCCGAAGCAAGCACGTCCGCCGTGGGCTGACCGGTGAAGAGCGGCAGGCGCTCTATCTCGTGGCGGTGAACACCGGCTTGCGAGCCGGGGAATTGGCTGCCCTGACGCCCGAGAGCTTTGACCTGACTGCCTCTCCTCCGGTGGTGATGCTCGGCGCCCACTGCACCAAGAATCGCTGTGAAGTGTGTCAACCCTTACCGCCCTTGGTGGCGGAATATCTGCGGGGATACTTGCACAACAAGCCGGCTGGCCGCCCGGTCTGGCCCGGCAGCTGGGCCGAACGGCCCGCAGACCTCTTCCGAGCCGACCTGGAGGCGGCGGGCATCCCCTACGCCGTGGACGGCCCCGACGGGCCGTTGTTCGCCGACTTTCACAGTTTGCGGCACACGTTCATCGCCATGCTCGACCAGGCAGGGGTAAGCCTCAAGCAGGCGATGCAGCTGGCCCGCCACAGCGACCCGAAGCTGACAATGGCCGTCTACGGCCGGGCACAGCTGCATGATCTAGCTGGTTCGGTGGCCAAGCTGCCCGCCCTGATCGTGGACACGTCCGCTTGCACAAATCTTGTACAAGCGGGCGATCTCCGAAGCACTTCGGTGAGGTTTTCTGATCAGAAGGGCAGCAGTGAACAACCGGATGGTTCCGCGGTGCAACTGCTTGGTTTTCTTACGGTTGATGCGCCAAGAGGCGCCGTGAGGCGGGATGAAGAGAGTAGGCCCGGCAGGATTCGAACCTGCAACCAAGGGATTATGAGTCCCCTGCTCTGCCATTGAGCTACGGGCCCTTGTCGCTACCTCATGATACGGCTCCCGGCATCGGCCGTACAATTGAAATCAGTTCTTCATTCCCAGCCCGCGTCGGCGGGAGCGAGCGGCCCGCTCACGCGGGCCGGTGTTATCCTCAGCGCCTCGACCGGCCGGCTGACGCCAGCGAGCGGCCAGCGTCAGCTGGCCGGTATATCCCTCAGCGCCTCGACCGGCCGGCGGCCGCCGGCCGCTCACCCCAGCCGCACGCCAAAGGATACAATAGACTATTGATACCTGCCGCGCCGGTCCTGGTAGGGGCCGGCTCGTGTTTCAGCGACGATGATCAGCAGCAAAACTCGACCGCAAAGGTCCGACAACGCATGGCGCACACAACCGAGGGTTTCTGCACCATCGAGGAGGCCCTGGAGGAACTCCGGGCCGGCCGGATGATCGTGCTCGTCGATGACGAGTACCGCGAGAACGAGGGAGACCTGGTAATCGCGGCGGAGAAGGTCACGCCGGAGGCGATCAACTTCATGGTGCGCAACGGCTGCGGCATCCTGGGGCTGGCCCTGGCTCCGTCCATCTGCGAGCGGCTGCATCTCGAACCGCTCCCCGGCAAGAACGTGGACCCGCAGGCGACGCCGTGGACGCCGCACATCGACGCCCGCACCGGCATCACCACCGGCACGTCCGCCTTTGACCGCGCCCGCACCGTCCTGGTCGCCATTGACGACCGTACCACGCCCAATGACATCGTCGTCGGCAAGGGACATGTCCCCTGCCTCTGCGCCCGGCCGGGCGGCGTGCTGGTCCGCGCCGGTCATACCGAGGGAAGCGTGGATCTGGCCCGGTTGGCAGGGCTGAAGGAAGCGGCTGTCATCTGCGAGGTCATGACGCCCGACGGCCGGATGGCCCGCGTCCCCGAGCTGCGGGAGTTCTGCCGGCAGCACCGCCTGAAGATGTGTACCATCGAGGACCTGATCAAGTACCGCCGTCAGCGCGAGCGCCTGATCCGGCGCGAGCTGAGCGTCCGCCTGCCGACGGCCTATGGCGACTTCGACCTCATCGCCTACACCTCGGTGGTGGACCCGGAGCCGCACCTCGCCCTGTGTCTGGGGGGCGTCGGCGTCGAGGTGGGCGGCTGTGTTCCGGTGCAAACCGAGCCGGTGCTGGTGCGCATCCACAGCCAGTGCCTGACCGGCGACATCTTTGCCAGCCTGCTGTGCGATTGCGGCTCGCAGCTCCACCAGGCGATGAGACAAGTCCGCGACGCCGGCAAGGGAGTGGTGCTCTATATGCGTCAGGAGGGCCGGGGTATCGGCCTGCTGGCCAAGCTTCGCGCCTATCAGCTGCAACAACAAGAGGGGCTCGACACGGTCGAGGCCAACCGGCGTCTCGGCTTCGGCCCCGACTTGCGGCATTACGGCATTGGCGCCCAGATCCTGGTGGACCTGGGCATCCGCGACATCCGGCTGCTGACCAACAATCCGAAGAAGGTCGTCGGCCTGGACGGCTACGGCCTGCGCATCGTCGAGCGGGTACCAATCCAGGTCACCCCCAACCAGAATAACCGCCACTACCTGCAGACCAAGAAGGCCAAGCTGGGCCACCTGCTCGACGAGATGGATTAGGAGAGTGCGGCCAGGCCGGACGCGGTTAAACCGGACGGCCGCCGGCGAGGCGGGCGATGATCGCGTCCACGTCGTAGACACACCCGCCCCAAATGCCGCCGCTGACCGCTTGTAGCGCCGCCCACAGGCGGGTGTCGGCCGGCAGGTTGGCGTCGGGGGCCAGGTCCGGTCGCGGCGGCCGGCGGGCCAGCACGCGCGCCCCTTCCTCCGGGCCGAAGATCGTCTCCCCTTCGCCCACCAGGTCCACGCTCCCTTCGAGTTGGTTGCGGTCGATAATGATCTGAATACGGTCGCCGTCGCGCACCTTGCCGATCGGGCCGCCTGCCAGCGCCTCGGGGCTGACATGACCGATGCATGCCCCCGTTGAGACACCGGAGAAGCGGGCGTCGGTCAGCACGGCCACATGTTTGCCGAAGCTCAGGTGCCTCAGGGCCGAGGTGACCTGGTAGATTTCCTCCATGCCCGCCCCCATCGGCCCGCGGCAGAGCAGCACCAGCACGTCGCCCGGCTTGATGCGGTCATCGCCGCGGCTCTTGATCGCTGCCACCGCCGCCCGCTCCGTGGTGAAGACCCGCGCCGGCCCCACCTTGCGGTAGACCCCGTCGGCGTCCACCACGCTCGGATCGATGGCCGTGCTCTTGATCACCGATCCCTCCGGCGCCAGGTTGCCGCGCGGGAAGGTGACCGTCGAGGTTAGGCCGCGCTGCCGGGCGCGCTCCGGGCTCATGATCACGTCGTCGGGATCGATGCGGTCCTTCTCGATCAGCACCTGGCGCAGCCGGCGGCGGCGCTCGGACTTCTCCCACCAGTCCAGCACCCGGCCGAGCGGCTCGCCGGTGACGGTCAGGCAGCCCTCATCGAGCAGCCCGAGCCGGCGCAGGTGGAGCATGACCTCCGGCACGCCGCCGGCCAGGAAGACGCGCACGGTTGGATGGCCGACCGGACCGTTGGGCAGGGCATCAACCAGGCGCGGCACCCGGCGGTTGACCGCGATCCACT
This sequence comes from Gemmataceae bacterium, assembly GCA_035575035.1. GTDB lineage: Bacteria > Planctomycetota > Planctomycetia > Gemmatales > Gemmataceae > DATLYH01. Next base: position 8,620 of record DATLYH010000016.1, read on the forward strand.
CCTCAACCGTCGGCCGGTGCAGCCCGGCGGCGTGGGCAATGGCCGGGATGTGCAGCAGCAGGTTGGTCGAGCCGCCGAACGCCGCATGGACCGTCATGGCGTTGCGGACGGCGGCATCGGTGAGAATATGCCGGATGGTCAGGCCGCGGTCGCAAAGATGGGCGACGGCCCGGGCGGAGCGGCGGGCCATGTCCAGCCAGATCGGCTGGCCCGACGGGGCCAGTGCGGTGTGCGGCAGCGCCAGGCCGAGCGCTTCGCCGACCACCTGTGACGTGGCCGCGGTCCCGAGGAACTGACAGCCGCCGCCGGGGCTGGCGCAGGCCCGACAACCGAGCTCCGCCGCCTGCTGCAACGTGATCTCGCCGTGGGCAAAGCGGGCGCCGATGGTCTGGACCTTGCCGGCGTCCTCGCCGTCGGTCGGCGGCAGGGTGACACCGCCCGGCACCAGGACGCAGGGCAGATCACGCATGGCGGCCAGGGCCATCATCATCGCCGGCAGTCCCTTGTCGCAGGTGGCCACGCCGATGACGCCCCGCCGCGTCGGCAGTGAGCGGATCAGCCGGCGCAGCACCTGGGCCGCGTCATTGCGATAGGGCAGGCTATCCATCATGCCGGTGGTGCCCTGGGTGCGGCCGTCGCAGGGGTCGGTGCAAAAGCCGGCGAACGGCACATGCCCCAGCGCCCGCAGTTCCTCGGCGGCCGCCTTCATCAACAGGCCAACTTCCCAGTGGCCGGTGTGATAGCCGAGCGCAACCGGCTTGCCGTCGGGGGCGCGGATGCCGCCCTGCGTACTGAGGATGAGGAACTCCTGGCGGCCCAACTCGGCCGGGTCCCAGCCCATGCCGGCGTCCTGGGTCAGGCCGAAGATGTCACCGCTGGGCGCGTGCAGCAGCAATTCCTCGGTCAACGGCAGACGGCCGGCCGGACCCGCCGCGCTGGTCTGCACGTCGTACAGGGACGGGTCGGTTTCGAGAAGGGAAGCGAATGCGGGAGTGGTCATGGCCGATTATCATGAGAGACACGGGTGAAGGCGGAACCGCTTCCGCTGCCGGAGAGAATCTATGAACCAACGACCGGAGACGCCACTGCTCCGACCAGGCAGACCAGCGTGTCTGACCCGGGACTTCCGAGTCGTCATGAGTTGCCAGTGTGAGATTCCTTGACCTGACCCTCGCCACTGTGGCGGCAAACCTGGCCCTGGACGAGGCCCTGCTCCTGGAAGCGGAGGCGGGCCGGGGCGGCGAGGTGCTGCGCGTCTGGGAGTGGCGCGAGCCGGCGGTCGTTCTCGGCGCCGCCTGCCGACTGGCCGAGGAAGTGGACGAGGACGCCTGCCGCGCCGACGGCGTGCCGATTCTGCGCCGGGCCAGCGGCGGCGGCACGGTCCTGCTCGGCGCCGGCTGCCTCTGCTTCAGCCTGGTGCTGGCCTACGACCGTGACCCCGCGCTGCGCGAGATTCCATCGTCGTATGGCTACATCCTGGATCGTATCCGCTCTGCCCTGGTCGGCCTGCTGCCCGACATCGAGCTGGCCGGCATCAGCGACCTGGCGGCCGGGGGGCGGAAGTTCTCGGGCAATGCGCAGCAGCGTAAGCGCGGTCATCTGCTGCACCATGGCACGTTGCTGTACGGCTTCGACCTGGCGCTGGTCGGCCGTTACCTGCGAATGCCGGAACGTCAGCCGGCCTACCGCGCCGGCCGCGGGCACGCTGCCTTCCTGACGAACCTGCCCGCCGACGCGGCGGAGCTTAAACATCGCCTTGTCACAGTCTGGGGTGCCAATGTGGTCTCAAAGGACTGGCCGGAAGCAGCGATACAAGACTTGGTGGCCAAGAAGTACGTCCAGGCGGCGTGGATACGACGCCGTTGAACCGTATCTGCAACCCGTTCTCAACGCTTCCTCGTGTGCGGTCTTAATGATTCGTCAGCTGCAAGCTAACTTTGCAAGAGTCCCGTTATGGGTCTGGCCCAGGTCGAAGTGCTCATCCCCTCCCGCTCACCGGCAGTTTTACGGTTCACCCCTCGATCTTGGTATACAATCTGCACATCCATCTCTTGCGCAAGCCGGGAAGGGCCGTGCGTATCATCAGTAGGGGGGGCGTTCTATGTGCCCCCAGCGCTGGTGCTTCGGGTTCGTACCTTCACCCGATGAGGTTCAATCCCATGAAGGGCTGCATCTGTAGGTTGACGGCCGTGCTCGGGCTGGGGCTGCTGCTCAGCCCGGGGCTCGGGTTCGCTCAGGATCAGCCGGCACAACCCGAGGGCGTCGAGGTACTGGCGCGCGGGCCAGTTCATGAGGCATACGCCGAGCCGGTGGACCACAACCCGCCCCCTTCGCCGGTGATTCCTAAGCCGCCGCCCGACCCGGTGCCCGAACTTCCCCCGGAGGAGAGGCCTGAAGGGGACAACGTGGTCTGGATCCCCGGTTACTGGGGATGGGACGACGACCGCGAGGATTATGTCTGGGTCAGCGGCTTTTGGCGGGTGCCGCCCCCCGGCCGGGTGTGGGTGCCCGGCCACTGGCAAAAGGTAGAAGGGGGCTGGCAGTGGTCGCCCGGTTTCTGGAGCGAGAGCGATCAGGACCAGCTCCAGTACTTGCCGCCGCCCCCGCCGCCGCTGGAGGCGGCCCCAGCGGTTCCCGCCCCCTCGGCGAACAGCTACTATGTGCCGGGCTGCTGGGTCTACCACGAGACCCGCTACTATTGGCGGCCGGGTGTCTGGGTCACGTACCGTCCCGGCTGGGTCTGGGTGCCGGCCCGCTACATCTGGACGCCGTGCGGCTATATCTTCGTGGATGGCTACTGGGACTATCCGCTGGCTGACCGCGGCCTGCTCTTCGCCCCAGTCTATCTGACCCGCCGGGTTTACCCGCCCGGTTGGTATTATGTTCCAACCTTCGTGATCCGCACTCCGTTCCTGTTGGGGGCGCTGTTCGTCCGGCCGGCGCTGTGTCATTACTACTTCGGCGATTACTTCGCCCCACGCTACACGCGGGCCGGCTTTGTCCCTTGGGTCGATTATCGCTTTGGCCGGAACCACTACGATCCCCTCTTCACCTACTACCGGCACGGCCATGACCGGGAGTGGGAGCGGGACCTGCGCGGCCTGTATGCCGACCGCTTTGCCGGCCGAGTCCCCGCGCCACCGCGGACCCTGGTGCAGCAGAACACCGTCATCCAGAACATCGTCCAACAGAAGACGGTTGACCGGGACGTTACCCGGATCGTGAACAACGTGACGGTGCTGGCTCCCTTGACGCAGGCGGAGAAGGCTGCCAACGTCCGGCTGACGCGGTTGCCGCAAGAACAGCGAGTACGGGAGCAAAAGTTCGCACAGCGGCTGCGCGAGGCAGCTCAGGAACGGGCGCGAGCAGAGGCCCAGCTGGCCGCCAAGGGACCACCGAAGGCGCCGACCGACCCGCCGCGGGCGGTTAAGATCGACGTGCCCCGACCCGCTCAGGCGACCAAGCCCGCCGCGAAGCCGCCGCCCCCGGAGCCCATCCGGCGGGAAAAGCCGGCCGCCCAGCCCGAGAAGCCGGACCGAGCCGAGAAGCCGGACAAGCCGGCGCCGGGGAAGCCGCCGCGGAAGGAGACGGCCCCTCCGGACAAGGATGTTCCGCCCCCACCGCGCAAGGAAGCGAAACCGCCGGTGAAGCCCGATAAGGGAGTGCAGAAGGAACCGGCGCCTCCGGTGAAGCCGTACCAGGGACCGCAGAAGGAGCCGCCGCCTCCGCCCAAGGAACCTCCGCCGCCCACGAAGCCGGAGCCGCCGCGGAAGGAAGCGAGTCCGCCGAAAAAGGACGCGCCTCCGAGCAAACCGGAACCGCCGCGCAAGGAAGTGAGTCCGCCAAAAAAGGACGCGCCTCCGAGCAAGCCGGAGCCGCCGCGCAAGGAAACCGCGCCGCCCAAAGGCGCGCCACCTCCGCCGAAGAAGCCGGAGCCGCCGCGGAAGGATGCCCCACCCCCGCCCCGGCGAGAGAAGGACAAGGATAAAGATGGCACGGCGCGAGAATCAGCCCCCATGCTGCCCCGGGCCGTTGCACCATCTGCCCCCCGGCCAGCCGCGCCTGCTTCGGTAGCCCGACCGGCTCCTCGCCCCAGCGTCCGACAGGTCCCCTCCCCGCCGCCGAGACGGGTGGGACCACCTCCGCCGGTTCGGAGGGCTGCCCCTGCCGGTCCAGCCGTTCGACCGGCGGCACCGTCCAAGGGGAAGCCGTCGTGAGCGCTTCGCTTCCATGCGGCCACGGCGTGTTAGCCGTGGAAAACAAGCGTGTTACCTAGAGCAGCGCATGGCGGCGCTGCTGTTCCATTTTCTGGCGGAGTTCCAGGAAGTACGCCTTCAAGTCCCGGCCTGCGATGCCGCAGGTCGAACAGCCGCCCCCCGAGCCGCAGATAGAGCAGCCGCCACCGGCGACCCGGCCGCAGCCCGGACGGCCGCAGCCGTGCTCCTCCGTTTCCTCCGGATCCTGCTCCGCAGCACCGGCCGGCCGGGTCAGGTCCTGAAGCGTGATGTGGAGATCGTGTCGCCGTGACAATCTGCTGACAAACGGCCGCACGTCGCACTCGCCGGCTCGCAGCAGGTGGATCACCCCATGCTCGCCGTCAAGCAGCACCTCGACATCCACGACTTGCAGCGGTAGCCCCAGCTCAACGGCAAGCCCCGCGGCGTCCTCGAAGACCCGCTGCGATCGGAGGCGCATCTGCTCGGCGGTCCGTTCATCCTCCTCGTTCGCCAGGCGGAGGAGTTGCCCCAGCGAGGTGTTGGGCAGGAAGCGAGCATGGCCGGGCCGGGCCGGGCAAAGCACCGAGGCCAGCTCCAGGCCGCGATGGCTGCGCACCACCGCCCGATCGCCACGCTGGCAGACCAGCGGTTGAAACGGGCGGAAGCGGCCGAAGTCGCCTAGGCAACCGTAGCTCAGCAAATATTCCTGGATCTCCATCGAGCCCTTCTGTTTCAATCCAGGCCGAGGAACTCGCGCATGTAGCGGTCGTATTCCATCTGCCCGATCTCGGTGCTGAGGTCGAGGCGCAGCTCGTTGATGACCTTGATGCTGTAGTTGCGCAGCCAATCGTTCCAGCAGTCGATGCAGACCGTCTCGTAAATGCGTTGGCCAAGTTCATCGTTCATGGGTGGCGCGGGGAGCCGGCGGGCGTGGTAGCCCAGGTGGCGCGGGCTTTGGCAGCGGAAGCCGCCCTCCCCGGCCGGACCGCCGGGCGCTGCGGCCGTCCGTTTCGAGACGGGGGCCGGCTCGCCCAACTCGGTCAGCATCCGGGCCATCTCGTCGCGCGGCATGTTGTCGCCGCGGGCATCGGCCACATCGAAACCCTGACGCAGGACGGCCACCGCCTCGTCGCGCCGGCCCAGCTGGATCAGGCAGGTCCCCAGGAGCTGGAACACCTTCGAGAACTCGGGACTCAGTTCCAGCGTCCGGCGGAATGACTTGATCGCTTCCTCGTACTGCCCGACCTTCATCAACTCCTGGCCGAGGCGGTAATGGGCCAGGTCGTTCTCCGGGTCGTCGTTGGCCATCTTGCGCCAGTGGGCGATTTGATCGGTCGGTTGACTCATCGTCGATCCCTCCGGCGCGGGGCCCGGCCACTCACTTCGGTTCGATCACCACGACGTCGAAGAGCTGTTCTGCTGTCTTCTTAGCGAGCAGGTCGGTGACCTTCAATTGCACTTTGAATTTGCCGGGCCGATTCAGCGAGAGCATAAATTGCATCGGGATTCCCTGCCACTTCTCAGGCACGTCCTTGTTGGCCTCGCCGGTCAGCGGTTTGGGCAGGGTCGGCTTGCCGCTCTCGTCGAGCACGCGCATCTCGGCCTGGATATTGGGCTGCTTGCTCTTGGGGTCGCGCTCGAAGCCGACGACCCCAAAATTGACTAGCACGGTCTGGCCCGGCACCGCCACGTAAGGCATCGGCGACTGCCCGCTGGGGTAGTCGGCCAGGCCGACCCGAACGATACCGAAGCGCATCTTCTCCACCTGAAACTTGCGCCTCAGCGTCGCCTCGCGCTTGGTGGCCGGGTCAATGACCGTGACCTCGAAGACATATTCGCCGGGCGGCGTGTCGGCACCGATGGTGGCATGGGCGAAGGCAGGCACCCGGGTGCCGCCAAGCGAGTTCAGGGCCCGCTGCTCGATCGGTTCCTGCTTGAACTGTTCTTTTCCCTGGCTGTTCTTGACAGCCATGCCCATCCGATAGCTGACCTCGCCGGTATCGCTGACCTTGAGGCCCTCGATGTCAAACATCAGGAAGTAGACGTCGCCGGGGAGCACCTTGGCGTCGGGACGGACCGGGCCCAGGTAGCCGTAGGTAGCGCGGTCATTGCTAATGCGAAGGTCGCCGGCCTGGGCCGCCGCCAGGCTGAGGGCGGCGGCAAGGGCAAGGGTAGACAGCATGGGTGGCCTCTCTTCAGAGACGAGGGAAAAGCCCGCGCGGGCGGCCGCACACGGGTATCATTTTGCCGGTTGGCCGGACGATTGGCCAGATGAATCGCACAAAATGCCGGATGCCCCGACCGGGCATGGGCACTAGTAACCGGCGAAGACGACATCCGCGGCAAACCGGCGGCCACGGCTAGGCTCGTGTGGCCCGGAACCAGCTGCCGGAATGGCCGGAGCCGGGGTGAGATTTGTATAAAATCCGTTGGGAGTTAATGCGCCCTGTCGCTCACGCTCCGGGCTCAGAAAGAGATGTTCCAGGCTCTGACCTGGCCTGCTGCTCCGAGGTTAGCTCCATGAATCTCTTCCAGGAATTCGGTCAGAACATCACCCGCCGGCATTTCTTCAGCCTGGGCTCGCATGCCGTCGGTTGGGCGGCGTTGACCTCGCTGCTGGACGCCGACCGCGCCCGCGGGGCCGCCCCCGTCGGCCAATCGCCCCAACCGGTCAAAGCCCATCACCCCGCCAAGGCCACGAACGTCATCTATCTGCACATGGTCGGCGGGCCGCCGCAGATGGACCTCTACGACTACAAACCGAAGATGGCCGACTGGTTTGACAAGGACCTGCCCGACTCGGTCCGCATGGGGCAGCGCCTCACCACCATGACCAGCGGCCAGGCCCGCTTCCCTATCGCCCCGTCGAAGTTCAAGTTTGCTCGCCACGGCCAGTGCGGCATGTGGGTCTGCGAGCTGCTCCCCTGGACCGCCAAGATGGTCGATGACCTCTGCTTCATCCGCAGCATGCACACCGAGGCCATCAACCACGAGCCGGCCATCACCTACATCCAGACCGGCAACCAGGTCACGGGCCGGCCCTGCCTGGGAGCGTGGGTGTCGTACGGGCTCGGCTCGCTCAACCACAACCTGCCGACGTTCGTGGTGCTGGTTGCCCGGTCCACCAACACCGAGCAGGTCCAGGCCATCTCCGCCCGACTCTGGTCGAGCGGCTATCTGCCCGGCGAGCATGCCGGCGTCTCCTTCCGCACCAGCGGCGATCCGATCCTGTTCATCAACAACCCGCCCGGCGTCCCTCCGGAGGTCCGCCGCAAGACTCTCGACGGGCTTCGGGCGCTGAACGAGATGACCCTCCAGGCCCTAGGCGACCCGGAGACACGGACCCGGATCGCGCAGTACGAGATGGCCTTCCGCATGCAGGCTAGCGTCCCTGAGCTGACCGACATCGCCAGCGAGCCGGAGTCCACCTTCCGGCTGTATGGCGAGGACGCCAAGAAGCCCGGCACGTTCGCCAACACGGTGCTCTTGGCCCGGCGCATGGTGGAGCGCGGCGTTCGCTTCGTCCAGATCTACCATAACAACTGGGACACGCATTCCAACGTGGCCGGCCGGCTGCCCGACCAGTGCCGTGATGTGGACCAGGCGTGCTACGGCCTGATCCAGGACCTGAAGCGGCGCGGATTGCTCGACTCGACCTTGGTGATCTGGGGGGGCGAGTTCGGCCGGACGATCTATTCGCAGGGCGCCCTGTCGAAGCAGAACTACGGCCGGGACCACCACCCGCGCTGCTTCACCATGTGGCTGGCCGGCGGGGGCATCCGCCCGGGAACGATCTACGGCGAGACGGACGAGTTCTCGTACAACATCGTCAAGGACCCGGTCCACATCCGCGACTTCCACGCCACCGTCCTGCACCTGCTCGGCTTTGATCACCGCCGCTTCACCTACCGCTACCAGGGGCTCGACCAGCGCCTGACCGGCGTAGAGCCGGCGCGGGTGATCACCGAGATCCTGGCCTGACGGTCGTGGCACCCGTCGCTGACGCTCCGGGCTCGGACGGGCGCATCAGAGCCCGGAGCGTCAGCGACGGGACGGGTGCATCAGAGCCCGGAGCGTCAGCGACGGGTGCATCAGAGCCTCAGTCACTCGTCGCCGGGACGGTCACGTTGAGTTTCTTCGCCACCTCGACCAGCTGGCCCCAGGTGCCGTCGTCCAGGGGGATGCCGGTCTCGCGGCGACGGGCCCGCTCACGGCGCTCCGGGTCGCCGGGCAGCAGGATCTCCCGCACTCCCTCGGCCCGCGGGCAGGTCCGCACTGCCTCGGCCAGGTCGCTCACCTCGCGCAGAAAGTGCTCGCGCCCGGCGAACTGATCGATATCCAGAGCGATGAACAACACTGCGTTGGCCACCAACAGCGGCAGGCCCGGCCGGCTGCACGGCGCCCCCGACAGGCCGCCGGCGAACATGTCCAGCAGCAGACCGATGCCGAAGCCCTTGTAGGCTTGCGGCCCGCCGAGCGGTAAAATTGTGCCGCGCGGCTCCTGATAAAGCACGGCCGGGTCGGTGGTCGGTTTGCCCTGGGCGTCGAGCAGCCAGCCCTCCGGCGCGCGCTGGCCCTTGTTGTACAGAACCCGGACCTTGCCCTCGGCGCAGACGCTGGTGCCGATGTCCAGCACCACCGGGTCGCCGGTCGTGGGAGCGCCCAGGCAGAGCGGGTTGGTGCCGATGCGCCCCTCGGTGCCGCCCGGCGGCGCCACGCCTCGGCCGTAGCCGTGGCTGTTGACGGTGGCGAGGAAGGCCAGGCCCTGGCCGGCCGCGGCCTCGGCGTACTCGCCCAGCCGGCCGATGTGGCCGCACTGCCGCAGCGTCCCCGCCGCCAGCCCGGCCGCGCGGGCCTTGGCAATCAGCCGTTGCAAGAGCCGGTGGGCCTGCACCTGACCAAGCCCCCAGTGGCCATCGACTACCAGCACGGCCGGTGTCTCACGGATGACCTCGAAGGGGGCCCGCGGCCGGAGGACGCCCTCGGCGACCGCCCGCAGATACTGCACGATGCGGATGACGCCGTGCGAGTCGTGGCCACAGAGGTTGGCATCCACCAAACTGCGGGCCACCACGTCGGCCTCGTCGGCCGGTACGCCCCCGGCCTCAAAGAGGGCACGGGCAAAGGAAAGGAGTGTTTCCGCGGTCAGGGTTGGCACGGTGAGTCCCTCGGAGCAAGCGAAATCAAGGAAGGTTTGCGGCGATTTACCATACCGGACACAGGCGCTTCTGGGGAGAGAAAAACCATGCCCTGCCAGGTGCGGACGGAAAAACGAGAGACCACAACCGGACTCGACGGCACCGTCTGGGTACTGGAGGACGACGCCGGCGGCCGGGCGGAGGTCTGGCCGGCTTTCGGCTTCAACTGCTACCGCTGGCGGACTCTCGCCCGGGGCGAGCTGCTCTACGCCGATCCGCAGCTCTTCCAGGGGAGTCCGCCGACGCGGAGCGGCATTCCGATCCTGTTCCCCTTCCCCAACCGCATCCGCGCCGGCCGCTTCCACTGGGAAGGAAAAGATTATCAACTGCCGCTCAATGACCCGGCCGGGAAAAACGCCATCCACGGTTTCGCCTGCCGCCGGCCGTGGCGCGTGGTGGACCAGGGGGCGGCGGGCGATTCGGCCTGGGTCACTGGCGAGTTTCGCGGTTCGGTGGACGCTCCGGATGCGCGAGCGCTCTGGCCGGCAGACTATCAGATCCGCGTGACCTACCGCCTGAGCATGGATCGACTGCGGATCGAGGCGGTGATCGCCAACCCCGACCAGGCAGCACTGCCGTTCGGCCTGGGATATCACCCGTATTTCGCTCTGCCGGAAGCGACCGGAGAAGAGGACATCGGCTACTGGCTTCAGGTACCAGCGCGCTCATATTGGGAGTTGCAAGATAGCCTGCCCACGGGCGAATGCCGGCCGGTGGACGCCGCCCGTGATCTCAACCGCCTGCGGCGGTGCCGGGAATTGAAGCTGGATGACATCCTCACGGACCTGGTTGACACGCAGTTTCTGGCTCCCCAGGGGCTCGGCCTGCGCGGCGTCTTGCAGGACGAGTTCAAGCGGAATGTGCTGCGCTTGTTCGTGTCGCCGGAATTCCGCGAGTTGGTGGTCTACACGCCGCCGCACGGCCGGGCCATCGCCCTGGAGCCCTACACCTGCGTCACCGACGCGATCAATCTGCAGCAACGCGGGGTCGATGCCGGCCTCCTGGTCCTGCCGCCGGGCGAGCAATGGTCCGCGGTGGTGGAGCTGAGCACCGTTGGGGGAACGCAGAGATAACAGCAGGAGACGCCGTCCCGCTGCGTCGGCAGCGCCGGTCTCAGCGTTTCGAAGGGCGATCGACTTCGATGACGAAGTAGTTCTCGCCGCGAACGATGTTCTGCTTCAGCCCCGAGGTCCGGAACTCCAGGTAGCGCGGCGGCATCCACCTGGCCAGGGCGATCTCGGCGCTGGCCAAGGTGTGCTCCCCGGGCAGAAAGGCGATGCGGTGCTCTCCCTCCGGGGCGCCGCTCCCCTCCTCGATGAAGCTCAGCACGAATTCACCGTTGTTGTCCACCGTGGCCGCGGAGCGATGGTAAGGCGGCGTCGTCGATTCGAAAACGATGGTCAGATTGTTGCCGCCGCGGACCGGCTCCCCATCCTTGTAAACCACCTTGCCGCGCACCGGATACGTAGGGATTTTGCCCTTGCAGCCGGCACCAAGCAAGGCCAGGACGGCGGCCAAGGCATAGACCGGTAACCAACCTCTCCGACCGTTGGGGGAAGGGAACATGCCAATCCTCTTGGACAGACCACGGAGGGAGGACCGGGCGGCCTCCCTCCGTGCCCACGGGGGAATCAGAAATCGCCAACCACCTCGCCGTCGTCACGGTTCGCCAGGCGGTACAACACATCGATGCTCACCGACGCGGGGATCGCGCGGACACTGCCGTCGCACATGGCGAATTGACCGACGCCGGGGTGAATCCACGCGGCGAACACCACATTGTAGTTCACGCCGGCAAACCGCGGTTCCGTGACCAGAGGAAATTCGTTGGTCCACCGCCTGGTCACCGGATCCTGAGTGCCCCACCGGCCCGCAAACTTGATGTACTGGCTTTGATAGTCACCGTTGTACACGGGTCCATCCGTGGTCCCGAGCGGGACATGCTTCTCCCCGAACAGGAAGGTGTTGCTGGTACCATCCCGGATACGAAGGAAGGTCATCACGTACTGCCACCCTGACCAGATCTCGTACATATCGGTCTGGGCGGAGTTAAGATAGCGGTTCTGACCCGGGTAAAAAGCGCGATACCCTGCGCCGGTCCACCCATCGGGGGTAGTCTGGCCGTAATTGTGGCCGGCGCACATGGCGTAATCGCTCCAGCCCGGGGGGCCGGTGAGGGTCACGCCGCCGATGGTCCGCGACTGGCCGACCCCCGAGCCGCCGGCCTTGCTGCGGGACGGGCAGTGGTAAATGGGCAGGTCGGCCCCGGCGTCTGGCATGATATGACCGCCTCGGGCCGGGTTGGTGTTGTAGTAGCGCGCCGCAATGTTCCACTTCTTGTAGACGTTGTCCTGTTCGATGTAGGGCATGATGAGGACAGCCCAGGTCGGCCAGTTGTCCCCCAGGTCCATCGCCGGCAGGGCGTTGTGGGTGTGGTGGAAGCTGTGGCAGGCCAGGGCCATCTGCTTGAGGTTGTTGGCGCACTGGCTGCGGTTGGCGGCCTCGCGCACCTTCTGCACCGCCGGCAGCAAGAGCGCGATCAGAATGCCGATGATGGCGATCACCACCAACAACTCGATCAGGGTAAAGCCGACGGATCGCGGCTTCCGTCTGGGTCGCATGTTACTCTCCTTTTACTCCAGGAAAAGTGGACCACAAAACGGCGTATCGCCCCAAGGAAGGACTACCCGGCCAACAGCGGGCGGTAAGGCGGTCGTCTTTTGGACTGGCCGCAGTGGAGGGAATACTCGGCAGGGTTTAAATACCCCCGCATTATACGCGCTCAGTGGTGGGAAGCAATCAAATTATTTTGCCCTTCTCCCTGGGATGCGGTACGGGACCCGTCCCTTGCCGGTGCGTTGGCAGCCGCGGGGGGCGAGGCAGACACGGCCGACGCGCAGGGCAGCGCTGCGGGGGCGAGGGTTTTCGACTAGCTAAGACGCAGGGCTCGGTTGAAACGCAAGACCCGGCCATCCCCAATTGCATCACCGATCCTTGGGATTTTGGACTAGGGGTGCGAGTGGCTGGGTTGCTCCGCCGGCACTCCAAGCAGCTGCGGTGGAAACCATCTCCTTGCTGGATCAGCTGCCAGACGGGGACGACGCCGGCGGGAATCAGAAGGGGGGCTTGCTCTTCAGGGCATACTCGACGGTCTGCGTACCCGACTGGACTTCGATGGTCAGTTTGCTCTTGGTGTTGTAAACCGCGGGGATGATCTCCATGACCTCATCAACGACGGGACTGTCCGGCGTATCATAGGCTCGGTACTTCTTCCCGGTGGGCTTGGAGGCACTGATCTTGACCCTGTGCTTGCCAACCGGCACCTGAGCGGTGAACTTGCCGTCCTGGATGGTGGCGCCGGCCGTTGGCGTATCACCTGCGACCGGTTCAAAGGTGATCGCCCCATCCTTGATGGGCTCGCCGTCGAGTGTCACTTCCCCGTTGACCGTGCCCAGGGATGGCCCGCGATCGCAGCCGCTAGCCAACACCGCGCCCAAGAGTACCGCCCCAAGCAGGCCGCTACGCATACGATTCACCTTCAATTTAACTCTTCCAAGTGCCTCTGAACTGGCCGGTGTCAACCGGTCGGAGCGGTCGGTTCGGGCGAGCGGTCGGTGTCAACCGGCCGGTTCACACCGGCCGCTCGCCTGCTCTCAAGCGTACTGTTGGAACCGCGGACCGGGCCTTGTCCTGTCCGCTGTGCGAATGCTTCCTACCGCGTCCAGAAGTTGCCGATGGTCATGTTGCGGTCCAGCTCCATCTTGAACTCGTAGCGGATGGCCAGCGCCTTTTCTCCGGCCATGCTCGGGTCCACCTCCACGTCCCAGCGCAAGAGGTTGTTCGGCCGTTCCTCCCGCTGGTACAACGGGTCAGTGCTCAGCTCGGGGGTCGCCTTCACCAGGGTCACGCCGACCATCTCGCTCTCCGCGTGCGGCAGCCGGTCCCAGACTTGCAGCTTGACCTTCTCCGGCTTGTAACTGCTGACCAGGAGGCGGTACTCGTAGCGAAGGACCTGGTTGCCTCCCTGCATGGTGCGGGCCTTGTCTGTTAACTGGCGTTGCACTTGCAACTGCGGGTCCACCCCGAAGCCGACGGTGAAGGCTTCGCCGATGGCAACCAAGGGCAGGTCCATGCGGCCAACGAAATCGGAGCCCTGGTACATGGTGGCCTCGCCGGGCAACAGGACATACTTGCTGGTGTTGGTCAGGTTGGCCAGGCGGTAGACGTGGCGGGTCAGGACCGGCACCGCCTTGTAGTAGTAATCGGGGGCCAGCTCCAGCCGGGCCACCTCGATGACCTGCTCATCGGCCCGCGACGGCACCGACAGTACCCCGCCCAGATGGTATGTGACGCTCGGGCCCTCGTTGTCTCTGGAGCGGACCAGGCCGCGGTTGATCGGCTTGGGCTGGGCCTCCAGCACCAGGTCGGCGGCCTGCTCGATGGCACCGGCGAAGTTGTAGACATCGATCCCGGCCAACTCCTTCCTCTGGTTGATCTCGTCCTGGGCCTGTTGCCGTAGTATCTGGGCCGCCCGGTCCAACTCGCTGCGCGGCTGGCCCGGCTGTGGGGCGGCGAACGTGTTCGCCCTGCTGCCTTCTCCCATTTCTTTGCCCGGCCGACCGCCGGCGCCACCGAAGCCACCCATCGTCGTGCCAGGGATTGGTCCGGGCGGCAGGGGGACCGGCGGGGCGGTGGCTGCCGGCGGACTGCCGCGCGGCACCACGTTGAGGGCCAGCAGCTGCAAGGTCGGTGGGGCGGCGTTGAGCATGGGCTGGGCAGTGGAGAGGGCGAGTCGGACGCCTGACCAATCCTCGCCGGTCTGTTGCACTACCGCTGCCAAATACTCCAGCTGCACGGGGTCCTTGGCGTCCTTGCCCGCCCGCAGCTTGTACTGCGGCCGCCACGACGCGGCGCTGACCAGGTAGTTGAGGCGCACCTTACCCGCGGCCCCGTTGGTCTTATCCACCACGATCACCGCGTCCCGCTCGGTTCGGCTGGTCCCCGCCGTCACGTCGTTCAGCTGCCTCTGGGCGAACTGGAGTTGCTCCTGGTTGTCCTGGAGTTGCTGTTGCAGCGCGACCAACTCGCGGCTCTTCTCCGCCCGACCGTCCATCAGGTACTTGGCCAGGGCGATCGCCGACTCGCTCTCCAGTTTCCCTTTCTCGGCGGCGTGAGTGGTGCTGGCGGTGGTGAAGTTCTCGAGTTTGCCGAGCAGTTGCAGGTTTTGCTGGAGGGCGTTGATGTCGGCCTGGATGCGCTGCTGCGCGAGTCGGAGCTTCTTGATCTGGTCCTCGATTTTGCGAACCTCCTCGCGGGTGTCCTCACGGACGGGGCGGGTGCGGAAGCGAGTGGTCAGGACGCGGATGCCGTCGGTCCCCTCCGAATACAACGAACTGCCGACGGTCTGTTCCGGCAAGGGGCTGACCACCAACTCCATCGCGCCGCTCCCTTCGGGCACTTCCACCTCGCGGGTCACCAGGGCGCTGTTGGGATAGACCGTCACCTGGACGATCCGGCTTGCCGACACCTTCGGTGCCGGCGGCACTTCCGCAGCGGTCGGCTCCTGGGTGCGGGCCATCAGCATCATGCCGACGGCGCCCAGGCAGAGCACCCCGACACCGCCGCTCAAGACAGAGCGTTTCCACATGGCTTGCTCCTTTCCTTCGGTTGACAACAGGAAGATGGGAACCACCGGCATCGCACCGCCGGTGAGCGCTTGAGCAATCACTTCGCCAACGGCCACAGCCGGAGGACGCCGTCCGAGCTGCCGGTCAGGGCGAGCCGGCCGTCCGCCGCGAAGGCCACGCAGCCGACCCGGTCGCCCGCCGCGCCGCCGACACCGCGCAGCTCCCGGCCGTCGGCGAAGTCCCACACACGCAGCGTCCGGTCGGGACTTTGGTACTGGCTGCTGCCGGAAAGGACCAGCGCCCCATCGGCGGAGAAGACCACCTGGATGACAGCATTGGCATGCCCCTCGAAGCGGCGCACCTCGCGTCCCTCGGCCAGGTCCCACAATCGGACCGTCCGGTCGTTGCCGCCCGAGACGGCATGCCGACCGTCCGGTGCGAAGGCGACGGCGTGGACCTCACGTATGTGTCCCTCCAGCCGGGCTAGCCGACGCCCCTCGGCCAGGTCCCACAGCTGCACCGTCCGATCGTTGCCGGCGGAAAGCGCCTGCCGGCCGTCGGGCGACACGGCCACGCCATTCACCTTGCCGATGTGTCCGGCGAAGACCTTCAACTCACTTCCCCTGGCCGTGTCCCACAGACGCAGCGTGCCGTCATGGCTGCCGGAGAGGATCTGGCTGCCGTCAGGTGTGAAGGCCACGCTGCTGACGGCGTCCGTGTGCCCGGTCCATCGGCCCAACTCGCGCCCGTCGGTGAGGTCCCACACGCGGACCGTCCGGTCCTTGCTCCCGGAGGCTGCCCGCCGACCGTCGGCCGAGAAGGCCACGGCGGTGATGACATCGGCATGTCCCTGGAAGCGGCGCAGCTCGCGTCCGCCGGCCACGTCCCAGAGCCGGACGGTGCGGTCGGCGCCGCCGGAGAGGGCGAGCTTGCCGTCAGGGGAAAGGGCAACACAAAGGATGCCGCCGCTGTGCCCCGAGAAGGGGGCGTGCGAACCGTCGGACAGGGCAGCCGCGATGACGGAAGGCGGCTCGTCGGCGAGGCGGAACACACGCACCGCTTCGGGCAGCGCGGCCAGGAATGCCTGCCGCTGCACCGTGCCCCCTTTGGTCTGGAGCGGCCCCAGGACGCGCGCCAGGGCAGGGGCGCGAGCCAGCCGGTTGGTCAGCTCGCTGGGCCGCAGCCCCAGCTCCGCGGCGGCAGCGGTCAGGTCGAGCGTACCTTCGTATCGCAGGGTGGTGGCGGAGACCGGCTCCGGGCCATCCGGCGAGACACCGGTCTGCCGCAGGGCCTTGACGAAGCGGTCAGCGTCCTCGTCCATCAGCGCCCGCATCTTCGCCTCGGGCAGGTAGAGAGCAAGGACGGCATCCCGGTCGGCTGAGCTGAAGGCCTGGGGATTCTTCAAGACATGAGCGCGCACCTGGTCGGCCTTGGGGATGATGCCGCGGACGTGGCATGACATGCACGACAGGCCGGTCTCGACGGCGCGGTCGGGCCGTTTCGGATCGCTGACGATCTCGATCGGCCCCTTGTCGATGCGCCGGCCGTTGGCGTCCACCAAGAGATACCCATGCAGGCCATTGGGCAGGTCGAAGATGATCTCGCCGCCGACATGGATGAACGAGTTCTGCCCGGGCGCCGGACCGAGCGGATGGTCGAAGAGGTTTTGTCGGCCAAGGTTGTCGCTGAAGTCGTAGCTGCGCCAGTAGGCGCCGTGAGCGGCGTGGTGGCGTTCGATCAGGCGGTTGTTCTGCGAGACGCCCGAGTCGTTGAAACCGGCGCGGGCCGCTGTCTCTTCCTGGATGTTGGCAAGCACGTCCACGCGCAGCTGCCGCTCCAGTTCCCGGTCGGTCGAAGGGAGTTGCAGCAATTCCTGGTACAGCGGCGGCCGCGACGCCGTGGCTACGAACCAGTCGGCCCGCAGCACCACCGGCGCCTCCAGGCCGGGGCGGTCGCTGAAGCGATAGGGGTAGACGGCTGCCAGCCGGTCCCAGGCGCGGGCGTTCCACTGGTAATCGCGCAGGTCGATCCGGAGGACGGTTCGGGCCGGGTCGATGGCCTTCGGCACCGTGATGCGCGGGTGCCACGACAGGCTGTTGAGCAGCCGGGAGACTGCCTGCCGGCACGCCTCCAATTCGTCCTCCGGCCGACCGGCGTTGTACACGTGGACCAGGGTGAAGTAGCGCAGGAAGCGCCGCTGGCGCGGGTCGGCCGCCTTCAGGTCGGCAGCAATGATCTCATTGACATAGGTGGATGGAAGGAAGGCCCGTGGCGGGGCAGCGGCGGAGGCGGCGGGGGCGCCGGCATTGATCCAGCGCCGGAGCAAGGCCATGTCATCGGCACCGGGTCGGGGCTTTTGTCCCTCCGGCGGCATCTCGCCCTGCTCGATGCGCCGGAATAACTCCGACTCGTCCGGTTTGCCCGGGACGATTTTGCCCCGGCTGACGAGTTGGTCCCGGTCAAGGACGTAGCCGAAGCCCCCCTTGGCGCTGCCGTCCTGGCCATGACAGCGGTAGCAGTTGGTCTTGAGGATAGCCTGGACCCGGACGACCAACTCGGCGTCGCCGGCGTGGGCCGCTGACGCAAGGAAAGCGACGACCAGCAGCGGCGCCCATGCCCGCGGGCCGGAAGCGAGGAACCTCATACTGTTCTCCCGAGGGCGAGATCGGAAAGATTGTCGAGCCCCTGTCATCCCTTTATGTCGGCGCCCGGGCCAAATCCCTCGGCCGGCGGGCGGTCCAGACCTTCGATTATCTCCCGGAGTAGAGACAAGGCAAGTAACAGGTCTGTAACAAGGGAATAGCCGGGTCCTGTCAATTCGACAGCGCTCCCCGGGGCAGGGGAGCTTCCGGCGTCCGTTCCGCGGCGTCAGGAAGTGGTGTCCGGGCTGGTGCGCGGGTATCCTCTCATGGACCTCCCCGGCCAAGGTGGTCCCGGCCAACTACACGCGAGCCTTGTTTGGCCTGCGACCGGCCACTGACTTGACCCACTACGCTTCTTCTTGGCGCAAGCACCTTGACCTTGAGTGGAGGAGCCGAGACAAGCACATATCGGCCTTGGGTTTCCCCGCCATCAGAAACGCCAGCCGCTGAAGAGACCTCCGCACAGTAGTAAACGTAGATGGCATACTCACCTGGCAAAAGCCAGTATGATTGCAGCCCATATGAATCCAACCTGCGAAGCGGAATTGAATAGCATCGCCGAGAGCCAGCCTCCTTGGTTCTCCACGATCGAAGTTAGTGGCCGGGGTGGTCGAGCGACTTCCTTTCGGCACATTAAAGGCACCTGCCCTGATCAGGTGAAGGGTTACTGATCCTTCACCTCGGATCAGTATAGGTTTGTCACTTAGAGCCTCTAACAGAATGAACCTTAGAGGTATCGATAACAGATCACACTGACCGCCAAGGTGAGGAAGGCACACTGCATGCCCAGGTTCTTCTCGGTGACCAACCGCAGCTGGCGGAAACCGTGTAACCACGACCACGTCCGCTCCGCCACTCATCGAAAGACGCCCAGCCCGCTGCCGTGCGCCGCCCGTCGCTTCGCCCGCTTCGGCTCGCTGCCGCACGCCTGTAACTCCTCCCGGTGCGGCTCGAAGTCATACGCCCGGTCGCCGTACAGCACCTCGGGCCGCTGCTTCGGCCGCCCCGGCTTAGAGTCTGTCCTGCTTTGTTGAATCCTTCGGGCGGTTGAGGCCCTCTAACTATGTACCATGAAGACCAAACCAACTACCCGCGTGATGACCAAGTCGCCGCGGCGCGTCGCCCGCGAAGCCCTGCAGTTGGCCCAGGAAGCCTTGCCGGCCTACGCCTGCCCGACCAGCCGCCACGACTTCACGCAGGCCCAGCTGTTCGCCATCCGGGCGCTGAAGACCTTCCTCAAGACCGACTCCCGGGGCGTCGTCGCCTTCCTGGAGGACTTCCCCGCACTGCGGCAGGACCTGGGGCTGACCAAGGTCCCGCACTACTCGACCTTGTGCTACGCGGCGCAGCGCCTCCTGCCCACAGGGGGTTCCGCAAGCTCCCGCGCCGGGCCTTCCGCCGCGCCCGTCTGC
Source organism: Gemmataceae bacterium (assembly GCA_035575035.1). Taxonomy (GTDB): domain Bacteria; phylum Planctomycetota; class Planctomycetia; order Gemmatales; family Gemmataceae; genus DATLYH01. The sequence continues at coordinate 27,716 of DATLYH010000016.1, forward strand.
GCGGCCTGATCGGCCAGAAGCCCACCGCCGCCGTGGACGGCACCGGCCTGGATAGCCGCCACGCCTCCCGCCACTATGCCCGCCGCAACCAATCCAAGCGGTTCTCGATGCGGCGCTTCGTCTTGCTGGAGGTCGCCTGCCATACCGAGAGCCACCTGCTGGCTGCGGCCGAGGTTCGCGTCGGCCCGACCAACGAATCCCCGCTCTTCACCGACGTGCTCGACGAGGCAACCCGCCATGCCCGTTGGGACCGGGTGCTGGCCGACGCCGCTCCCGAGGCCGCGCCCAACCACCGGCTGTGCCGCCAGGACTGGCAAATCCGCTCCACCGTGATCCCGCTCCACCGGCGGGGTCATGGCCGCAAGTGGCCGAAGACCAAGTATCGGCGGCAGATGAAGCGGCGTTTCCACCGCCGCGTCGAGGGGCAGCGCTGGCAGGTGGCGAGCGCCTTCAGCCGGCACAAGCGGTTGTTGGGCTCCGCGCTGCGCTCCCGCTCGGACGCAGCGCGCGAACGAGAGTGCTTCCTCCGAGTGCTAACACATAACGTCATGCTCTGGGCCGCCGTCCAATGACCAAGGTTTCAACAAAGCATACCAAGGTCAAAAGGGACATTCATCATTACCAAGATGATGAATGCCCCTTTTTCTTCGCCGACCTGGACGCCCCAGCGTTTTTGCACGGGTCGTCTTCAGTCCTCCTCAGGCTCATCTTTCCAAATCAGTTTGTCACTCAACTCTCCTCGCTTCACGAACGCCTTCAGCGCTTCCTGGACAGCCTCTCGCCCGACAATCTGATGCCTTGGAAAAGTTTCAAGTTCTCCCCGTTTCAGGGGCACCCAATCATCATAGGAGACCGGCACATCAGGATTCCGAACGATAGTCGAAGCATAAGGATCTTCTTTAACATGAGCCTCACAGAAATACTGATTGTCCTTTCCTCCAGCAACAGCAAGTGCCTTCCCTGCGTAGGCAACGTCTGATTCAGGGGGGCCGGGAGCTTCGGCTACGATCAGTATACTAAAGCGGTCCCCATCCAACTTCTCAAATGCATTCCATACGTCTTTCATATGCCTTATGGGCTTCCAGTGCAACCAAGGCTTGCCGAAATCAGACATATCCAGTTCATCGTAGAGAAGATAGTATTTCGCAAACATGCCAACGCTCTCCAACACCTTAGAGGGTCCAGACGACCATCTTGCCGCCGTCTCTAAGAGTCTGTGCGAGAACTACTCAACCGGTATAGCGGAACCGCTGGGAGCGCTTTGTCTTCGCGAGTGCGAGCCGGCGGAGCATCTTCTAGATCCTACGCACCTGGAGCAGGGCCGCACGCGATTCCGGCAGCCGCACGCCATCCCTGGACAGCCGCGACCGGCCCAACCAGGCGACGGTCCGCTCCGCCACCCCGCGCTGCGGCAGGTGGACGAAGCCCGCAGCGTCTCCCGGCCGCGACACGCCGTGCAGCCGGAACGACGCCAGGTCGAAGACCTCCTCCTGCAAACAACCCGCCCGGTACTGGGTGTCGGCGGAGACGACCTCCAGCCGCGGCAGGCCGTCCCACAGCCGCAGGTGCAGCCGGTCGCCGGCGACGCGGGGTGGCGGCCGGCCCCGCGGGTGCGCCGCAGGCGGCGGGCCTCGTTGATCTTTGCCCAGGTACCGTCAGTGCGCCCGCGGCTCCGGACCAGCTAGAGGAGGGCATGAACGAGCGGCCGCAGGTCCGCCCGCGGCCGGCCGGTCGGCCAGGGCCGGGGCAGGAGCGGCTCCAACAACACCCCCTGTTCATCCGTAAGATCGGTGTCCTAGCGCTGGTGTCTCATCCGGCTGGACTACGAAACCAGGAGTTTTCGCACAGACTCGGAAGCCCGAGCGAGGGCGGTGCCAGCCTTCGCGGGCGCTTCAGGCTTTCATTCCACTCCGGCTGACCGACGAGTCTACGAAACGCTCAACGAGTTCCTGATAAGCCGTGCGGACCATCGCCAGCTTGTCTTCCCAGCGAAACTCCCGCTGCGCCCGCTCCCGACCAGCCGCGCCCAGTCGCCGGCGCAGGCTGTCATCGGCGACCAGACGCACCAGCGCCAGGGCCAGCCCGTCCACGTCGCCGCAGGGCACTAACAACCCATCCTTCTCATGACGGATGATCTCGGCCGGGCCGCCCGCCCGGTACGCAACGTTGGCAGCACCGTTGGCCCACGCCTCCAGCAACACCAGCCCGAACGAGTCCGATCGGCTCGGCAAGGCGAACAGGTCCAGCCCCGCAAAGAAATCGCGCTTTGCCTCTTCCGTCAATACACCGAGGCGCCGCACTCGCTCGGCAAAGGGGTAGCTGTCCCAGAAGCGGCGGAAGCTCGGCATCTCCGGTCCCGCTAAAACCAGGCGGAAGCGGTGCCCGTCCTGCCAGGCCCGTTCCGCGGCCCGCAGCAGATCGATGCTCCCCTTCTCCGCGCTCAGGTTGGCCAGGTGGCCCACCACAACCTCTTCCGCCCCAACGCCCCATTGCTGCCGTGCGCGGGACCGATCGCCGCCCGTGCATTCGCCCCGATCAACACCCATCCCCTGGAGCACCAGCCTCTCCGCGGCAACACCTAGCTCCCGCAGCGCTGCCCGCTCCCGCTCCGTCTGCACAAAGATGAGGTCGGCGGAGCATACCAAGTAACGGAAGGGGGGCGTGGTGTAGGCTCGACGGGTGCGGTCGCGCGGATTGTCGGGATCGCCGAGGTGGAGGAACGGCGTCAGCACGAACGGCACTCGCAGCCGATGGGCCAGCCGCCGCGCGCAGGCGATCGGCCAGGCATAGGGGAAGGCGGCCGCATGAACCAGGTCGAAGGGAGTCAAGTTGCGCCCGGCATCCTGCCACATGGCCCAGGCAACGGGATTGCACGGCAAAGTCAGGCACTGCCATAGCCGGTGCGGCAGCAGCGACAGTGGCTTCAGCAGCCAACGCCGGCCCCGGAAACGGCCGACCAGCGGGTAGCGGCGCACCTCGACGCCATCCTCCACCGACATGCCCGCCGACAGGCAGCGGCCGCGCGGCGACCAGAACGCTTCAAGGTCGAGTGCCGTTGTGGTGAAGACAGTGACCCGTTCACCGGCTGCTGCCAGGTAACGGCTCAAGCGGGCAAAGTAGGCTTCCGAGCCTCCCAGCGCCGGCGGGTAGCGCTGGATGAAATGAGCAATCCGCATGGTATCCATCCCTGTGTATGCAAGCTCTACTCCCCTCCCCCCCGTCCCCTCTCCCCTCGGGGAGGGGAGAGGGGAGGAATCGCTTCGCCCTTCGCCCCCTTTGGGGGAGAGGGGGGAACAGCCTCCCCCTCGCCCCCTTTGGGGGAGAGGGGTTAGGGGTGAGGGGGCCAGGCGAGACTACTTTCTCGCCTGCTCGGTTTTACTTAGAATAGTCGCTTGGACGGTTCGGACACCGAAGTTCCCTTGCCCGTGGCCTTACCACCGGCCGCGGGCGCCTCTTGATGGAGACCCGATTGATGTCGCAAGGATCCGGTCCGATCCCAATTTCCAAGATGGCCGCGGCAGTGCAGCCCTCTGCCACGCTCGCCGCTGGGGCCAAGGCCAAGCAGATGAAGACCGAGGGCATCCACGTCTACGACTTTAGCCTTGGCGAGCCCGACTTCCCGACGCCCGAGCACATCTGCAAGGCGGCGGTCAAGGCGATGCAGGACGGCCACACCCACTACACGCCGGCCGCCGGCATCCCCGAGCTGCGCGCTGCCGTCGCCCGCTGGTATCAGAAAACCTACGGCATTCGCTACACCGCCGACCAGGTCGTCATCTCCTCCGGCGCTAAGCACTCCATCCACAATGCCCTGGCTGCCACCTGTGGTCCCGGCGATGAGGTCATTATCCCCACCCCGTACTGGGTGAGCTATAGCGACCTGGTCCAGATGACCGGGGCAACCCCGGTGCTGGTCCGCACCACCCATGAGAGCGGCTTCAAGATGACGGCGGCGCAGCTGCGAGCCGCCCTGACGCCGCGGAGTCGGTTGCTGATGCTCAACTCGCCGTGCAACCCAACCGGCGCTGTTTACACGCGGCCGGAGTTGGAGGCGTTGGCGGACGTGGTCCTCGACGCCGGTCTGGCAGTGCTCAGCGACGAAATCTATGAGCGGCTGGTCTACGGCGATGCCAAGGCGACCTGCTTTGCCACGCTGCGGCCGGAACTGGCCGAGCGAACCATTACCATCAGCGGGGCGAGCAAGAGCTATGCTATGACCGGCTGGCGCATCGGCTGGGCGCTGGGTCCGGCCCACGTGATTAAGGCGATGGGGAACATCCAGAGCCAGCAGACGGGGAACCCGTGCAGCATCAGCCAGTACGCCGCCCTGGCCGCCCTGGAGGGGGACCAGGAGTGCGTCGAGAAGATGCGGCGCGAGTTCGAGGCGCGGCGGGAGTTGGTCTGCCGGCGCCTGGCGGCGATGCCGGGCATCCGCTGCCCGCTGCCGGGGGGCGCCTTCTACGCTTTCTTCAACGTCGCCAGCCATTTCGGCCGAACCCTGGCCGGCAAGAAGGTGTCCGACTCGACCGGGTTCTGCCAGGTGGCGCTGGAGTCAGCCCACGTCAACCTGGTGCCGGGCTCGGCATTCGGCGCCGAGGGCTATGTCCGGCTGTCGTTCGCCGCCAGCCGCGAGCAGCTCAATGGCGGCCTGGACCGGTTGGAGGCGATGCTCAAGTGATTTCGGATTGCGGATTGCGGATTGCGGATTCCTCTTCCAATCCCCAATCCGCAATCCAAAATCCGCAATCCGCAATGGGAGTGACCATGCCGGTACTGCTGCTGACCGAGGATGATGTGCGCCAGGTGCTCACGATGGACCTGGCCCTGGAAGCGGTCGAGGAAGTGCTGCGTAAGATGGCCCTGGATGAGGCACAGAATGTGCCCCGGGCGCGGGCCCAGACCGATCACGCCATGCTCCACATCATGGCAGGGGCCGCCCGCACCCTGGGGGTGATGGGCTACAAGGTCTATGCCACCAGCCGCAAGGGGGCTAACTTCCACGTCGGCCTGTACGACGGCCGGACCGGCGCCCTGCTGGCGCTGATTCAGGCCGATTATCTGGGGCAGATGCGCACCGGAGCGGCCAGCGGCGTGGCCACCGAGTACATGGCCCGCCCCGATGCCTCGGAGGTCGGTCTGTTCGGCAGCGGCAAGCAGGCGCGAACGCAACTGCTGGCGGTCTGCAAGGTCCGCAAGATCAACCGGGTGCAGGTCTATAGCCCCAATGAAGAGCACCGCCGCCGCTTCGCTGCCGAGATGAGCAACCTCTGCGAGACCGAGGTGGTGCCGGTGCCGCGCCCGGAGATGGCCGCCGAGGACAAGGACATCATCATCACCGCCACCAACAGCCGCGAGCCGGTGCTCAATGGCCACTGGATCGCCGAGGGAACCCATATCAACGCCATTGGCTCCAACTTCATCACCAAGGCGGAGATCGACGCCGTTACGGTCCGCCGCTGCGACTCGATCGTGGTGGACAGCAAAGACCAGGCCCGCCTGGAGGCCGGCGACTTCGTCCAGGCCCTGGAAGACGGCTCGATCCACTGGGCCGATGTGCACGAACTGGGCCAGGTGATCGTCGGCCGCTACACCGGCCGGGCCCATCCCCAGGACGTCACCCTGTTCAAGTCGCTGGGTATCGCCCTGGAAGATGTGGCGGTGGCGGCCCGCGTCTACGCCAAAGCCCAGGCCGAGGGGCTGGGCCGGCTGATCGAATGGTAGAACAATGCTGCCAGTCGAATGACAGCTCGCCCAGTCGAGCGGCGGCGCGAAGAGATTCGTAGGTCAAGAGTTCTCTAACCCGACCACGTGCGTCCGGTCCGGTCAGAGAACCTGACCTACGAGGGGCCGTCTCATCTCATCCTCTCCCTTCGGTGAGAAGGGGCCCGAGGTAGGCGGCCGGGCCTTTCTTCTCCAGCCCCTCTGGTCTTCCCGAGCAGAATCCCCATCTTCCTCGTTGTCGGCAGCGGCAGCCGGTTCCCCAATCTCGTTTTCTTCTGTACCAGTCGCATTGATGCAGACGATCTACTCCTGGGACCGCTGGCAGGCGGAAGGCCCCCGCCGGGCTCCGCGGTGTCAGCCGATGCCGCTGCCCACGGCCGGAAAGGAGGCTCGTTCCATGCACCCAGTGATCTACCGGGAGTTCGAGCGGATTTGCGCTGCCCAAAAGATCCGGGGAAGGGTGCTGGAAGTCGGAGCGGTCCCCAACGAACGTAGCTTGCTGTGCATGGCGTCCCTGGCCGAGGCGAGCGAGAAGGTCGGCATCAACCTGGACGGGCCGCACACCTACCGGGACTTCCGCATCCTCAAGGGCAATGCCAACCAGATGGACTGCTTCGCCGATCAGTCCTTCGACGCCGTGCTGTGCAATGCCACCTTGGAGCACGACCGGTTCTTCTGGAAGACCGTGGCGGAGATCCGGCGGGTGACCCGACCGGGGGGGCTGATCGTGATCGGCGTCCCCGGCTACGTGCGGGGGTGCCTTGACCGGGTGCAAGGGCGGCTTCGCCGTCTGCCGTTGCTGCGGCGGCTGGCGGGGCACCGCTTCTTTAATGGCCTGTTCGCGGCGACCCTCACCTACCAGGTCCACAATTCCCCGGGTGACTACTACCGCTTCAGCCCGCAGGCAGTGGCGGAGATTTTCTTCCAGGGCTGCACCGATGTGTCGGTCCGCTCGGTCATGTTGCCGCCGCGATTGATCGGCTGCGGGATCAGGCTCTGAGCAGTCGGACACCGGGAATGGGGGCGGGGATGCGCGTAACCCTGCTCAACCTGTTTGCCCGCTACGGCGGGGCGGAAACATGTGTCCGCAATCTCCTCCGGGGGCTGCTGGACCGAGGCCACACCGTCCGTCTGCTGGTTGGCCGGCGAGGGACGGCTCCGTCCTTGCCGGAAGAACACGTCGCCCTGCTGCCGCGCTTCTATCCCGAGGTTGTCCTGCAACTCGTCCTCTCGCGGCTGGGGGGACTGACGGAAACGACCCTGCTGTTGCCGCTGTGGCTGGCGTCCCGCCATCCGGATTTCACCGAGGCCGACGTTGTTCACGGGCATATCCTGAATGGTTCGTACTGGAACCTGTGGGCGCTGCCATTGCTGGCCCGCAAGACGCCGATCGTCCTCACCCTGCACGACATGTGGCTCATGACCGGAGGCTGTGACCACAGTGAAGCGTGTCAGCGCTGGCGTGATCGCTGCGGCGCTTGTCCCATGATGCAGCGCCCCTGGCGGCGGCGCAACTCGGTGGGTTGGCGCGACCTGACTCGTCTCAACCTGGCTATCAAGCGCCGCGTGTTTCGGTGCGTCCCCGTGGACCGTCTGGTCGTGGTATCGCCGTCGCGCTGGCTGGCCAGCCTGGCGGCAGATTCGTGCCTGGGCCGCTTTCGCATCGAGGTCATTCCCAATGGTGTTGACCTGGACGCCTTTGCTCCCGGCGATCAGGCAGAGGCCCGTCGTGCCCTCGGGCTGCCGGCCGCGGGGAAGCTGTTCCTGGCGGTGGCGGGCAACTGGGGCAACCCCCACAAAGGAGGAGAATTGCTCCTGCCGCTTGCCCAGGCGCTGGCCGCCGACGGGGTAGGTCGGCTGGTCGTCGCCGGCCGGATCGAGGAATCGCTAGCCGATCGGCTCCGCGCCGCCGCGGCGCTGGTCATTCCGGAGGTACACGACCCTGCCCGGCTGCGGCGCCTGTTCATCGCAGCTGACAACTCGCTGCTGCTGTCCCGCAATGAGAATTTTCCTTATGTGGTCAGCGAATCGCTCGCCTGCGGCCGACCGGTGATCGCTCGGGCCGTGGGGGGCGTCCGGGAAATGATCGCGGACGGGGTGACCGGGTACTGCCTACCGGCCGCGGCGGGGGTGGCCGAGTTTGTCGCCGCTGCTCGCCGGTGGGCCAGCCTGACCCCCGCCGACGTGCAGGCGCAACGGCAGGCAGCCCGGCGCTGGGCCGAGGACCGGTTCGCCCTCCGCAAGATGGTTGAGTCATACGAAGGGGTCTATGCCGGCTTGGTGGCCCAGCGGAACGACAAGGTCCCAACGACACTCCCGCGTCCCCGGCAAGCGGCCTGAGCAAGGTAGCAAGTACACGTGTGTGCCGCGCGCTCTGGGTGCCATCCGCGGCAGACGGCACGCTTTTTAAAATGCGGCGTGCCAGTCACACCAGAACCCATAGTTCTTGGCGCTGGGCATCCGGAAGTAGTCGCGCCGGTGACGCAAGAGAGCTTCCCGAGCCTCGTGGACATCCAGCCAGCGGCCATCCAGCTCCTCCCCGAAGGGACCGGAAGCCCCCGGCGGGAAGTCATACCTGTGTCGCTGGCACAGCCGGCGGCGGTTGACGCGGACCGCCGTGTGGCAACGGCAGCCGCCCGTCAGCCCCAGCCGCTCCCACAGGCGATCCCACCGGGTGCTCGCCCCGTAGAACTGCCGCTCGGGAGAGAGCACCATCAGACTCGCCTGGTCCACCAGCTTGAACCGGCGGTAGCCGAGACGGTGGAGCCGCTGGAGCGTCTCCAGGGCCTGGGCGTCGGTCAGGCGCTCTGCCTCGCCGACACACTCGGTTTCGACTGACAGGTAGCGGGGGAGCTCTGCCGCTTCCTCCAGCGTCGCCAGGCAAACCGCGTCATAGCCCTCGATGTCGATCTTGCAGTAGAGCGGCACTCCGTACTCGTCAAACAGGTCGGGAAGGCGGCGGGCCGGGACCGTGACGGTGCCTTGATGCAGGTTCCGCCGCGCCGAGACCTCCGGCCGCAGGGAGTTCCACAGCGTCTGTCCGCTGAGATGAAACGCTACCTCCCCGGCCGTGTCGGCGACGGCGCAGTGGACCAGGTGCAGCCGTCCCCGGCGCACCGCGTCGGCATAGACCTGCCGCGCCCGCGCGATCAGCCGCTCGTCGGCATCGACGGCAACTACGCGGTAGCCGCGATGCAGGTAGAAGCCGGTGTCCTCCCCCTGGTGCAGCCCGACATCAATGATCAAGTCCGTATCCACAACCGCTCCTTCCCTGGCGTGCAAGATGGGACGAAAGGGCCGGCCGTTTCAAGCGGCCTTGGGGAAGCGGGGCATCTCGATTCCCCGGATCACCCCGACGCGGCGGAGCACCTTCACGACGGCCCGCTTCGAAGTTGTGAACGTCAACGGCACAGACTGCCGCAACAGTAAACTTTTCAACTCCGGGGCCATATGGTGCCTCAGGGCGCGGAGCAACTCCGTCCGGGGAAGCTGCCGGACGATGGCCCAGAGCATTGGGACTGCCATTGTCCGCCAGGCCCGGAGGACCTCGGGCCGTTCCTGGGCGTAAGCCGTCCATTTGGAGAAGACCATGACGGTGCCGATGAACATGCGCGGCTGGTTACTCGACATGTTGGACGAGTGGACGCGGACCTTGACCAGCGGCAGCGGGGTATAGTCGAAGGTGTAATGGGCCATGATCCGCAGCCACATGTCCCAGTCCTCGCAAGTCGGCAGCGACTCGTCAAACAGCCCGACGGCGTCAAAACAGTCGCGCTTCACCAAGGCCATGCTGCCGTTGGAGACGAAATTCCCCCCCAGAAGTTGGTCGAGCACCCGGCCGCGCGGCCGGACATAGCGCGGCCGCACCTCGCCGGTGATGGGCTGACCCTGGCTGTTGACGAACAGAAAGCCGGCGGACACGATCCCCAGCTTCGGATCAGACGACGATCGAAAGATCGCTATCTGGGTTTCCAGTTTTCCCTCCTCCCACATGTCGTCGGCGTCCAGGAACGCCAGATACGGGCTGGTCGATTCCCGGATGCCGCGGTTGCGAGCAGCGCTGAGACCGAGGTTCCGCGGCTGTCGCACGTACCGTACCGTTACCCCCGGGTGGTGGAAGCCGCGCACAACCTCGGCGGTCCGGTCGGTAGAGCCGTCATCCACTACGATGATCTGCTCCGGACGGTATGTCTGCCGCGCCGCCGAGCAAAGGGCGTCGAGGATGAAGGCCTCCCCGTTGTACACCGGAATGATAACGTCCACGCCGTAGTCGCTGCCCGCTCCCATGCTCCCTCCCTGGCGATGCCGCCTGGTCTCCCTCCGCCCCTCGGGCGTGGAACGCGAGCGGCCGGTGTGAACCGGCCGGTTGGGTTGTTGCGAATCCGTCCCGAAGCTACCGGCTTGCCGCGAGGACGCCGGTCTTTTCCGAGCCGTCAAAGTCGTAGCCGAACAGCTCGATGTCTTTCTGATACCGGCGTCGCACCATCTCGATGGTCCGGTCGGTGTAAAAGGTCCGATAGTCGCGATGCACCGACTTGTTCAGGTGCGGCACCGAGCGGGTGCCCAGATTCAGCCGGTCGATGACGTAAGCGAAGTCCCGCTCAGCATGCTCCAGCTTGCCCACGAAATCGACCAGCAACCGGCCCTCGCGGTCGGTGACGAAGGCCGCCTGCGACTTGAAATGGAGGTTGGCGTCGTCGTCAGGGATCTGGACGACGGCCTCGACGAAACTGTCAAACGACATGGTGGCGTGGAAGACCTTGAAGCGGGCAAACGCCCGGGGGATTCCGCGTTCAAAGCCGTGGAGGTTGTAGTTGGGGTCTTGCTTGATTTTCTCCGAATAGCAGGACACGAGCCGATCCCACGGATTGCGGACGAAGCAGAACTTGAAATAGCGGCGGAACCGGTGGACCTGGTCCAGCGATACCGTGGGAAAGCGGACATGGTGGATTCCCTTTCCCGGGGGAATGGTCAGCCCGAGGGTCGCGGCGCAAACCTTCTTCCAGCTGGAACAGGCAACCTTCGGGATCGGGAAATACAGCGCCCGCGCTTTTTTCAGGATGATGACCTGCGGGGTCGAGTCCCACTTCACCCGGAACCAACGATCCAACAGCTTGCTCAGCATGAGCCGTGTCCTCCTTCTGGGGATGATCAAGAACCTTCCGACGGCCGCGTCCCCGTTACCGGCGGATCAGCCAGATCAGGCTGCCGACCCGGCCCCCCATCGCCCATTCCATCCCCTGAAGGGCGTCGGCGACGACCTTCGTGACGCCGGCATGCTTCCGGCGCCCGAAGTCATGGAAACTGACGATTCCTTGCTGCGTCACCCAGGGGCCCACCAGCGCGAAGTCGGCCCGGACCGCCTCGTAGGAGTGATCGCCGTCGATGAAAACCAGGTGGAGCGGGAGAGCGAGATCATCGGGAACGAGGTCCTGGCTGCGCTTGCGGACCGGCGTGATCAGGTGGCGCACGGCAGCGATATTCCTCGCGAACTCCTCAAAGGTGTCCCGCACCCCGCCCGGCATGGTTTCGTTATTCCAGGTATCGACACAATAGAGGTGGCCGTTTACGGCCGCGAGCCCCGCCGCCAGAAAACAGGTTGACGCTCCTAGATAGGAGCCGACCTCCAGCGCCCGAGCGCCCGGCGGACTGCTGCTGGCCAGCCGATACAGCGCCTTCAGCTCGTTCTTGGTGGTGAAGGACGGTATGGCTGTCGCCTGAGGCCCGGCCACGCGCCGCACCTGCCGCATGATCCAGTTGTCCTCCAGGCGGGTGCCCGTCCGTACCAGCAGCCGCGCGAAAGATCCCACACCCCATTGCTTGATCATTGCCGCCTCCTGTTGGTGCCGTCTTGACGACGGCTGCCGCCCGCGTTGCCGACGGTGGAGGCGCCGAGCCTGCACCGCCGGGCGGCGTCCCGGTCCCGGTCAGGCAGCGCCCGCCTGGCATTTGCGAGAGTCATCCTCGATAACCCACTGACACTCCGGGGCCAGCCGGCCCAACCGTCCGGGCAGTTTCTTTTGCACTCCCGTCGTCCGCACGACCTCAAAGCTGACGCAGGCCGGCTCGTCCAGGATCCGTTCCCGGCCATCACCGAACCAGAGCGAAACCCGGTACAGACCGTCAAGCAGCCGCGGCTGCCTCACCCGGGCCCGAATCGTCCCACACCGCCGGCCCCGGCCGAAATCCTCCAGCCCGCAGAGCAGCGGACTGGTCCCGAAGAGGGGGTGGCCGTCGGCATCCTCGATCACGAAGCCGAGATTGGTCACACGCAACGGCGCCGCGGTTGCAAACTGCGCCACCAACTCGATCTCGTCCCCCACCTGGGAGACACGGAAGTTCCGGATCGGCCCCTTGCTGAACTCGACCTGGCCGTTGCCGGCCCCACGGAGGTAGCGCTGGACGACATCAGCGACGTTGCCGTCCTCCTTGATGGTGCCGTTTTCCAACAGGATCGCCCGGCGGCAAAAGTTCTGCACCGAGCGCATGCTGTGGCTGACGAAGAGGACGGTCCGGCCCTGTCGGGTGATCTCGCGCATCTTGGCCAGGCATTTCCGCTGGAACTCGATGTCGCCCACTGCCAGGACTTCATCGATCAACAACACCTCCGGCTCGAGATGGGCGGCCACTGCGAAGGCCAGCCGCATGTGCATGCCGGAGGAGTAGTGCTTCACAGGGGTGTCGAGGAACGGCCCCACCTCGGCAAAACTCACGATTTCGTCGAACCGCCGGGCGATCTCGCGCCGTCGCATCCCTAGGATCGCCCCGGCGAGGTAGACATTCTCCCGCCCTGTCAGCTCGGGATGGAAGCCGGTGCCGACTTCGAGCAGGCTGCCGACCCGGCCGACAAGCTCGGCCCATCCGGCGGTGGGATAAGTGACCCGTGCAAGGATCTTCAGAAGGGTGGATTTCCCTGAACCGTTCCGGCCGATGATCGCCACCGCTTCACCGGGCCGGACCTGGAACGACACGTCGCGCAAGGCCCAGACGGCACCGCTACCGGACGAGGACGCCCGGCGACCGGCGGCGCGGCCGAGCCAGAGCCGCGGCCGGGAGCACCACTCAACGAGCGTGTCGCGCAGCGTCCGGTACGGCTTGCGCTCCCCGATGCGGTAACGCTTGCCCAGCCCCTCGACTCGGATCGCCATGTCGCTCATGGGGAGTGAATGGGTTAGATCACGTCGGCAAAAGTCCGCTCCATCCGGCGGAAGAAGAACAGCCCGGTGGTGAGCAGCAGGACCGTGGCTGTCAGCGAGGCCGCCAGCATCGGTCCCGGCGGCGCCTCGGCCCCCAATAACGCCCAGCGAAAGCCGTCGATCACGCCGGCCATCGGATTCAGTCCGTACCAGTTGCGCCACGGTTCCGGGACGATGCGGCTGGAGTAAGCAACCGGCGTGGCGAACATCCAGAACTGGGTCAGGAACGGGACCACATAGCGGACGTCCCGGTACAGCGCGTTCAGGGCCGATAGCCATAGGCTCAGCCCGAGCGCGGTCAGCACGGCGAGCCCCACGAACAACGGCACCGTCAGCGCCTGCCAGCCGAGCCCGACCCCATACCAGGCCATCAGCCCTAGGAGGAGGACAAAGGCGATGGCAAAATCGACCAGGTTGGAAAGCAGCGGCGCCACGGGGAGGATCGTGCGCGGGAAATAGACCTTGGTCAGCAGCCGCTTCTCGGTGACCAGGCTATTACTCGACTCGCTCAGGGCATGACTGAAGAGCTGCCAGGGGAGCAGCGCGCAGAGGGTAAAGAGCGGGTAAGGAATATCCCCGGCACAGCGGCTCAAACCGCCCAGGCGGCCGAAGAACACCGCGAAGACCACCATCGTCAGCAGCGGCTGGAGGACCGCCCAGGCGATCCCGAGCACCGTCTGCTTGTAGCGGACGGCGACATCCCGCCAGGCGAGCAGGTAGAGCAGCTCCCGGTACTGCCAGAACTCGCGGAGGTCAAGCAATGGCCAACCCGACGAGGGCCTGATGACGGTCCGGAGCGTCTCCGGTAGCGGGGCGGCGAGGGCCTGGTTCGATGCCCGGGGACCGATCATGGCTCCGCAAACTCCGCAAATAGACTTCCCCCGGCGCCGTTGACATCTACCGCCTTTCTGCAAGATCGGCGCTTCCCGTCGATCGGCTTGAGGAATTCGCCCGGGCCGCCAAGGCAACCGCTTCCATCCCGGGGCCATCCACCCTCCGCCGCGGGGCAGTTTCGCCGACGCGCCCGGGTTGCCAACTTGACCTTGATCAACCGGAAGGGATATGCCACTACTAAGGATCGACGTGGCTCGATGTGACCCGGTCTTTCTCCCCGTCGCCGGATCGAGACGGGCATCGACCTCCCGATCCTCTGGAACCTCCAGGGAAGGAGCCCCCATGGCGAGTGTTGCATCCTTGAACGGCGTGGCAGCAACTTTCTCCGAGGCGTTGGCCGCGATCCGGGCGCGCCGGGCCCGTGTGGGCGTGATCGGCCTGGGCTACGTCGGCCTGCCGCTGGTCAAGCTGTTCGTCCGCGCGGGCTTCCCAGTGGTCGGCTTTGACTGCGACCCGGTCAAGGTCGCCAAACTCAACGCCGGCGAAAGCTACATCAAGCACATCGCCGCCGAGGACCTCGCCGCCTTACGGCGTCAGGGACGCTTCCAGGCCACCACCGACATGGGCCTGCTGCGCGGCGTGCAGGCAATCGTCATCTGCGTGCCGACGCCGTTGACCGTCCACCGCGAGCCCGACATGTCCTACGTGGTCGGCACGGCTCGGCAAATCCGCGACCACCTGACGCCCGGTCAGCTTATCGTCCTGGAAAGCACTACCTATCCGGGGACGCTGCGCGAGGTGGTCCGACCGGTCCTGGAGGAGACGGGCCTGCGCGCCGGCGCCGACTTCTACCTGGCGTACAGCCCGGAGCGCGAGGACCCCGGCAATCCGACCCACTCGGCGGCATTCATCCCCAAGGTGGTCGGCGGCCTCGACCCGAAGAGCCACGAACTGGCCGTCGCCCTGTATGAGCCGTTGGTGCCGCGGGTAGTATCGGTTTCCTGCCCGGAGGTGGCCGAGGCCTGCAAGATCCTGGAGAACACCTACCGCTGCGTCAACATCGCCCTGGTCAACGAGCTAAAGATGCTCTTCGACCGCATGGGGATCGATGTCTGGGAGGTGATCGCAGCCGCCAGTACCAAGCCGTTCGGCTTCCAGCCGTTCTACCCTGGCCCCGGATTGGGGGGGCACTGTATTCCTATCGATCCCTTTTACCTCTCCTGGGTGGCCAAGCGCTACGACTTCCACACGCGTTTTATCGAGCTAGCCGGCGAGGTCAACACCCTCATGCCCGAGTATGTCGTGCAGCGTGTGTTGCTGGCGCTGAACTCGCATGGCAAGGCGGCCAAGGGGAGCAAGATCGGCATTTTGGGCGTGGCCTACAAGAAGGACGTGGACGACCCGCGCGAGTCGCCGAGCTTCGAATTGATGAAGCGGCTGACGGCGTTGGGGGCCGAGGTCAGTTACAACGATCCCCACATCCCCCGCCTGCCGAGCATGCGCCACTACGCCTTCGACCTGGAGAGCCAGGAGCTGACGCCGGAGTACCTCAGCTCGCTCGACTGCGTGCTGATTGCCACCGACCACTCAGCTTACGACTGGAATTACGTTGTCCGGCACGCCCGGCTGGTGGTGGACACGCGCAACGCCACGCGCGATGTCGGTGCGGGCTGGGAGAAGATTTGGAAGGCGTGAGCGGCGACACCGCGAAAGCCGTCGGGCGCCCGCAACGGCGTTTCCCGCTTCAATAGCTACAGAAACTGGAAGGCCGGGTCCCAGGACAGCAGCAGCCCGGAGAAAGGTACAGCCCCCAGCCACTTGTAGTGGAAGCATCCGTCCGGGACCGGCCGCGGGCGGCAGCCGGTCCCGTGGGAGCTATCATTGGTTGGCTGGTTTCTTTTCTGGCCGGACTGAGGCCGGCTGGCCGCCTCCCAATGGCACTGGCTTGACCTCGGGAGGCGGCTTGGTGTCCGGCGGCGGGATGTAGTCCTGGCGGCTATCCCCGCAGCCGCCCCCTAGGGCGAACGTCATCAAAAGCAGGACCGGGAAAAGGTATCGTTTCATAGAACTCTCCCCCAGAGGCATCAAACCGCAACCTCTCCCAGGCGCTCAGCCACCGAGCCGGCTGGGATCGACCGTGTCCCCATCCGCCTTGCCGGCGAGCTGCTGGAGCACCCACCACAGGGGGAGGGAGTTGGTCGGGGGAGGCGGCACCAGCGCCGCGCCGGTCTGGCACCCCGCTGACGGGTTCCGTGCCGGGTTCCAGGGCTCGGTGCGGCGGAGCATGCGGACCGACCCGTCGGCGAAGGCGAACTGCACCCCGGCCTCATGACGGCTGGAGAACTGACTCCAACTGGAGTCAACGGGGCCTCCCAGCCCCAGCCAGGTGCCCGAGACGCCCCAGCTGATCCACGACAGGGCAATGGTGCGCCCTGTCTGGCTCACCCCTCCCAATGCCTCGCCGAAGAACAGGGTGTTGCTGGTGCCATCGGGGATCCGGTTCAGCGAAACCTTGGAACGATTGTTGAAGATGCCCTCATACCGCCTCCAGTTCGGGTCCTGCGCGCCGCCGCTGCTGCCCAGGGCCGCCTCGCCGCGCGAGCCGCACACGCCGGCATAGTTCGTCCGCCCCGGCTGATAGCCAGGGGTGAAGATATAGGTGCGGACGGTGCACTCACCGTTGATCTGCCACAAGGGCGCCACTGTCGTGCCGCTGGTGATCACTCCGTACAGGTCGTCAGAGGGGCACCAGAGCACCTTGAACCGGCTTAATGCCAGCGTGGTATTGACACCGTAGTTCCACCAGCCGGGTGGCTGCGAAGGATTGAGGTGCTGCTGGGAGTTCAGGTCCCAGTTGACCTGTAGCTGGCTGTAAACCTGCTGCTGCTCAAAGTAGGGGAGGAGGAAAGCAAAGACCCCTACGTTCTGGGCGTCGAGCTGACCGGCGTCGCACCAATTGGGGGCGGTGCACACCCGCCCCAGGTAGCCGGGGGGCAGCAGCCCGTGCATGCTCTCGTAGTTGTGGGCCGCCAGGGCGATCTGCTTGAGGTTGTTGCCGCAGGTGGTGCGGTTGGCCGCCTCGCGGACCTTCTGGACAGCGGGCAGCAGCAGGGCGATCAGGACGGCAATGATGGCGATGACGACCAAGAGCTCGATCAGCGTGAAACCGATCCTGTGTGACCTGTGTACCATGACTCTCCCCCATAAAAACAGTGGATGGGAACAGACCAGTCCGCTGACCTTCGGGTCAACGGGTAGACGGCCACTCGCTCTGCTTCGTTAGAGCCGGGAGGTCATCCTCCGCGGGAAAAAGGTCCGTCGGCAAATGGGAGAGGTCGGGGGTGGTTCAGGAGAAAGTGTTTTGTTGTCGCGAACGAACCTCATCGAACCTCAGCACACGGGGCGGCAGCGCGAAGGGTACCCGTGGATATGACGGTTCGATTCGATGGAGTTGGTGCGAGTCGGACAACAACCCTGAACCGTCCTCGCGGCCACCATTGAATGTACCGCCGCCCCGTTCTGCATTCAACTAAAATTCTCAATTTTCAGGTGGCCGAATCGGTGCGCTGGAGAGGGCCCGAAAACGCCGCGCCCCCTCACCCCCAACCCCTCTCCCCCGTGGGGGAGAGGGGCAAGAGTTCCTTCCCTCTCCCCCGAAGCGGGGAGAGGGGTAGGGATAAGGGGGGGTAAGTTCTTCTCCCCTCGCCGCCGCAGGGGCGAGAGGGGCAAGAGTTCCTTCCCTCTCCCCCGTGGGGGAGAGGGGCAGGGGTGAGGGGGTAAGTTCTTCTCCCCTCGCCCCCGCTTCGGGGGAGAGGGGCAGGGGTGAGGGGGCCGACCGTCACCCTTTCCCGGGACTTTCCGAGGCGGTCGGCTCCTGGATGCGGGTCCGGAAGTACTCCAGGGTCCGCCGCAGCCCCTCCTGGCGGCTGACCCGCGGCTCCCAGCCGAGCAGCTGCCGCGCCCGGCTGATGTCCGGCCGGCGCACCTTGGGATCGTCCGGCGGCAGCGGCTTGAAAACGATGGGGCTGGCGCTGCCCGACAGGGCCAGAATTTCCTTGGCGAAATCGAGGATGGTTGTCTCGTCGGGATTGCCAAGGTTGACCGGCTCGTGGAAGTCGGTGAAGAGGAGTCGCTCGATACCGTCCACCAGGTCGTCGATGTAGCAGAAGCTGCGCGTCTGCGAGCCGTCGCCGTAGACCGTCAGCGGCTCGCCGCGCAGCGCCTGCCCCAGGAAGTTCGGAATCACCCGGCCGTCGTCGAGCCGCATCCGGGGGCCGAACACATTGAAGATTCTAACAATATGAGTATCCACATTATGGTATCTATGATAGGCCATCGTGATCGCCTCGGCGAAGCGCTTTGACTCGTCGTAGCAGCCGCGCACGCCGATCGGATTGACGTTTCCCCAGTATTCCTCGCGCTGGGGGTGTTCCGTAGGATCGCCGTAGACCTCGCTGGTGCTGGCCAGGAGGAAGCGAGCCTTCTTCAGCTTGGCCAGGCCAAGCGTGTTGTGCGTCCCCAGCGAGCCGACTTTCAGCGTCGGAATCGGGTAGCGGAGATAATCCACCGGGCTGGCCGGCGAGGCGAAATGGAGCACGTTGTCCACCGGGCCGTCGATCAATAGCGGGTCGGAGATGTTGTGGTAAATAAAGCGGAAACGAACATCGCCGCGCAGGTGGTCGATGTTGGCCAGGCTGCCGGTGATCAGATTATCGACGCAGATGACCTCGTGGCCGCGGGCCAGGAAGCGCTCGCACAGGTGCGAGCCGATGAAGCCCGCTCCCCCAGTAATGACCGTCCGCATCGCCCGTTCCTCCAGTCGTGAGAACATCCCCCGTCCCTCGAGGGGGCCTCCGTACGGACTATGAATCGCAAACCGGCCGGCAAGCAGGGCAACCCGCGCAAGCCACGCACCATCACGAAGGCTTTTCTTGCAATTCCTGTCCGCGTGGATATGCTACAATCCAAAACATAGCTTTCTTCCCGGGAAGGGTACAGCAGTTGCTCTTCCTCCGCCCTCGGTGCTCAGGCGGCGATCGGTCCGGCCGGTCGCCGTTGCCTCTTTAAATCGCGGTGAGGTGGTGATGGCTGGCCGTACCATCCGCACCTTCACGGTGCTCCCCCATCTGCCCGGTCGGTTGCAGGCGCTGCACAAGCTGGCCTACAACATGTGGTGGTCGTGGAACCCCGACGCCATCGCCCTGTTCCGCCGCATCGACGCCGACCTGTTCGAGGCGACCGACCAAAGCCCGGTGCGGTTGTTGAGCGGCGTGGAGCAAGCCCGGCTGGAGCAGTTGCAGCAAGACGAAGGCTTCCTGGCTCACCTCGACCGGGTCGAGGAGGCGTTCGACAACTACATGAACGCCCCGACCTGGTTCCAGGAGACCTACGGCAACGGTCCCAGCGCCCCGACCGGCTACATTGCCTATTTCTCGGCCGAGTTCGGCATCCACGAATGCATCCCCGTTTATTCAGGTGGCCTGGGCGTCCTGGCCGGCGATCATCTCAAAAGTGCCAGCGACCTCGGCATCCCCCTGGTCGGCGTCAGCCTGATGTACCGCGAGGGCTACTTCCGCCAGTACCTCAACGTAGATGGCTGGCAGCAGGAGCGCTACCCCGAGAACGACTTCTTTAACCTGCCGTTGATCCCCGAGCAGACAGGGGGCAGGGGTCGGGGGTCAGGGGTCAGCAAAGGAGGCTCTTCGCCGACTCCTGACCTCTCTCCCCTGACTCCTCTTCTGGTCAGCGTGCCGTTCCCTGGGCGTGACGTCTGGGTGCAGATCTGGCGCATTCAGGTTGGGCGGGTGCCGCTCTACTTGCTTGACGCCAACATCCCGCAGAACTCGCCGGAGGACCGGCAGATCACCGGCCGACTCTACGGCGGCGACCACGAGATGCGGCTCCGCCAGGAGATGATCCTGGGGATCGGCGGCGTCCGCGCTCTGCGCGCGGTGGGCAAGCCCCCCACCGTCTGCCACATGAACGAGGGGCACTCCGCCTTCTGTAGCCTGGAGCGCATCCGGCTGTTGATGGAGGAGCACCAGGTCGATTTTGCCACCGCCCGCGAGGCGGTCCAGGCCGGCACCTGCTTCACCACCCATACGCCGGTGCCGGCCGGCAACGATGTCTTCGCCCCGCAGCTGGTTGAGCACTACCTCGGACCGCTGCTCAGCCAACTCAAGATCGACCGCAACGACTTCCTGTCCCTGGGCCGGCAGAATCCCCGCGACCCCAACGAGCCATTCGGCATGACGGTGCTGGCGTTGCGGCTGGCCAATGTCAGCAACGGCGTCAGCAAGCTGCACGGCCAGGTGGCGCGGCGCATGTGGAAGAACATCTGGCCGGGGCTGCCCGAGGCGGAGGTTCCGATCATCCATATCACCAACGGGGTGCATGCCCGCAGCTGGGTCTCGCTCGATATGGCCCAGCTCTTCGAGCGCTATTTGGGCATGGAGTGGGAGAACCGGCCAACCGACCACAGCATCTGGAAGCGGTGCGAGCTGATCCCCGACGCGGAACTTTGGCGGACGCACGAGCGGCGGCGCGAGCGGCTGGTGGCCTTCGCCCGGCAGCGGCTGCGGCAGCAGCTGAAAAACCGCGGCGCTCCGCCCGGCGAGGTTGCCCGGGCCGACGAAGTGCTCGACCCCGATGCCTTGACCATCGGCTTCGCCCGCCGCTTCGCCGCCTACAAGCGGGGCACGCTCATCTTCCGCAACCTGGAGCGGTTGGCGGCCATCCTGAACCACAAGGAGCGGCCGGTGCAGCTAATCTTCTCGGGCAAGGCTCATCCGCGCGACCACGAGGGCAAAGAGCTCATCGCCGAGATCCAGCACATCGCCCGCCGGCCGGAGTTCCGCCGCCGCGTCGTCTTCCTGGAAGACTACGACATCCACATCGCCCGCTACCTGATCCAGGGATGCGATGTCTGGCTGAACAACCCGCGCCGGCCGCTGGAGGCTTCCGGCACCAGCGGCATGAAGGTTTGCTTCAATGGCGGGCTGAACCTGAGCGTCCTCGACGGCTGGTGGGCGGAAGGCTACCAGCAAGACAACGGCTGGGCCATCGGCGCCGGCGAGGAGTATTCGGAAAACGACCGTGTCTACCAGGATGACGTGGAGAGCCGGGCGATTTACGACCTCCTGGAACAGGAGATCGTGCCGCTGTTCTACGCCCGGGGGAGCGACGGCCTGCCGCGCGGCTGGCTCCGGATGATGAAACGCTGCATGAGCACCCTCTGCCCCTTCTTCAACACCAACCGGATGGTGCAGGAGTACATGGAGAAGTGCTACGGCCCGTCGGCCCAGCGCTACGGGATGCTGGCGGCCGACGGCTTGAAGAAGGCGGCCCAGCTGGCTCAGTGGCGGCGGCGGATGATCCACGACTGGCCGCATATCCGGGTCGAGGCGGTCGAGGCCGACACCGCCGAGCCGTTGCGCGTCGGCGGCCAGATGGAAGTGCGGGCCCGCGTCCATCTCGGCCCCATCTCGCCGGAGGACGTGGAGGTGCAGCTGTTCCACGGCCTGGTCGATTCCTTCGGTGACATCCCCAACCCGCAGACGGTGCCGATGAGCCACGACGGCCGCGACGGCGGCACCTGGATCTTCAAGGGAGTGCTCCCCTGCCGGGCCAGCGGACGGTATGGGTTCGCCGTCCGGGTCCTTCCCAAGCATCCCGATCTGGCCAACCTCTTTGAGCCGGGGCTGATCTGCTGGGGGTAGCCCGGCAATGACGAAGCACGAATGATCAAGAGGTCAGGGGTCAGAGGATGCGAGTTGGTCCATGCCCCAAGGGCCACAGCTAGATGGACCGCGGCTCCCTGGCGCCACCAATGCGGGCGGTCTTGCTACGGACTACCGACTGCCGACTACTGCCGCTCAGGCCTCTTCCCAGAAGATGGTCCGGCGAAATGGGAGTAGGCATGGAAGCAGTCTAGCACCACTGCCGCTCAGGCCTCTTCCCAGAAGATGGTCCGGCAGCGGCTGCACTGACCGAGGAGGTAGGACAACTCCTTCCCCGTGATGAGCATGAACGTATACCTTTCCAACCGGGGAAGGCTCTGACCGCACGAGCAGGTCCGGTCCTCGAGGTGATACATCCCCAGGAAGACCTTCCAGGGCTGGTGTTTGAGCAGCTCGCGCCAGCTGGTGCTCTCGCTCAGGAAGTGGCTCATCCGGAACCAGCGAACGTCCTCCGGTGTCCGGAAGCCGAGCTGCGAACAGGCCCGCACGATATTGTAAGGCGGGGCGTCGCAGCAGATTTCAATGGGTCCCAGTGGCTTCGACATGGCCACCTCCTTCTCTTGCCTCAACCGCGGGCCTCTTGGGGAAGTGGGTGTCCCACCCGCCGAACGACGAGCAAGGGCCGCGGCCATCCCTCTACCCCCCGCTCCGTGGCCATCCCGGCCGCACCACTGCCCCAACTGCGGGACCAACTCCGGTCCGGAAGGCTGCGGTGGGGGGGAAGCCTTGTACAGGCCATTGCTACCCCTCTCCTGGAGAGGATGAAGAGCAATTCTCATGCCAGCCGCCATCCCAGCCCCGGTCGTCGGCGGGCGCGGGCGGCCTCGGCGGGGACCGCACCTTGACGACCGCGGTGAGCTTCGACGCCAATGACCGGGCGGTGCAGAACCGCGATGCCCGCAACAACGTCAGCCGGACCGAGTACGACCGGCTCGGCCGCGCGGTCCGGACGATCGACCCGCGCGGCGCGGCCAGCGAGACGATCTACGACCTGCGCGGCCTGGTAGTGGAGACACGCCACCCCGACGGCACGGTGGTGCGGACCGCCTACGACGCTTTGGGACGTGCCGAGTGGGTGACCGACCCGTTCGTGCCGGGCACGCCGACGCGGGGCACGAAGACCGTTTACGATGAACAGGGGCGGGTGGTCCGCACCGAGCGCTCTGCCGACGTGGTCCTTGAGCTCACCAGCAGCGGCGGGCGGACCCGGGCGGTCTTCGTCAGTGCCGCCAATACGCCGCTGTCCACGAGCACTACCCGCTACAACGAACTGGGCCAGGTGATCGAGTCGGGCAGCACCGGCAACGCCACCGTCAAGTCGTTCTACGACCGGCTCGGCCGGCAGACGCGCAGCGAGTCGTGGGATGGCACGACGCTGTTGACCTGGACCGAGACGACCTACGATGCGGCCGGTCGGGCGGTGACTAGTAAGGATGCGCTGGGGCGTGTGACCCGCACCGAGTACGACGGCGACGGCCGGGTGGTGGCCACCCACTTTGCCGACGGCACCAGCACGCGGGTGGAATACGACGACCTGGGCCGCAAGAAGGCCGACATCGATGCCCTGGGCCGGCGGACCGAGTACGGCTACGATGCGGTGGGCAACCTCACCAGCATTACGCAAAAGGTGGGGACGACGGTGGTGCTGACCGCGACCCTGGGCTACGACGCCCTGAACCGGCTCACTAGTCGGGTCAACAAGGACGGCGCGAACAATATCCTGTCGAGCTTCAGCTACGCGCGGCTGGCCAATGGGCAGATCAGCGGCCTGACGGAGACGGTGAAGCAGCCCGATGGCACGAGCATCACCACGATAGCGAGCTACACCTATGATGCGCTGAACCGTCTGGTGCGGGAGCAGGTCGATACCGTCGGGACCGCGGATGATTACACCATTGACTACACCCTGGACCTGGTGGGCAACCGCCTGAAGAAGTTGACCACCAAGGGGAGCGGGATAGTGGAGCGGGTCGAGGGAACGTTCGATGCCCGCGATCGGCTGACCGAGGAGAAGGTCTACGACGCAGCCGTGGGCGGGACATTGACAAACACGCTGACGTACGGTTACGATACCAACGGCTCTTTGACATCTCGGACAGCGACAACGGGCAGCAGTCTGATGCAGGTCTGGGACGTGCGCGGCCGCTTGCAGAGCGCCACCAACGTACAGGGGAGCACCACCAGGCAGGCGCTGTATCGCTACGACCCTGATGGCATCCGGCTGCGCGAGGAGGTGGCGACCACCACGGGCGGGGTGAGCACCACGGAAGTGCGTCTGCTGGTGGTGGATCACCAGAGCCCTTCGGGCTACGCCCAGGTGATCGAGGAGCGCACCGAGAGTGGGCTGATCGTGGCCAGCTATGTCTATGGTGCTGGCCTGGACCCCATCTCCGTCGCCCGCTCCGGCCAACCCGTCGGTCTGTACCTGGCCGACGGCCACAGCGGCGTGCGTCAGGTGGTCGATCTGACCGCGGCGGTGCTGGCGGCGTACCGCTATGACGCCTTCGGCAACAAGGTAGCGACGGCGGGGACGTTCGTCAACCCAATAGGCTACCGCGGTGAGCGCCTCGACCCAGTACTGGCGGAGTATTATCTACGGGCCCGGCTGTACGACCCACGGACTGGGCGGTTCACTGCGATGGACCCGTACGGCAGGACTTACT
This sequence comes from Gemmataceae bacterium, assembly GCA_035575035.1. Taxonomy (GTDB): domain Bacteria; phylum Planctomycetota; class Planctomycetia; order Gemmatales; family Gemmataceae; genus DATLYH01. The sequence continues at coordinate 51,869 of DATLYH010000016.1, forward strand.
TTAACCCCGCCGAGGTCAACCGGTACGGGTACGCCGGGGCCAACCCAGTGGCGAACTCGGACCCAAGCGGGATGTTCTTCACGGTAAATGGCCTGATGTCGGCACTCGGCATCCAACAGAACACCCGCTCGCAAAATCAGTCTGCTCAGATGTTGAGCAAGAAGTTTGTGAATAAGTTCGCCGATGAAGTGCTAAAGGGCCTCAACTTTACCGAACCACGGGATCACCGAAGTAAGCGAATGGCAGCGGCGGGAGAACGTCTCTGGGTCACGCGGCTGACCGAACTGGGGTACCTGGCGATACCAATGCAGTCTACGCCCGTCGGATCGCATGGGCCAGACTTGCTCGCGATCAAGCAAAATGGTGGTCGTGTCCACATCGTGATTGGCGAAGTGAAGGCGTTGTCCTCGAGTAAGGTGCTCCGTGCACTCGATAAGCAGCTGGACGGGGCACTACAGATGAGTTTGCAGTGGTTGAGCAGTTATGCTAGTGCGATCGCTGAAGAACTCGTTTCGGTGATTATCAGGGGGCTCAAGGCAGTTGCGCCGCCGAGTATCAAGCCGATGATTAAATTTGTTGAGGCTGCTATTCAGAGAGGCCAGTTTGACCTGTTCCTTCTCCGCGCTCGGTACTATGGTAGGGCGCAGTGGAAACTCCGAGGGTTCCGGCTCTTGAACGTTGGGCGGGCGGGCAATAAATCGGAACCCCTTGACGTTTGGCGCCCGGGGCGCGATTATAACGATCCCTTGCAGGAACTGACGGAGGAATGGCCCAAGAACGACTATGCGACGGAGAAGATTGTCTGATCGAAGACAAGGCTGTATCCTTGGATTTCGTCACTTAGTGGGCCGAAGCGTCCACCAGGTCGATGCAAGCCCTTGGCAGTCCGGTCCTCGTTCTCGGCACCCCGTACACCCGCCCAATCGCAGGACACAGCCGAAGATAAGATACGGGCTATTGGTAGCTAACGATGACCAAGCAGATGCGCCGACAACAGACTGAAGGCGGGAAGAAGCGCGTTGAAAAAGAGTTGCTGGGCTTGATTCGAGCCAAGCGATTCTCCGAAGCGAACAGTCTGTTGCGCCGATCAGCGTCTCTCAAGACCTCAGGCCATTCTATGAGGGAAGCCTTCATCCGTGCGTGCAAGGCACGTAGGCCACAGACCGTCAAGTTGCTTCTGCAACGCGGCATGGCTGTCGACGCGAAGTGGCGTGAGAACACCGGAATGTATGTAGCGGGATTCATCGCTGACTACAAGGTGGTGCGCCTCCTTGTGGAACACGGCGCTCAGATCGACGGCCGCTCGAAGGATGGTGACACGCCCCTCATCGCCACATGCCGAGGCGCGTCCTGGGTTGGTCCTCTGGCTGTTGCTTACTCCGTTGATCTAGACCACGTTCGCGTGGCCCGTTTTCTGATCCGACGCGGCGCGGACGTCAACGCCCTCAATCAGGAAGGCCGAACAGCGTTGAGCTTCGCCGCGGAGAGCGGATACTATAAGCTAGTCCGAGTTTTGCTTTCTTCTGGGGCCGATCCCAATGTTGTTTCCGGGAGAGCCGAGTCTCCGATCTGGTATGCGGCCAAGTCGAAAGATTCGAGAGTTATCGCGGCGTTGCTAGCAGCCGGCGCCGAATGTGATCGTACCGGCCGTTCCAAGACCACGGCGTTGTTCATCGCGGCCCGTGAGGGTAATGAAGACGGCGTCAAACTCTTACTGAGCGCAGGTGCAGACCCCGGGTACCCGAATCCCGAAGGAGTGACTCCCGTTGAAGCAGCGAGGAACGGCGGACATATCCGAGTGTATCGGATCCTTGAGGCTGCGCAAGAGTGGCGCAAGAACAGCGAACCCAAGAGACGCAAGCAACGTCATCGGTCGGCCCACCGGCGCCGCTACCAGTGCCAGGCCCAAGAACAGCGGACCCAAGAGACGCAAGCAACGTGGAGAACAGCCATGCTATCTTTGAAACGATTCGTAGGACGGTATCGGGTTGATCTCGCACACTCTGCGAGGTTGATCGCGGCGAGCTTCAATGAGGAGCTAGCTGGTTCTTTTAACGAGGAGCTAACTGGTTCCCTTGGCGTGAATACCGAGGAACTGAAGAGGCGGTTGATGGAAACGCCCGAAGAAGAACAGGAAGTATACCTGGAAGTGTCCCCAAAGTCGCTTATTCTTTCCGGGAACGGGGAGGAGGAGGTGTTCCACATACAGGACGTCGAAGAGACCGATCAAAGCGTGGTGTTACGGGTGATTGATGAAGAAGGAGTGTCGTGGGAGTTCCGGCTCCGTCAAATAGCTCCAGGCACGATCCATGTAGGAGCAGATGAACATAGCATTGGTCACTATGCTTGGACCAAGGTGGAATGAAGGGGAGAAAAAAGGGGGCGGGAGTGAATGCCCTTAAGTTAAGCGGATGTTCTTTACGGGATCAAGGCGTGCGCCGACCTGGGAAAAGCGATGACCTCCTGCGATGATGAAACTGTGACGAACTCATCACCCCCGGAGGCCACCATGCTTACTATCCCCCAAGCCTTGCGCCGGATCAAGGGTAACCTCACTGCCCATGTTCCGTAGACGCTCATCCAGCAGATCGGTCGTGACCTCGATGCCCTGGGTCGGCGGACCGAGTACGGCTACGATGCGGAGGGGCGGCTAACCGAGGTCCGCCAGCCGGCCGTGCCCGACCCGCTCAATGCCAACACGCTAACCGTTCCGGTCACGCGCTATGTCTATGACATCTACGGCAATCACATCCAGACGACCGACGCCCGCGGCCGGGTGACCCGCTGGACCTACGACGAGTTCGGCCAGGAGCGGAGCCGCACCCTGCCGGAGGTCGCCGGCCAGCCGGTGGCCGTGGAGACCAAGACCTACAACGGCTACGGGCAGCTCCTGACCCACACCGACTTCAAGGGGCAGGTGGCCAAGTACTTCTACGACACGGACCCGGGCCGGGCCGACTCCCAGAACCCCTCTCTCCGCCTGGGCCGGCTGACGGCGGTGGAGTATTACGTCAGCGTCAGTGCCTCCACGCCCGCCGAGACGGTGCAGTACCGCTATGACACCGACGGCCGGCGGGACAAGGTAATCGACAGCGTGGCCGGGACCACTGACTACGATTACGACCCCGAGGGAAGGCTGAGGCGCGTCATGGGTCCGGCCGGCCTGGCCCAGACGATCCACTACGGCTACGACGATGCCACCGGCCAGCTGACGCGGATGTGGACGGACCAGAGCGAGGTGCAGTACGTCCACGATAAGCTAGGTCGGTTGCAGACGGTGACGCTGACTAAACGGAACGGCGTCGCGCTGGCAGCTGCGGAGCAGACGGAGTACGGTTACGATGCGGTGGGCAATCTCACCAGCATGACGCAAAAGGTGGGGACGGCGGTGGTGCTGACCGCGGCCCTGGGCTACGACGCGCTGAACCGGCTGACGAGTCGGGTGAACCGAGACAGTGCCGGCAATACCCTGTCCAGTTTCAGTTACACGCGGGCGCTGGACGGCCAGATCACCAACCTGACGGAGACCGTCAAGCAGCCCGACGGCACGAGCATCACCACGATAGCGAACTACACCTATGATGCGCTGAACCGTCTGGTGCGGGAGCAGGTAGACACCGTCGGGACGGCGGATGACTACACCATCGACTACACCCTGGACCTGGTCGGCAATCGCCTGAAGAAG
>DATLYH010000017.1:0-11158 GCA_035575035.1 Gemmataceae bacterium
GGCGGTTGACCTCGTCGCTGGCCACCGCCACCGCCACGCCGCCGACGCGCTTGACTTCCTCGATCTCGACGAAGCCGTCGCCGAAGCCGAGCAGCTCCTCGCCGCGCAGACCATGCTCGTGCAGGATGCGCTCAATCACCATTCGCTTGGAGAAATTCTTGTAATCGTCCAGGGCGCCGTAGATGTGCGGCTCGAAGTAGGGGGTCAGGCCGAGCAGCGCGGCCTCGTGGCGGACATACTTCAGGTCGGTGCCGCTGGCCAGGTACAGGGTCACCCCGCGCCGGCGCAGGCCGTCCAGCAGGGCGTGACTGCCGGGCACCGTCCATTCCTCGGCGGTGGCTGCCCCCGATTCCAGGGCCTCGATCCGACCGCGAATGCGCTCCATCAACAGGTCATGGTAGCGGTGCTTGTAGGCCAGCGGCTCGAGCGGCTCGGCCCCGCGGCGGCGAACTTCGTCGGCCAGCTGGATCATCTGGTAAATGGTCTGCCGGCCGTTCAGCCGCATCACGAACTCCTCGACCACGGCGGTTAGCTCGGCCTCGGTCTCCGAGGTGCCGGTTTCTCGCAGGATGCCGACCATCATCGGGATCATCACCTGCGGCCAGCCCTCGCGGATCAGTGACAGGGTACCGTCAAAGTCGAACAGGACCGAGCGGAACCGGCCGCGCGGCAGGTCGGGGTTGAGGATTTCGATTTCGTCGTCCAGGAACATTGACGGAGCCGACACCGATCACCCGTTGGCGCAAACCGCGGGAAGCCAGGCCGCTACCACAGCCGCATCGAGTCGAGGAACAGGGCCGCCAGGTCGTCCTCGCCCGCCGGCCGCGGCGACAGCTTCGTGACCCGATGCTGCGGCAGCGTCCCCTTCACCAGCGCCGGTATGTCGTCGGGCGTGAAGCCGATCGCCGCCAGGCCATTGGGCAGCCCCAGTTCCTTCATCCACTGAATGAGCCGATCGGCCAGCGCCCGGCCTGCGTCCTCCGGCCGGAGTCCGGACACGTCCATGCCGAGGAACGCCGCCGCGCACAGGTGCCGCTCGGGACAGGCCGGGGCGGTGAAGCGGAACACCGCGGGGGCGCAGAGCACCACCGAGATGCCGTGCGGCACCAGGGGATGGTCGGCCGGGTAGCCCGGCGGGTAGTAATCTCTCACCCGACTGCTGACCGGGTATGACATGCCGTGACACAGATGAACGCCGGCGTTGCCGAAGCCGATGCCGGCGTAGGTGCTGGCCAGCAGCATGTTGGTGCGTGCCTCGTCATCGCCGGCGTCGCGCACGGCACGCACCAGGTACGTGCTCACCAGGCGCAGCGCCTGGGCGGACCAGACATCGCTGATGGGGTTGGCCCCCTGGTACGCCGGGCGCAGCAGCGGCCGCTCCGGCCGAGGGCGCCGGTCGTATGGGAGGGCCGTGTACGACTCCAGGGCGTGGCAGAGCACATCCAGCCCGGTGCTGGCGGCGACCAGCGGCGGCATGGTACGTGTGTTTTCCGGATCGACGAGCCCCAGCGTCGGCCTCAGCCGCCGATGGGCGATGCCGGTCTTGGCGTGCAGATCGGTCAGGTCGAAGATGGCCACCCCCGTCGTCTCGCTGCCGGTGCCGGCTGTCGTCGGGACGGCGATCAGCGGCTTAAGCGGGCCGGGGACCGGCCGGCCCTGGCCCAAGGGGGCGTTGACGTAGGTCATCAAGTCGGCCGGGTAGGTGGCGCAGAGGTTGGCAACCTTGGCGGTGTCGATGCTGGAGCCGCCGCCGACCGCGACGTAGGCGTCATACCGGCCCGCCTGGGCAACCATGATCGCCTCGCGCATCGAGCGATCGCTCGGCTCGATACGCACCTGGTCGAACAGATCGTAATCAATCTTCTCGGCGGCGAGCGACTCGCGGACGGCCTGGGCAGGCGGCAGCCTGGCCATCGTCGGATCGGTCACGATCAGCACCCGGCGGGCGCCAAGGTCAGCCAGGTCCATGCCCACCTCGCGGGTCACGCCGGGGCCAAAGCGGATGTTCGAGGCGGCCATTTCAAAGGCAGTGTCGTTCGCCGTCGGCGGGGTCATAGGCCATTCCTGGGGCAAGATCCAAGGCCCGGTTGTGCCAGCCACGTCAGCCCGGGGTGGCCGGGGCATCGCTGCGCTCCCCCGTGGCCACCCAACCGGTAGGGCCATCGACAAGGAGGTTGCCTGACCAGGCACTAGGCGCTGGAACGGCGGCAGCAGTCCGCCCCCTCCACGAGCAGGGCCAGGCGGATCAGGTCGGCGACGCCCTGGGCTTGCATCTTCTCCATGATCTTGGAGCGGTGGATGTCGAGGGTCTTGCGGCTGATGTGGAGTTCCTCGGCGATCATCTGGTTGGTCTTGCCGGCTACCGTCATGTTGAGCACCTCGCGCTCCCGCGGCGTCAGCAGGGCCACCCGGGCCGCGATCAGGTCCCGCTGGGCTTCCCGTTCGCGCCGCCGGAGGTCCCGGCGGATGGCCTGGTGGATGCGGTCGAGCAGCTCCTGATCGTTGAACGGTTTCTCCAAAAAGTCGAAAGCGCCGGCCTTCATGGCCCGGACAGCCATCGGCACGTCACCGTGGCCGGTGATGATGATGACCGGCAGGTAAATCTTGCGAGCGTTCAACTCTTCTTGCAGTTCCAGGCCGCTCATGCCGGGCAGCCGCACGTCAAGCACTAGGCAGCCCGGCAGGCTGGGGTCGTAAGTATCAAGGAACTCCTGGGCGGTGGCGTAAGCCTGGACCGGCAGGCTCACCGACTCCATCAACAGCCGCAGGGCGTCGCGAACGGCGAGGTCGTCGTCAACGAGGAAGACGGTCGGCCGGTGCTCCATGGTTTGATGTCCCTCCAGCGATGGGCAAGGCAAAGGAAAAAGTGGCACCGCGCTCCGGGTTCGGCCGGGCCCACATCCAGCCGCCATGTGCCTGGATGATCGAGCGGCTGATGGCCAGTCCCAGCCCCATCCCCTGGGGCTTGGTGGTCTGGAAGGGTTGAAACAGCCGCTGCACCATCTCTACGGTCAGGCCGCAGCCGGCATCGCAGACGGCGACCTCGACGGTGCCCTGGCCGGTCGGGCCAGTGATGATAGTCAGATTGCGCTGGCCGGGCGGGGTGTCGGCCATCGCCTCGACGGCGTTGCGGATCAGGTTCAAGATCACCTGCTCCAGTTGAATGCGGTCGCCCTCGACGGGAGGCAGCGGCTCGCGGAGATCGAGCTGCACGTGTACGCCGCCGTCGCGGAGATCGTACTCGCTCAGCAGCAGGGCCTCGCGTACCAATTCGTTGAGGTCGAGCAGGGAGCGATGGGGTTCGGCGCGGGCGACGAAGCGGCGGAGGCGGTGGACCACCTCGCCGGCGCGTTCGGCCTGGCGGGCAGCCTGCTCCAGGGCTTGCAGCAGCTGGCCGGGGTCGCCGGTGCCGGCGCGGAGCAGGCGGACCGCGGCGCGGGTATAAGTGGCAATGGCGGTCAATGGCTGGTTCAACTCGTGGGCCAGCCCCGAGGCCAGCTCCCCCATGGTCGCCAGCCGGTCAACATGGGCCAGCTGCGCCTGGAGGTGCTGCAGCCGCTCCTCGGCCTGCTTGCGGGCCGTCACATCGATGCACGAGGCCATCATGCAGACCGGCTCACCTGCCGCATCGGTCACCAGGTTGGCCGACAGCTCCACGGGGAAGCAGCTGCCGTCCTTTCGCCGGGCCACCAATTCCCCCGTCCAGGACCCGTGCCGGCGCAGCTGCTCGCTGACCCGGGCGGCCTTCGCGGGATCGTGCCAGAACGCGGCGCACGGCCGGCCGAGCATCTCGCGGCTGTCGGCGTAGCCCCACATGCGGAGCGCCGACTGGTTGACGTAGGTCAGCAGCCCGTCCGGACTGGCGAAGGCGATGCCGGTGGCGCTGCACTCCAGGGCCCGATCCTTCAGCCGCAGCGCCTCTTCCATCTGCTTGCGGTCGGTGATGTCCTCGGCAAGGCCGATGAAACAGTCGCGCGCCCCCTGCTCACCGGGAACGAGAAACGCGCGGGCCCGGATCCAGCGCAGGGTCCCGTCGGACCGTAGGATGCGATACACGAGGTCGCCTTGGTTCGCGGACCTTTGCTGTCGAGCCGCCCGAATAGCTTCCTCGACCTGCCGGACATCATCGGGATGGACCGCTTCCAGCCAGGAGCGGGGCTGCTCATAAAGACTCTGGCACGACCGGCCCCAAACCTTTTCATAGGCGGGGCTGATGTAGAACACCTGGTCGAGATCAGTGGAGATGATCCAGAAGACGCAGTCGATCCCTTCGACCAAGAGCCGAAATTCCTGCTCGCTGGGCCGTAGCAAGCCGTCCCCCCGCTCCGCCGCGGCCGGCTCATCCTCCGGACCCGGCCGGCGCACAGGGCAGGGACGGGTTGTCTCGGGTGCGTTGATCAGCGCGGGGAGGAAGTCGCCGCTCATGGGTTGCTGTCTACTCCCCGAAGAACGGGAAGAGCCGGGCCAGCTCCGCGCGGTTAGGCCGCCGGCCGTACTCACAGATCTCGAACGCCTCGGCGTGCCGAACCTTGTCGGCCTGCTCCGGGCCGTACCATTCGGCTAGCTTGGCCCGGTAACGCTGGGCAACAGCCTGGAAGCGGGCAGCGTGGTTGGCCCGGATTTGCCGGCGGCGCTCCTGCTGCTTGGCCGGGTCGCTCGGGATCAGCGCTGCCGAGCCAAGTGCCCCCCCTTCGTAGAACTGCGACTCAAGCGTATCCAGTGCGTCCAACTTCTTCTCGATCACCGAGTCAATCGACACCACGATGTCGGGCTGGAACGGGTTGGGTTTCTGGAAGTTGTCGCTAGAGAACAAGAAGACCGGGTTGGTCTTCAGGGCTGGCACGTCGGGGCAGAAAAAGGGGACCGTCACCATAAAGGCGGCGTCCTGGACAAGCACCCCGGTGTAGCGGTGGTCGGGATGGTAGTCGTTGGGACGGTGGCTGATGACCACGTCGGCCTTCCACTCGCGGATCAGCCGGGTGATGGTGCGGCGGTTCTCCAGGGTCGGCTCCAGCTCACCATCATGGATGTCGAGCACCTCGGTGGTGATGCCGAGGATACGGGCGGCTTGCTCAACTTCGGCCTTGCGCCGCCGGGCCAGCGGACCGCCAGCCTCGCGCCAGTGGCCAATGTCGCCGTTGGTCACGGAGACGAACTTGACATGGTGCCCTTGGGCGGACCAGAGCAGGGCAACACCGCCGGCCCGCAACTCGCAGTCGTCGGGATGGGCCCCAAAGCAGATGATCCGCAACTTGCCATCGTCAGGGGGCACGGGAGGACGGGCAGCCGGTTGCGCCGCCGGGCCGGCGACCGGCGGAGCAGCCTGACCGTCAGGCAGACCGCGCGCCACCAGCAGTCCGACAAGTGCCCCGGTCCCAAAACAGACGATGGCCACCAACCCCAGATGACGTTGGTTCATGATACGGGTTCCTTACTAGCCGATTAAGGAATTGACCCGCCTAGATTATCAGAGGGGACCACCGCTTTGAAGCAAAAAATGCTACGGGAAACGTTTCGAGGCGGCGTTGCCTTCCCGGCTTCTGCTTGGCCGGGTACCTGCCCCAAGTTATACTACCGGAAAGATTTTCTGACAGGGGCCCGGCCTTTGTACAGGTGCAGTCATGTCTGCCGAATCACCGCTTGGAGCTTTCTTCAACGTCACCCCGGTCACGGCGGTCCAGCGGCCCGAGATCGAGAAACCCGTCCAGGAACTGCCGCTGACGGAGCCGACTCCCGAGGAGGCCCGCGCCGTCGAGGCGGTCTTCGCCCAGCAGCAGGAGAGCCAGGTGGTCGCCGGATTGCTCGGAATCTGGACCAGCGCCCTGGTGTTGCATGACCTGGCCGTTGAGACGTTCAGCGCGCCGGCCGATGAGGACAACCGCCGCCGGAAGCACAAAAAGGATGAGTCCGAAGACCCATCACTCTGATCCCGGTATCACTTCGCCGTTGTCGCGTGCGGCTTAGCGCACGGCCGGGGGCCCCAGCGCTACACCACCCGCAGCAACGAGGGCCATTCCAGGCGATCTCGTTTAAACCAGCCGGCCTTCCTTCAGACGCAGGATGCGATCGGCGTAGGGGGCCAGGTCCTCATCATGCGTGACCACCAGAACGGTCGCGCCCCGCTCGTGGGCCGTCTCCCGGAGCAACTCGATCACCTTCCGGCCATGCTCGCGGTCCAGGGCGCTGGTCGGCTCATCGGCGAAGAAAAAGGTCGGCTCCTTGATCAGGGCCCGGCCGATGGCCACGCGCTGCTGCTCGCCGCCGGACAGCTGGGCCGGTCGGCAGTCGGCCCGGCCGGCCAACCCGAGCAGGCTCAGCATCTGGTCCGCCTTGCGGCGTGCTTCTCGCGCCGGCGTCCCCTCGCCCCAGCGCAGCATCATCTCCAGTTGCTGGCGGGCGGTCAAGGCGGGGATCAGGTTGGGCTTCTGGAAGACGAAGCCGAAGTGGCGCAGCCGGAAGCGCTCCTGCTCCTGCGGCGACATTCGCCAGAAGTCTTCCCCCAAGGCCAGCACCTGGCCGCTGTCCGGGCGGAGCATGCCGGACAGCACCGACAGCAGCGTGGACTTGCCGCTGCCCGAGACGCCCATCAGGAGCACCAGTTGGCCCCGGTACAGATCGACGGAGACCTCGCGCAACGGCGTGGTCTTGGCCTCCCCTTCGCCGAAGCTGCACGTCAGCCGCCGGCCTTGCAGCGTCGGCTTCTCGTGCCGGCGGCGGGCGGCGCGTTCGGCGTAGGCCGGCAGGCGAACCGACCAGGCGCGCCGGATCATGCCGCGCGGCCGGCGAAGGGGGGAGGCATCCGTTCCTCGACGAATCCAACTGAAGAATCGCTGCATCGCTTCACTGCGGCCACGGCTCGGCGGCCGTGGCAAACTCGCAAAGGGCCAAGGGGATGACGCCCCCGATGGTCGCTCCCTCCACTGCGGCCACGGTTGGGCAGTCATGGGAAGCCCCAGTCTCCGCCGGGGCTGCGCTGGTGCGGGCTTGAACTATTCAGTTTACGAGATATTCTCCTGGAGGCAATTCGGATTCCAGAAATGGGTCGGCCGCGCGGGTTGCAGCCGGCTCGGCGGGTTGACACCGCCAGGAGAGGAACTCCTTCGCTGGGTTCTGACCAGCGGGCGCGGAAACGATGACCGTACACGACCAGGTCCAACTCCACACGGGCCGCCTCAAAGATGACAAGGCCGCCGTCCGCGTCCGCGCTGCCAAGGCGCTGGGCGAGCTAGGCCCGGCCGCGCGGGACGCCGTGCCGAATTTGCTCACCGCCCTGGCCGATGAGGATATCAGCGTCCGGCTGGCGGCGGCCGCTGCTCTGGGGGAGATCGGCCCGGCTGCCGAGGCCGCGGTGCCCGTCTTGATCCGTACGCTCCAGGATCCCAATCCCGAGGCCGCCGCCGGCGCGGCTGCCGCCCTGGGCAAGATCGGCGAGCCGGCCGTCGGCCCCCTGATTGAGGCACTGACCGGCGCTCCACCGGTGGGCCGACGCGGCATCGCCGAGGCGCTGGGCCTGATCGGTCCAGCGGCCCGTGACGCCGTGCCCGCCCTGGTCGGCCTGCTAAGCGACGCCGACCCGACGACCCGTGAATGGGCCGCCCATGCCCTGGGGGAGATTGGCCCGGCAGCGCAGGCGGCAGTGCCGGCCCTGGTCCAGGTCCTGGCTGATCCCGACCGCGATGTTGGCGTGCTGGCGGCCGGCGCTCTGGGGAAGATCGCTCCGCAGACGCCCGGGGTCCTGGAGGTGCTGACCCGGACCCTGGCCGAGCGTGACGAGGACCTTCGTGTCCTGGCCGCTGCTGCGCTGGTCGATTTCGGTGCGGCGGCCTGGCCGGCCCTCGGAGTCCTGACCCAGGTCCTCACCGACCCGAACTGGGAGCTGCGCATCCTGGCCGCCTGCGCCCTGGGCAAGATTGGTCCCGAGGCGCGGGATGCCGTCCCGGCCCTGGTGCGGGCCTTGAAGGACCCGGACGCCGGCGTTCGGGCCTGGGCCGCCGAGGCGCTGGGAAAGATCGCTGCTCAGCCCGCCGTGGCCTTGCCTACCCTGATCGAGGCGTTGAAGGATACCGACCCGGTGGTGCGACGAGAGGCGGTCCAGGCCCTGCGCGGGTTCGGCCCGGAGGCGCAGCCGGCCGTGTCCGCCCTGGTCGAGACCTTGGCCGACACGGACAAGGTTCTCTGCGCCCTGGCGGCCGAGGCGCTGGGGGACATAGGCCCCGGCGCGGCGGAGGCGGTCCCCGCCCTGATCGAGGTGTTGGGCGACGCCGATACCGAGGTGCGGGCGGCCGCGGCTACGGCCCTGGGGAGGATCGGCCCGTCGGCCGCCGGCGCCGTCCCGGCCCTGGTCCGGGCGCTGAGCGATCCGCAGCCTGATGTTCGCATGCAGGCCGCCGAGGCGTTGGGCGAGGTCGTGGCGGTGCCGGGGCAGGCCGTGCCGGCGCTGGCAGCCGCCCTCCAGGACCCCGACCGAAATGTGCGCATCTTCGCCGGCCACGCCCTGGGAAAGATGGGCCTCGCCGCGCTGCCCGCCCTGATCGCCGCATTGAAAGAAGGAACCGAGTTGGTCCGCCGCGAGGCGGCCCTGGCCCTGGGTTGGCTGAGCGGAGAGGCGGAGGCGGTGGTGCCGGCGCTGCTGGACGCCTTGCAAGACCCTGACGAGGGGGTGCGCAACCTGGCTGCGGGCGCCCTGGAGATGATCGGCCTGGAGTCGCCGCAGGTGGGAGCAGCCTTCAGCAAGGTGCTCAAGGACCCCGACGAAGCGGTCCGCATCCGGGCCGCTCGCGCCCTCGGTAAGATGGGGCCCGGGGCTCGGGCCTGCGTGCCGGCCCTGATCGAGGCATTGAAGGACCCTGAGGCCGGCGTCCGCATGCTGGCCGCTGACGCCCTGGGGGAGATCGGGCCGGCGGCCGACGCGGCCGTGCCCGCCCTGATCGAGGCCTTCCAGGACCCCGACAAGGACGTGCGCCTCTTCGCCGCCCAGGCGCTGGGGAGGATCGGCCCCGCCGCCGTTGGTCCCTTGGTCGAGAGCCTGGAGGGGCCCAGCCCGCTGGTGCGTCGGGAAGCGGCGCTGGCCCTGCGTTGGTTCGGGGCCCGGGCGGAAGCGGCAGTGCCGGCTCTGGCCCGAGCGCTGACCGACCCCGACAAGGGGGTGCGCATCCTGGCCGCCGATGCCCTGGCGGAGATCGGCGCTTCTGCCCAGGCCGCGGTGGCCGCCTTGGTTCAGGTCCTCAAGGATAATGACCGAATCGTGCGCTCGGCCGCCGCCAACGCCCTGAGCCGGATCGGCCCGGCGACCCCCGCGGCGCTGTCGGCGTTGATCGAGGCGCTGACCGACGCCGACGAGAAGGTCCGCGAATGGGCCGCCTATGCGCTGGGCCGAGTTGGGCCGGCAGCGGCCGGCGCCGTGACCGCGCTGGCCGCCGCCCTCCAGGATGGTGACCCGGTCGTCCGCGAGTGGGCCGCCGAGGCGTTGGGCAACATCGGTCCCGCCGCGCAAGATGCCGTGCCGGCCCTGGCCGAGGCATTGAAGGATGCCGATGAGAAGGTCCGCTCGGCCGTTGCCGACGCCCTGGGCAACCTTGGCCCGGCCGCGCAACCGGCCGTCTTCGCGCTGAGCGCCGCTCTGGCGGACGACAGCCTTGATGTCCGCCTGCTTGCCGCCGACGCCCTGGGGAGGATCGGCCCGGCCGCCCGGGATGCCGTCCCCCTCTTGCTCGACCTGTTCGGCGACCCGAGGGAGAACTTGCGAGCCCGCGGCCAGGCTGTTGAGTCGCTGCTGAAGATCGGACCGACGGATGGGTTGATACCAACCCTGGCGGAGGCGTTGAGGACGGGAGACGAGACGGCCCGGCTGCTGGCGGCCGACGCGCTGGCTGGCCTTGGCCCCGCTGCCCGGGCGGCGTTGCCGGCGCTACAGGAGGCGCTAGGGGCGTCGGAAACCGCGGTGCGCGAGGCGGCCGCCCGCGCACTGAGGAGCGTTCAGGGGTGATCGGAGCGGGGCGTGATCCGGACGAGGACGCGCTGCCCGATGCGGAGGCGCGGCCCGCCGTTGTCCAGCTGGATGATGCACTCCAGCGTCCGCACATCGTTGAGTTGCCCCGGCTCCAGCAAGATCGAGCGACGGCGGGCCAGCCAGTCTGAGACGTAAACTACCTTGCCTCTCCATTCCGGCATATCGCTACGGCTCTCGTCGGTGACGGTCGCTTCGTCCCCCTCGTGTACCCGGCCGGCGTCTTCCTGGGGCACTTCGGCGCGGACGATGAGCGGCTCATCGGGGCAGAACAGGATCGGCGGTTGCAGCGGCTGTGCGGTCAGCATGTCCCCCTCGGCGACCTCCAGGCGGAGCACCTTGCCGGGGCTGGGCGACCGGATAACGCACTCGTCCACAGCCAGTTTCGCCTGCTCCAGCCGAGTCTTCGCCGCCTCGACCCCCACCTCGGCCTGGCGGAGGCTCACGGCGGCGCTCTCGGCAAGTGTCCGCAGCTCGTCCAGCCGCGCCTTTTCTGCCTCCAGGGCGGCGCGGGCGCCGTCGCGCTGGCTTTCCGCGATGGTTTCCTCGGCCTCGGAAGCCTGTTGCAACTCGACCAGCCGTTTGGTCCGCTTGTACTGGGCCTCGGCGCTGCGGAATTTCTCTTGGGCGATCTTGATGGCCGCTTCCTGCTGCCGGACCTTGATGGGGAATTGCTCCAGCGTCTTGCGGGCCAACTCGCACTGCGTCTCGGCGGCGTCCAGAGCCGCCTTCGCCTCGTCGCGGCGCAGCCGGGCTAGCCGGTCGTCCAGCTCCAGCAGCGGCTGACCCTTCGCGCTGACCGACTCCCCCTCGCGCACCAGGACTTTGACCACCCGCCCGGGCTGAGCGGGATACAGCGCCACCACGCGGCTGCGGACATCCACATGGCCCTGGGCGATCACCAGCGGGGGGCCAGGGTCACCGAGGGTGGGCGGTGCGCCCGGACCAAAGGGCCAGGGGATGAGGTCGAAGTACCAGGCAGTACCGGCGATGCTGCCCACCAAAAGCAGCAACCCCAGCAGCCAGACCAGGCGGGTCGAGGAGTGGTCGTCGGCCACGGCAGGAACTCCTCTTGGACGTCTGTAGTCCGTAGTCGGTAGTTGGTAGCCGTCGGCCGAGGCGAGTTGGTTCATGTCCCACCGGCCCGCTGAC
>DATLYH010000018.1:0-14732 GCA_035575035.1 Gemmataceae bacterium
TGTGGCTGGCCGGCGGCGGCATCAAGCCCGGGATCACCCTGGGCGAAACCGACGAGTTCGGCTTCAACGCCGTCAAGGACCGGGTCCATGTCCACGACCTGCACGCCACCATCCTGCACCTGCTCGGTTTCGACCACGAGCGGCTGACCTACCGCTACGCCGGCCGCGACTTCCGCCTTACCGATGTCCACGGCCAAGTCATCAAGGACATCATCGCCTGAGCGCACCCCCTCACCCCTTATCCCTCTCCCCCTCCGAGAGGGAGAGGGAAAACGAAGATGCTCCGAGACCGCTATTCTCGACGAAAACGGCGCAAGGGCTTCCCCGCGGAGGGAGAGGGGTGGGGGTGAGGGGGCACGGCAATGGACAACAGGCAGCAGCGGCTATGGGTGGTCTTGCTCGGCGCGGGGTTCGAGGGGAGCTTTGTGGGGCTGGCGGTACTGCTCGGCCTGCTCCTGGGACAGCCGCCGCTGGAACACTTTCGCTGGAGCCTGACCGACGCGGGATGGGGAGTGGCGGCCTCGGTGCCGATGCTGGCGGGGGCGCTGGCGCTGATGCGCTGGCCGGTCGGGCCACTGGCCCGGATCAAGCAGTTCACCGATGAGGTCCTCCGGCCATTATTCGCTCCTTGCACGGTCGCCGACCTCGCCCTGATCTCGCTGCTGGCGGGACTCGGCGAGGAGATGTGCTTTCGCGGCGTCCTTCAGCCGGTCTTCATGCGCTGGCTGGGCCCCATCTCCGGGCTGGCGCTGGCCAGCGCCCTCTTCGGGCTGATGCACCCGATCACCGCGGCCTACGTTGTGCTGGCAGCACTGGTCGGCGTCTACCTGGGCTGGCTTTACAACCTTAGCGGCAACTTGCTGCTGGTGATCGTCGCCCACGCCCTGTATGATTTCGTGCTGCTCGTGTACTTGCAGCGCGCGCCTTCGGCGCGCGGTTAACGGTCTTCGGCTGGCGGCATGCGGTCGCCGAGACGCGGCACCGGTTTGAGGAAGTCCCACTCGTCGCGCGGGCTGTCGGGCGGGCGGGTCAACGGCCGTGGGGTCGGCGCCGCTTCCGGGTCGGGCTCCAGGTGCGGCTCGGGGGGGAGCACCACCGGCACCGTCGCCGCGACCGCCGCCAACTCCCTCGCCAGCGTGTCCAGCGTGTAGTAGTGCGTTGGCGAACCGTAGTGCCAGACCTTGTTTACCTGGAAGTTCTCTGCCCCTTCCAGCATCGCCCCATTCCAGATGCACCCCTCGGCCAGGATGTTGATGATCCGGCAGGCGTTCTCTGGCCGGTCGCGCGGAATGTTCTTCAACGTGTTGCCGCTCAGGTAAACCAGCAGATCGATGGTGATACCATCGGGCTTTACCGCCTGGGCGATGGAGCGCACCTGGTTGGCCCCGAAGCTAAAGCCGATAAGCACGAACCGGGCGTCGGGGTCCTCCTGGTGGATGCGGCGAATCTCGTTGCGGAAATGCCCGGTGTGATAAAGCTGGCCGTAGTACGTCTTGTTGAAGCCGAGGCGCTGGACGAACTCACACACCCCCTTCAGGTTGGCGCAGTCGAGCGGGTCGAGGCCATGGACGAAGAAGATGTAGACGTGATTGCGCCCGCTAAGGGGGATCGACTGGCACGGCTCGACCCATTCGGGGCCGGGCGGTGCAATCGCATGGACGTGAAAGCACCCGCTTGCACTCGCCAGCCCGGCCGCGACCAGCCAGCGGGCCAGCGCCTGCCAACTTCCCTGTCGCCGCATGGTGAGTTCCCCTCCCCGGCGCGCAGCCCGATCAGCCCCGGCCGCGCGAATCCTTCGCACGGCCGCCCAGCATCCCCCGATCCCGAGCTTCGCTATCTTTCGGAATTACCGGCGGCCTTACTTTTTTCGGCACCTTCCGGCCGACGACTGAACCGGAAAGCGGTGGCGCCGGCAGGCAGCGCGGATGGGCTTGATCGGGATGTGACGGAAAGGACCGGGATAGGACCAAGGCCGAATAGTCCGGGTGAAAGGCCGGCCGATCCACGGCGCCCCGCCGCAGCAAGACGCCGCAGGCCGCCGCTCAGGCCACGGCCACCGGCTTGCCGATCTTCACCGATTCACACTCCTTGTGGCACAGCACTAGGGCATCGCGGGCCAGTTTGCCGCTGAGCAAGTCAGGTTCCTTGCCCGCCTCGATCCCGTCAACAGCGGCCTGGAGCTCCCGCGTGAATGCGGTGAGCGGGTCGTCGCCCCCCTTGAGTTTGGGGTTCTTGGTCTTGCTGCCCACCAGCACGGTCAGCGGCACCGTCCCTGACTCGTAGACCAGTGTGGCCTTCTCCAGGTAGATCTCGTAGCCGTGCACGAACTCGCGGGCCTTCTGCGCCAGGGCGCCGCTGGAACAGGTCACGGCCGGGCCGCCGGGACCGTACAGGTAAGAAGTCGTCAGGTAGGTGACCGCGTCCCCCTCCATCACTCCGGTGGCGAAGACCTGGGCGGGCACGCCGCAGACCAGGCCGATGAAGTGGGTATCGTGGATGTGCAGATCTACGGCCGGGCCGCCGGTCTTCTTCACGTCGGCGATCTCGGCCGACCAGTCCGGCTTGGAGATGACCCGCTTGAAGTGGGCCCCGAGCACTTTGCCGTACTCGCCGCCGCGGATCACCTCGGCGGCGTAGGCGAACTCTGGGAAGAACGGCAGCACATGGGCCACCATCAGGAGTTTGCCGGCAGCGCTGGCCGCCTTGACCATCTCGTCGGCGTCGCGGGGCTGCAAAGCGATGGCCTTCTCGACCATTACATGCTTGCCCGCCCGCAGGGCCTGGAGGGCCGTCTCCGGGTGTAAGTTGGTGGGATTGCAGACATCCACCAGATCGATGTCGGGGTCGGCCAGCAGGTCCTCGAGCCGGCTGTACTTTTTGATGCCGGACAGATCCATTTTTTCACCCGGCGGCCCGAAGTTGCCACGGATGCCGCGCCAGTCGCCGGCCAGCTTCTTCGGGTCACGGCTACAGATGGCCGTCACCTTCGCCCCCTTGAGCTTGCGGGCAGCCAGGTAATGGATCATACCCATGAAGCCGATCCCTACGATCCCGATGCGGACCATCGTGGCAACTCCCTTTCGTTTCGGCGGTTGTAGTTTTCCACGGCCCGAGCGCCTGGTAAAGTATTCCTTTCACGTGGCGGCAGCAAGGGAGCTTTCCGAGCCCGGAGCGGCAGCGCCAGGTGACGTTAATCCGACGAGCCCGGAGCGCTAACGACGGGGGAGGTTAATCCGAGCCATTTGCTCCCTTCGCCTTCGGAGTAAAACGAAAGGGGCGAGTTCCCGAAAAGGTGCTCCCATTGGCCCGATGTGGAGAGACATGATGCGTGCCATGATCCTCGATGCCCCTCGGACACCGCTGCGAGAGGCGGACCTGCCGCTGCCCCGGCCCGGCCCCGAGCAGGTCCTGGTCCGTATCCACGCCTGCGGCGTCTGCCGCACCGACTTGCATGTCGTCGATGGCGAGCTACCCGAGCCGAAGCTGCCGCTGGTGCCTGGCCACGAGGTCGTCGGCACCGTCGCCGATAGGGGCGAGCGGGTGGAGCGTTTCGCGGTGGGCCAGCGCGTGGGGGTGCCCTGGCTGGGTTGGACCTGCGGCAGCTGCCGCTACTGCCGGGCCAGCCGCGAGAACCTCTGCGATCAGGCCCGCTTCACCGGTTACACCCTCGACGGCGGCTACGCCGAGTACACCCTCGTTGACCAGCGTTACGCCTTCGCCTTGCCAGCCGGCTACGGCGACATCGAAGCCGCACCGCTCTTGTGTGCCGGCCTGATCGGCTACCGCGCGCTGGTTCTGGCCGGCGACGCCGAGCGGCTGGGGCTGTATGGTTTCGGGGCGGCCGCCCATATCATTATTCAGGTCGCCCGCTACCAGGGCCGGCAGGTCTACGCCTTCACCCGGCCCGGCAACCGCGAAGGGCAGCAGTTTGCCCGCGAGCTGGGAGCCGTGTGGGCGGGCGACTCCGACGCCTTGCCGCCCGAGGAGTTGGACGCGGCCATCCTGTTCGCGCCGGTCGGCGACTTGGTGCCGCGGGCGCTGCGGGCACTCAGCAAGGGGGGAACCGTCGTTTGCGCCGGCATCCACATGAGCGACATCCCGTCGTTCCCCTATCGCCTGCTCTGGGGCGAGCGGGTCGTGCGCTCCGTCGCTAACCTGACGCGGCGGGATGGGGAGGAATTCCTCGCCCTCGCTCCTCGGGTCCCTGTCCGCACCGAGGTCCAGACCTTTCCGCTCACGGAGGCCAACGAGGCGTTGACACGCTTGCGGACGGGCCGGATTCGCGGGGCTGCGGTGCTCGTCATGGGCTGAAAGCCCTGGCCGGCCGTGCTTGACGGGTGCCGGGGCGGGACACCAGAATAAATACGGAAGCGGTACCCCTCTCCGAGCAGTAAGCTGCGAGTGGGGACGGCTTCGCCCGCCCCGTTGCTTTTCACAAGGAGTAAGGACGAAGGTATGTCGATCCCGGAACGCCCTCAGCTCCGCCCATTCCTGGCGGCGGCCCCGGATGAGGGCGACCCGCGCTTCGTAATCCTCTGGGACCGGCTGGGCATCGGTGCTGGGCCGCAGCGGCTGACGCTGTTGGAGTTCGCCTGCTTGCAGATGTTCGACGGCCAGCGCACCCTGCGCGACATCCAGGCCGAGGCAATACGCCGGGTCGGCGGTGAGCTGCTCCCCTTCGAGATGTTTGTCACTCTGGCCAAGCGGATGGAAGAGGCCCTCTTCCTGGACGGCCCCCGCTTCCGCGACCGCTTGGCCGGCCCGATCCGCGAGCCGAGCTGCCTGGACAGCTACGGCTCGGATCCCGATGAGGTCCGCCGGCTGGTGAGGCGGCAATTCACCGATCCGCGCGGCCCCGGCCTGCCCGGCCCGCCCCGGCCCGACGGCCGGTTGCGCGGCGCCCTGATCCCGCACATCGACTACTACCGCGGCGGCGTCAGCTACGCCTGGGGGTTCAAGGAGGTCATCGAACGCACCGACGCTTCCCTGTTCGTCATCATCGGCACCTCTCATCTCGGCGCGCGCAACTTCGCTCTGACCCGCAAGGACTTCAAGACCCCGCTCGGCATCGCCCGGACCGACCAAACCTTCATCGACCGGCTGGTGGCCCACTACGGCGACGGCCTGTTCGATGACGAGTTGGTCCATCTGCCGGAGTGGTCGATCGAACTGGAGGTGGTCTTCCTGCAATACCTGCACGGCGACCGGCCATTCCGGATCGTGCCGCTGCTGGTCGGCTCGTTCCAGGACATGATCGAGGCGGACAAACTGCCGCTGAACCGGCCCGACGTGGCCCGCATGGTCGAAGCCCTGCGGCGAGCCGAGGCGGAGACGCGGGAGCCGGTCTGCTACCTCATCAGCGGCGACTTGGCCCACATCGGCCCGAAGTTCGGCGATCCCGAGCCGGTATGGCCGGCCGCACTGGCTCACAGCCGGGAGCAGGACCAGGCCATCCTGCGGCAGGCCGAGGCAGCCGACCCGGCCGGCTACTTCCGCGTCATCGCCGACGAGGAGGACCGGCGGCGGATCTGCGGCCTGCCGCCGACCTACGTCGCGTTAGAGGCGATGCGGCCGAGCCACGGCCGGCTGCTGCACTATGACCAGTATGTTCACCCGCGCGGCCACGAAAGCGTCAGCTTCGCCAGTGTTGCCTTCTACCGCTGACCGGCAGAGCAAACCTTGATCCGCGATGGCCTGGGATGGGCATCCTTGCCACTTGCCCTGCTCCCCATCCCGTCGCGGATGCTTCGGTTACCCGTCGCGGATGCTCCGGTCTCGGAGCAAGGCCCCCGTTGCTTAGTACTCGCGCTTGGTGTTGATGCCGGGCTGCGGCACCGGGTATCTGCCGTCGGGCCCAGCTTGCAGCGGAGCAGGCGAGTCCATGGTCAGCTTATCGACATCGGGGGCGAACTCGTGCTCGTGATTGAGGATCTCGTCCCGGGTAATGACCCGGCCGGTGTGGGCGGCCATCCGGCCCATCGACGTGATCAGGCTGGCCTCGGCGCCGCGCCGGGCCTCGTTGTACGGCCGGTCCTGGCGGATAGCCTCCAGCAGGTGGTCCCACTCCAGTTGATAAGGGTTCGGCTCCTGGGGCGGGTAGGCCCAAACCAGGTCTTCCTTGACGAAGTTGTGGCCCTTGTAAATCCGGCACCGGGCCGGAGTGTGAGCCCGTGTCGAGATCACCGCCGAGCCTTTGGTCCCGTGGGCGTAGCTGGCGAACTCCTGGTGGCAGCCGTTGATATTCCGGCCTTCGAGATAGAGCTTGGTGCCGTCGGCGAAGGTGTACTCGACGGAGTAGGTATCGAAGTTCTGATCGACGTAGTTGCCGCGGTAATGGCGGCCGCCCGAGGCCTTGGCCTGGACCGGCCAGGCATCCTTCATCCAGCAGCACTCGTCGATGTTGTGGATCAGGAAATCGCTGAACGAGCCGCCGCTGGCCCAAAGGAAGGAATGGAAGTTCCTCACCTGATAAAGCAACTCGCTGATGCCCTCCGGCTTCGGGAGGGTGAAGCAGGAGCCGACCGGGCCGTGCATGCGGTAGGCCCGCAGCAGGATGATGTCGCCAAGCTGTCCCGACTTGATGCGGTCGTACAATTCCTGGCGGGCGGCGCAGTGCCGACACATCAGGCCGACACCGACCTTAAGGTTGCGCTTCTCGGACTCGTCGGCCAACTGGAACATCCGGCGGGTGGTCGGCCCGTCCACCGTCACCGGCTTCTCCATGAAGGTGTGGATCCGCTTCTCGATGGCGTAGCTGAAATGGGGCCAGCGAAAGGCCGGCGGCGTGGCCAGGATGACGACATCGCCGGGGCGGAGGCAATCCATCGCCTTGCGGTAGGCGTCGAAGCCGATGAAACGGCGGTCCTCGGGCACATCAACCTGCTTCTCAAACGCCTTCTGGAGCTGGCGATAGCTGGTGCTGAGGCGCTCGGGAAACACATCGGCCATGGCGACGAGCTTGGTCGGCCCGCCCTTGGCCCGGAGGGCGTCGAAAGCGGCTCCGGTGCCGCGGCCGCCGCAGCCGACCAGGGCCAGCCGGATGGTGTTGTCCTCGCCAGCGTGGACGTGCGGGAGAGCGATGCCCGCCAGGGCCGACGCCACGGCGACCTTACCGGATTGCTTGATCAGTTCGCGGCGGGACAGGCCGCTTGGGGTGGTGTTGCTCACGGAGAGTTTTCTCCTCTTCATTGGTGGGTTGGTCGGCACGAAGGACGGTTTCATTCAGTTAAGCGGGTCTGGGGCCGGAGTCAATAGGTTTGGGCGTAATTCCGTCGCTTCATCGGACCCCTTCGGATGGACAGAGGCTTCTCTCACGCGCTGATCCGCTTGATGATCAGCGTGGCATAGCTACCACGCGGCAGCTCGAAGGCCAGGACCAGTTTCTGCCGGCCCGGATGCAGTTCGTCCGACTCGGCCCGCCCTTCCAGGCCGGCCGGCAAGCAGAGGGCGGCTCGCTCCCCCTTGGAGAAAAACAGCTCGCGGATGCCCTTGATCCGCAGTTGCCGCAGGGTCAATCCCTCCTCGGCCAGGACTTCGAGCACCGGCGCCAGCCGCGGGTCGGACGGGTCCATCTTCAGCCGTGCCGACGGCAGCGGCAGCGACAGGTCCCGCAGCTGGCGGAACTGTTCGGCGTCCAGCCCGCGGTGCATTGGCACCTCGCCCAGGCGCAGGGTGACGGGCAACAGCTGCTCCGGCCGGCAGTGCTGCCGCAGCCAGCGGGCCAGGGCGCGGTTCCACAGGTGGCTCTGGTAGGCTGACAGGTACAGGCCGCGCAGCTCGGGCCGTAGACGGGCCAAAGCGCCGCGGAAGTCGGCGGGATGGTGCATCAGGTAGTCCACTAAACTGCGCGCGTGGCCGCGCGGCAAACGCTCCTTCAGGACGGCCCAGTCCCCCCAGTGAGCGCGCAGGAGCGCCTTCTCCTGCTTTGTGTCGGCCCGGTCATACTCATAGGGGGCAGTCAGGGCCAGCCGCAGGGCATCCTCGAAACGGCCCTGCACCATCAGCCGGGCGATGAACTCGCCATCCGCCGGGACGGAGCCGAAACGCTGGTCGTCGAAATAGTTGGGGACTCCTTCGACCCGGACTTCCTCCAGCGCCCGCAGCGCCGCGGCGGCCTCGGCCGGGGTCAGAGAGCGCAGCGTCAGGCGGAAGCGATTGGCCCGGATGTCGCCGGAGGTGTAGGGAGCCAGTACCTGACCCAGGTATTCCACATGGACGCCGTGGTGCGTCAGGTTGCGCTGCGGGCCGTGGAAGATGGTCAGGTACTGTACGGTCCAGGCATGGCGGTCCTTGAGGCCGCCATACGAGACGCGGCGCGGCTCGATCTTCCAGCGGCGGCGGAGGGCGGCCAGGGCGTCCGGCGTGGACCAGCCGCGCTTCTCCAACCGATAAAGCGCGAAATCTCCCCGGCCGACGGGCGCTACCTCGGTCAATTCCTCGACCTGAAAGTCCTCGGGCCGCTGTTTGAGCTTCATCCCCGGTCTCTGTTTTGCTACCCCGGGCAGGGGGCCGGTCTCTGTCATTCTAAACGCCGGGATGCGATTGTTGGTGATCTCTGCTGAAGCCCGACGCGTCCACTTTCAGAGCCCGACGCGTCCACTTTCAGAGCCCGACGCGTCCACTTTCAGAGCCCGGAGCGTCAGCGACGGGATAGAGTCGTCCCGTCGCTGACGCTCCGGGCTCGGATAGTACCCGTCGCTAACGCTCCGGGCTCGGATAGTACCCGTCGCTGACGCTCCGGGCTCGGATAGTACCCGTCGCTGACGCTCCGGGCTCTTGATCGCTCGGGGCCGGGGTTCCGGGCGAGGCTGGCCGTGTAGAAAAATCCCGGTTTTTCCCAACACAGCTGGGGCGAAGGTACGTATACTGAATAGAGAAGGGGGTAACCCTTCTGACCCGCAAGAGAAGGAAATGAACTGCTCCTTCTCTTCCCCTTGTCCCTGTCTGCGGCCGTCCCATTCCAGGCCCCTTGCGTTAGGACGGGTCCGAGAACAGAGATGAGGCGGTACTCCGGGAAGAGCCTCACCCGACGGAGGTTTCCGGTCGGGTGCGGAGGGATCCTCTCATAAACTCATGTTTAACCTTTGGTCGGGACGGGCCGCGCGGCCCGGCTCGGTGGAGTGACAAATAAGTACCTTGCTCAGGTGATGGACATGGCTTCCAAGCGTTTGACCTTGCAGGAGCGCCGGGAAATCTTCCGGGCCCTGGTAGCAACTCAGGATATGGGACTGATGAGCGTGCCGCAGTCGCGGCAGCACGTCACCCGGCAGTTCGACATTACCGAGGCCCAGCTGCGCGAGATCGAGGAAGAGGGCCTCGAGAAGGAATGGCCGCCGCTCAACGAGGCAGTTGAGAAGGTCAGCTGAAACGCCCCCCTGCGAGACGGACGCGGCGGCGCGGGACTGAACCCTGCGCCGCCGCGTTCTTTTTGCGCGGTTACGCACCCGGCGGTGCCCCCCTCACCCCTTCCCCTCTCCCCCTGGGGGGGAGAGGGGAGGAATATTTGCCCCTCACCTCTCTCCATCTCCCCCTGGGGGGGAGAGGGGAGGAATATTTGCCCCCTCACCTCTCTCCATCTCCCCCTTCCGCGGGGGGGAGAGGCGAGGGGGGCGGGTGCCGGTCGTGCGGGTGGGTGTAGACGTCCTTCTCTGCCCCGAAGGTCTGAGCCAGAACCTCGCTGGTCAGGATCTTCTGGGGCGGTCCCTGGCACTGGATGCGGCCGTCCTTCAAACAGAGCACGTGGTGGGCGTGCTTGCTGACGACGCTTAACTCGTGCGAAACCAGGAGCACCGTCACACCCGTCTCGCGGTTCAGCCGGGCGATCAGATCGTAGAACTTCTCGGCGTGCTCGAAGTCGATGCCGGCGGCCGGCTCATCTAAAAGCAACAGCTCCGGCCGGGGGTGCAATGCCAGTCCCAGAAGCACCTTCTGTAGCTCGCCACCGGACAGCCCCGCGACCGGCTGGTCGAGCAGGTGCCGGGCCCAGACGCGGTCAAGCAATTCCTCCAGCTGCCGCCGGGTACGCCGGCTGATCCCCAGGAAGATCGGGCGGCGCTGCAAGGCCAGGGCCAGCAGGTCGCGGACGGTCAGCGGCAGCTTGGCATCCATGTACAGCTTCTGCGGCACGTAGCCGACGTGCTCCGGTGTCGGCCGAGTGTGGTCGTGGCCGCAGTGGAAGCGGATTTGCCCGCTGTACGGCACCTCCTGGAGCAGGGCCCGCAACAGGGTGGTCTTGCCGGAGCCGTTCAGCCCGATCAGGGCGGTGATTCGGCCCTCGGCCAGCCCCGCGTTAACGCCGCGCAGGATGTCATTGCCCCCGAGCCGGACGTGCAGGTTGTGGATGGTCACCAGGTCATGGGTCATGGCACGGCCTTCGCCAGGTTGTCGATGTTCTCGGCCATCTTCCGCTCGTACCAGCCGGCGTCAAACCCTTCGCCCTCAACGCCCCCGGCCACTGTCTCCAGCGGGTCGATTGTCACCAGCACCGGGTTGGGCACGCCCTTGTCCTTCAGGACACTGAGCAGGGTCCGGGCGGTGTTCTCCGGGTACTGCGGCTCAACGGCGATGATGCGCACCTGCTCCTTGACACAAAGCTGGGCCAGGTCGCGGATGTGGGCGCCGGTCGGTTCATCGCCAGGGTGGAGCTGGATGCTGCCGGCGATCTGTAGGTCAAACGCCCGGGCGAAGTAACCGAGCGACTCGTGGACAGTGACCAGCTTGATGTTCTTGCCGGCCAGCTTCTCCCGTCCCTGGGCGTAAAGTTTCTGGAGCCGTTCGATGTAGGCATCTGCCCGCTGCCGATACCCCGAGGCATGGGCTGGGTCCTTCTCTGCCAGCACGTTGGCGATACAGCGGACCATCTCGATCGCCTCGGGGATCCCCAGCCAGACGTGCGGATCGTTGGGGCCGTGGTGATGGTGATGATGGCCGGCGTGGCTATGGCCCTCGTCTTCCTTCATCGCCAGGAGCCGGCCGGCGTCGATGCAGGTGCCGACCTCGACGAAGCGGAGGTTAGGGTTGCCGGAGCTGTTCCTCAGGTTGTGGGTGAAGTGATCGTCCAGGGTCAGGCCGTTGGCGAAGAACACGTCCGCCGTGCGCAGCAACCGCACCTCGCGCGGGTCGTACTGGTAGCCGTGCGGTCCCTCGGTGTCGATCAGGCAGCGGACCTCGGCGTCGGGGCCGGCCACGTTTTGCACAAAGCAGTACAGCGGCGGGAACGAGGCGACCACGCGGAGCTTGTTGGTCTTTCCCCAGGGATCCTCCGGCGGACGGCAGCCGGCCAGGCCGACCAGGGCGGCCCAAAGAGTAACACTTGCCAATATGAAAATCCGTGGCTTCCTCGACCCCGACATGATCGGCCCCTCCTGGTAATACTTTGTTAAACTGATAGGATTGTAGTGGGACCGGGCTGGGGTGACAAGGTGGAAAATGGGGCTGCCGGGCGGCCGTGTCTGTAACCGCCGTGTAACAAGTCTGGCCGGGGCCATCGCAGAAGCCGGTTCATTCGTCTACAAGTGTAGATGGACGTTTCGTGGCCGCTGCACGAAAGGGGAACCCATGCGACGTTATGTGCCGGTGCTGATTGTGCTAGTCACCGCGGCCGGGCCGGCTCCGGCGGCGGGCCTCTTGATCCCGGAGGAACGAAGCCTGCCGCCGCTGGCAATGCTGAACCACAAGGTGAGCATCACCATCGAGGACCAGGTGGCGGTGACCCGGGTGGAGCAGACCTTCCGCAACCATACCGACCGTGCCCTGGAAGCCACCTACGTCTTCCCCGTCCCTCGGGGGGCCAACGTCAATCGTTTCAGCATGTGGGTGGATGGCAAAGAGGTCCGGGGCGAGTTAGTCGAAGCGGCCAAAGCACGCGAGATTTACACCAGCATCCTTCGCCGCACCCAGGATCCCGGCCTGCTCGAGTACCTCGGCAACAACCTTTTCCGCATGCGTGTTTTCCCTATTCCGCCCAGGGGTGACCAGAAGGTAACGCTCAGCTACACCTCGGTGACCCCCCGCGAAGCCGACCTGGTGGAGTATGTCTATCCGCTGAAGACGGACGGCAAGGCGGCGGCGACGCTGGAGGATTTCGCGATCACGGCAGTCATCCGAAGCCAGCATGCGGTGCAAAACGTCTACTCTCCCACCCACGCCCTCACTCTCCAGCGCACCAATGACAAGGAAGTGACGGTCCAGTTCGAAAAGCAGCAGGGTCTGCTCGACAGGAATTTTCAGCTGTTCTATTCGCTGGGCGACAAGGACATCGGCCTGACCGCCCTGGCACACCGGCCGGTGGCCGCGGAGAACGGCTACTTCCTGCTGCTGCTGACTCCCAAGGTGACAATCGCGCCGCAATACCAGGTGCCGCGCGACGTCGTGTTGGTGCTGGATACCTCCGGCAGCATGCGCGGGCCGAAGATGGAACAGGCCAAGAAGGCCCTCAAGTACTGCCTGAACAACCTTGGCCCCCAGGACCGCTTCGCCCTGATCAACTTTGCCACGACGGTTAACCGTTACAAGAACGGGCTGGTCGAATCGACGAGCGACCAGTTGGAGCAGGCCCGCAAGTGGATCGACAATCTGGAGGCGACCGGCGGCACCGCCATCAACGATGCCCTGGCAGCAGCGCTCGACCTGCGCCCCAGGGACCAGGGGCGGATGTTCCTGGTGGTGTTTTTCACCGACGGCCAACCGACCATCGGCGAGACCAATCCCGACAAGATCCTCAAGAACACCCTGGCCCGCAACAGCCACAATACGCGGATCTTTACCTTTGGTGTCGGCCACGATGTCAACGCCTCCATGCTCGACCAGCTGGCGGACCAGACGCGGGCTGTCAGCACCTACGTCCGGCCGGAAGAGGACATCGAGGTGAAGGTGAGCAGCCTGCACAACAAGATCAGCCATCCCGTGCTGGCTAACCTGAAACTGGAAGTGCAGGGCAGCGATGTCAGTCTGGTGGAGATGTACCCGCCGCAATTGCCCGACCTGTTTCACGGCGGCCAGCTCACTGTGCTGGGCCGGTACAGCGGCCAGGGACATGTCGCTCTGAAGCTGACCGGGACGGTCGGCAAGGAACCCCGGGAGTTCGTCTACGAGGTGGACTTCCCCACGAAGACGACCGATACCCGCGACTTCGTGGAACATCTCTGGGCCGGGCGCAAGGTCGGCTACCTGCTTGACCAGATCCGGGTGAACGGCGAGAGCAAGGAGTTGGTGGAAGAGGTAACGGCGCTGGCCAAGAAGTACGGCATCACCACGCCGTACACCAGTTTCCTGATTGTGCCCGACGGCCCGGCACCGGTGGCCGCTCGGCCGGCCGCCGGGGGCGTCCCGCTCGGCCTGGTCAATGACGGCGCCCGGCTGAACGTCCGCGAGTTCGCTTCTCGGATGCAGAACAAGCCGGGCGCGTTGGCGGACAACCGCGGCAAGTTTGCCGAGGAAACCCTGCGCCAGGCGGCCGCCCAGGCCCCCAGCGCCGAGGCCCGCCGCCAGCTCCTCCAGACTCTGGACAAGAAGGAATCCTTCGACCGCGCCAAAGAGGCCCTCCAGCGGCGGGAGTACGGCTACGTCCAGTCCGGCAAGGTCGGCGTCGATCTATCGGTGGATTCCAACCGCCTACGCTTCCAGGACCGGCTGACGCAGACCGCCCAGAAGCAGGTCTACGGCCGCAACTGCCTGGAGGTGGGCGGCGTCTGGATCGACGAGGGATTCGATCCGAAGCAGCCGACCGTCACCGTCAAGGCGATGAGCGACGCCTACTTCCGTATCCTGGAACGGCATCCGAAGGTCCGCGAGGTGTTCCAGCTGGGCAACCATCTGGTCTGGGTCACCCCCAGCGGCACCAACCTGGTCATCGACACCGCAGAGGGCAAGGAGAAGCTGACCGACGAGGAGATTGACCAGCTCTTCGCCGCCCGGAAGTAAGAAATCGACAGGAACCGGCACACTCCGTGTGTCGTCCGCATCGTCGCAGGCACACCCCGGGTGCCGTCCGCCGCAGGACGGCATGCGGAGCGTGCCTGCTCTTTTGGGGTCGGCAGAGGTGGACTATTGCATGACCGCCGCCTATACCGTCTGCTAAAGCGTTGTTCGCCCGGATCGGGGCCCATCAAGCGAGGAGGACGTGCATGCGACCTTACCTGTTCCTGGCGATGGCCGGCAGTCTGCTTAGCGCTGGCGGGGCGGAGGCGGCCGACAAGAACCCCGTCGTGATCATGGAAACCTCGATGGGGACCATCAAGATCGAGCTGTTCGCCGACAAGGCCCCCATCACGGTCAAGAACTTCCTCGATTACGTCGATGCCAAGTTCTACGACGGCACCATCTTCCATCGGGTCATCCCCGACTTCATGATCCAGGGGGGCGGCTTCGAGCCGGGCCTGAAGGAGAAGAAGACCCGCGCCCCGATCAAGAACGAGTCGGCCAACGGCCTGTCCAACACCCGCGGCACCATCGCCATGGCCCGGACCCTCGAGCCCGACAGCGCCACGGCGCAGTTCTTCATCAACGTCGTGGATAACCAGCGCCTCGACGGCTCGGCGGCCCGGCCGGGCTATGCCGTCTTCGGAAAGGTGATCGACGGCATGGACGTGGTAGACAAGATCAAGGCGGTTCGGACCGGCATCCGCGGCGGCCATCGCGATGTCCCGGTCGAGGACGTGATCATCAAATCGGTCCGCCGGGCCGACAAGTAGGCGGTTTTCCGGAGCCGCTTGCGGCTTGGCTAAGCCGCAAGC
>DATLYH010000019.1:0-18286 GCA_035575035.1 Gemmataceae bacterium
GGGTACAACCGCCAGCACCAAGACCAAATCTTGCTCAAGGCCGTGCGGCAGGGTGATGTCGAGGTGAAATACTTGACGGGGGATCGGGCCTTCCCGCCGGGTTTGCAGCCGGCCTTTACTCTTCACGAGGGCTACCTGGTGCTGGCCAGCTCGCCCGAGGCACTGCGCCGCTTGGGGATCGCGTCCCCGGTTTCAGTCGCCCCCTCTGAGAAGGGCAGAGGTAAAGGGGGCAATGACGAGGTATTGCTGCTCCGCATATCGTTGAAAGAGTTGCACCGTTACCTGAACACTTACCGCGAGCCGCTGATCGCCGCGTCGGCCGAAAGGAACCGGACTTCCCATGAGGAAGCCCGCCGCAGTATTGATGGTCTGCTGCTCGGCCTTCAGTTCTTCGACCACTTGGAGCTAAGCCAGCAGGCGACAGCGGGACGCCTCACCCTGACCTTGCGGCTGCGGCCAACGCGACCGCTGGACCGCTGAGACTGCAAAGGGCTTTGCCGTCCGGCGCGCCCCGTCGCTCATGCTCCAGGCTCCGGAAAGTAGCAACACGCGTGCCTAAGCCGAGGCCCAGCCGTAGTAATTTTTCCATCTTTTCCCGCGCATCCATTTGTTAACGTCGATTTGTGGGTTATACTCCCACCAGATGGCATTCCCGCAATCCAGGTGAGGCGGATGGCTGAGGCCGAGGTTCAGCCCTTCGGTCGTCCATCCGACTTGCCTAGAGACTACAATGAGGTACGTCCCGATGAGCAGCGGTGAGCCTCTTCCCCCCGAACTGGTGATCACCGACCAGCGCCGCGGCGACCGTCGGAGCAACACCGACCGGCGGAAGCGCAATATCCCAGTGGCCGTTGAGCGCCGCAGCGGCAAGGAACGCCGGCAACTGGGCGAACGCCGCCGGCAAGTCGATCCCACCACCTGCGAGCGCGATTACACCGACGATGAAATCGCTTTCATGAAGGCGATGGACCAGTACAAGAGGGCCAACCGCCGTCCGTTCCCCACCTGGAGCGAAGTGCTGGAAGTGCTCTACTCTCTGGGCTACCGCAAGGTTGCCGAGCCGTCGGAGCTGCCCGGTCATCGCCTTCCGCCCGAGAGGCCGGACCGCAACGGCGAAGTGATCTGACCCTCGCCGCACGACCAACCCGCTCGGGACTGCCCAAGGCCCCGTGCCGGAGACGATGGTAGCCTGGGAGCGGTCTATTTATATCTTTAAATATGTCTGTAGTGTAAAAAGACCGCCCAGGTCTTGCCCGCGAAGTCCGAAGCGAGTCGGGGACGCTCCCGTTCCCGGCCGATTCGGCAAACGCGCCCCCTATCCCCTGACCTGATCCTTCCCATCTGTCTAATGCTGCAACGGCGCAAAATGGGTAACGGCCCGCGCCGGCGAGAGCCGAACAGAACCAATGCTCCGGCCCCGGTCCGCCGCCCAGCAGCAGGCCCGGGACGCCCGAGGGGGAGGCCGAGGGAATGGACAGCGTACGGCGAGTCACCTGCAATATTTCCCACCAGGAGCCGTGCTCGCGGTGCCGGGCGCCTGGCTGTTACTGGGACCGGATCGCGGGGCAGTCGTGCTGCCCTGACTGTGAAGAGGCCCTGGCCGCGGGCGAAGGTCCGCCGCTGGTGGCCCGCACCGAGAAGAACCGCTGCGCCGTCTGCGGCCGCGTCGGCACGGTGCCCTACCTGACCTTCCCGCTGCACGTGCCGGGGGCCGTCGAGATCGACCTGTGCCCGGAGCACTTCCGCGCCCTGCTCGGCCGCCGCCTCGGGCCTTACGCCTTCCAGCAGCTCCGTCGTCAGCTCTACGCCCTTGGCCTGACTGTGGAACAGATCTTCCTGCTGCACGAGGTCTTTTACGACTCTCACGGCCGGGCCCTCCAGCCGGTGATCGAGCCCGAGTAGCAGCCAAGTAGCAGGTAGGCTCGCTGTACTGTCCGCCGAGACGGCACACCGAGCGTACCTGCTACTTTCCCCTTCCTCGCGTTCTATCTACAATGCTTGCGCTAGCGCCACCCTTGGCACAAAGGAGTCACAACCATGCCGCGCAGCCAATGGCTCGTCGTCCCGCTCTTGGCCGTCCTCATAGCCCTGGCGGGCACCCTCGCCAGCCCCGCCGACGAGAAGGGCGAAGGCACCATCAAACTCTTCAACGGCAAGGACCTCACCGGCTGGAAGAAATTCGTCGATCCCAAGAGCAAGGCCGACCCCGACAAGATCTTTACCGTCAAGGACGGCGTCATCGTTGTAGACGGCAGCGTCAACGGCTACCTGATCACCGAGAAGGAATACGGCAACTACGTCCTTCGCTTGCAGTGGCGCTGGGGCGAGAAGGTCGCCCGCGGCCGCAATAGCGGCGTCTTTGTCCACGTCAGCGGTCCCGACAAGATCTGGCCCAAGGGGATCGAGGCCCAGCTGATGGCCGGCCGGGCCGGCGACTTCTGGCTAGTGGACGGCTTCAAGCTCAAGGTCGATCCGAAGCGGCAGGACCCCAAGATCGCCCGGCATTATTTCCGCATCAAGGATGATGTCGAGAAGCCGCTTGGCGAGTGGAACCAGTACGAAATCACCTGCAAGGGGGACACCATCAAGTTGGTCATCAACGGCCAGACGGTCAACGAGGGGAGCGAGGCCGAGGCACAAAGCGGCAAGATCCTCCTCCAGTCGGAAGGGGCCGAGATCCACTTCCGCAATGTCGAACTGACCCCTCTCCGGTAAGAGGGACTGACAGCAACGAGCAGGCGGCCGGGTGTTGCTGCACCGCGCCCCGGCCGCTTTCCGTCTGCCTGAAAGCCCGTAGGATGAGACCGCGGCGCAAGCCAAGGCCGCCTTCGCTCGGGCCCCAACCCCCGGAGCCCCGCCGGGACGGAACAGCATCCCGACCACTTCGGGCGGTTCCCATCCATGTCGGCAGCGTTTATAGTTGAAGGTGGCGCGCGGGCGCCTGGGTGATCACCCCCATTCCCGAGGAGCGGACCACTTGCCGAAAGCGACGGGCCCGTCTCCCCTGCCGGTCCAGGAGTATATTGCCATGTCGGTGAAGACATCCTGCCCCAACTGCGGCAGGGCCTACAACCTCGCGGACAATCTTGAGGGGAAGAAGATCCGCTGCAAGGAGTGCGACGAGGTTTTCCTGGTCGAGCGTGAGGAGGAGCCGCTCGAGGTAGAGGAGGTCGAGGCCGAACCCCTCGCCGACAGGGAAGTCCCCCGGCGCGGCCCGGCCCCGGAGGACGAGGCCGACGAGGAAGAATACGAGGACGATGAAGACGAGCATGAGGACGAGGAGGAGTACGAGGACGACGAAGAGGCGTATGAGGACGAGGGTGAACGCCGGGCCAAGTCCTCGACACGCCAGGTCCTGCTGATCGTGGGGGGCGTGCTCGGTGGTCTGCTGCTGGTCTGCTGCGGCGTCGGCGGCTTCGTCGGCTACCAGGTCTACCGGGACTTCAAGGAGGCCCGCGAGCAGTTCCAGGTGAAGATGAACGACCCGGAGGTGCAGAAGCAGTTTGAGGCGGAGGTGAAGAAGTTCGTCGAGGAGGTGGAGAAGGCGGACGCCGAGGCCGCCCCCGCTCCTCCCGGCCGCCCCGCGAACCTGGACGAAGCATTGGCCGACCTCAACAACGACGGGGCAAGCCGGCGCCGGGCCGCCGAGTGGTTGGCGAAAGCCCCCCTCAACGCAGACCGACAGAACGAGGTCGCCCGCCGGTTGGAACAGCTCCTGAGCGACGGCGATGGCCAGATGCGTCTGGCCGTCTTGAAGGCCCTCCAGGTCTGGGCAACGAAGGACAACGTGCCGGCGCTCCTCCGCGTGCTCGAGGAGGACGACGATGCCTTTGACCTGACTGCCAAACAGGAGGCGATGGGGGTCCTGGGCCAGCTCAAGGACGAGCGCGGGGCCGAGGTGATCGCCCGCTTTTTGCCCCATGCCGCTGTCGGCGAGCAGGCGAAACAAGCCCTGCAGAAGATAGGGCCGGCCGCCCAGAAGGCCGTGCTCCCGTACTACCACCATCCCGACGGTGAAGCTCGGGGACGGGCCCGTGACCTGATCCGGGGCTATGGCACCCCGGAGAGCGCCGTCCTGGCCCAGACGCTGGAGGATGCTCGATCGATTGAGGTGGTCCGTCGGCGCCAGGCTGCCGAGTGGCTGGCCCAGGCCAAACCCACCGACTCGGCCCGGCCACAGGTCGGGCCCGTGCTGGAAGGACTCATCAATGATGCCGACCCGGCGATCAGCGAGGCCGGTATGAAGGCGCTGACCATCTGGGCCGACCAGCAGAGCGTGCCGATGCTGGTCCGGCTGGTCAACAGCCCGGCCGCTGATCCGCATTCCCTCCGGCTGCGCCACCAGGCGATGGCAACCCTGGGCCGGCTCAAGGACGAGCGCGGGGCGGCACCGGTCGCGGCCCGCCTGACCAATCCCGTTGACCGCCCGGTCGCGGTGAAGGCCCTCACCGCGATGGGGCCGGTGGCCGAGAAGGAAGTGGCCCGCTACTTGGAGAACCCCGACCTCGCCGTTCGGACCGAGGCGAGCAAGATCCTCAAGGAGATTGGGTCGAAGACGAACGTCGAGCTGATCCAGGCCCTGGCCGACCTGAAGTCGTCGGAGTTCCCCCGCCGCCTTGAGGCCGCCCGGAAACTGGAGCAACTGCCCGTGGACGAGGGCCGCCGCGCCGAAGTGGCCAAGGCGTTGGAGCAGCTGTTGGCCGACGGCACGCCCGCAACTGGGCAAGAGGCCGGCGCCAAGGCGCTGGTCAACTGGGCTACCAAGGACAACGTGCCGGCGCTGCTGAAGCAACTCGACCATCCCTCCCCAGCGATCCGGCATCCGGCCATGGAAGCTCTGGGCAAACTCAAGGATGAGCGGGCAATAACGCCGCTCGCCCAGCACCTGACCAACCGCGATGACCGGCCGCATGCCGCCCGGGCACTCCAGGCGATGGGACCGATGGCCGAAAACGAGGTGCTCAAGTACCTTCCCTTCCCAGATGTGCAGGTGCGGATCGAAGCCTGCAAGGTCCTCAAGGTCATCGGCACCAAGGCGAGCCTGCCGCACTTGCAGGCCACGGGCAAGATGGCCGCCGCGAACAAGCAGAAGCATGTGGTCCAGGCAGTGGACGAGGCGGTCCAGGCCATCAACGCCCGCCCGGACAGGTCAAGTAACAAGTAACAAGTCATCAAGTGACCAGTGCAGGATGCCGACCAATCCCCTTGTCACTTGTCATTTGTCACCTGGTTACTTGCCCCAGGTGGCGGGCGATCCGGACGATCCCGAGAGCCTCTCAGAAGTCGCCAGCGTTTGGTTCGCCGCCGGCGCGGGTGGCCAGGGCGGCCCAGACGGCCGGCTTGATGCCGTTGTTGATACTGTGTACCGAGCCGTCGGCGAAGAGGAAGTTTACCCCCTGCGGGTGCCGGCTCCAGAAGTCCTCCTTGTGGGCGGACGGGTGATTGGGGACATGATCGGCGCTGCCCAGCACCAGCGCCTGGGCGTCGGCGGCGCCGCGGACAACGCCGGTCCAGGTGGATTTGAACAGGTTGCTGCTCCGCTCGCCGACCATGAGCGTCAGACTAGTACCATCGCTGATGTCGGCGATGCGGATCCGGCTATTGCGGTAGAACAGACCATTGCCCGCGCCTGGATCTTCTTCAATTTCATTGCTGCCGAAGAGGGCCACATAGTTGGCATGGGCCACTGTGGTGATCGGGATTCCATCCTCGCTGAAAACGGTGAATGGCGGGATACGCTGGTCCGACGGGCAGCGGAAGATGGCCAACTCCTGCACCCGAACGTCGTTGTGGACCGCATTTGGGATGCCCTGGTTGAACATGATCCGGCTCTGAAGGTTCTGCTGCTCCAGGTCGCTGAGCAGGTAAGCGGCCCAGCCCCACCCCGGGCCCCCTTCTTCACCGTTGGGCAATGACTTGGACGTGTAGCCGGGCGGGAAACTGCCGGCGCGGTCGTGGTAGCTATGCATCGCCAGACCGATCTGCCGGAGGTGATTCTTGCACTGCAATCGGCTAGCCGCCTCGCGGACTCGCTGCACCGCCGGCAGCAACAGCGCAATCAACACGCCGATGATGGCAATCACCACCAACAACTCGATCAAAGTAAATGCCCGCCGCAGGAGAGGACGCATGGGAAGATCCTCCTGGTCATACAAGGTATTATTTGGGCATACCTGGTATAACCATCACGGGAGGCCGTGTCAAGTAGGACAGAAGGGGATTTTTGCAAAGAGATGACGGGATGGAACTTGCAGAAAAAAGACCGAGGGCAGGGAACAGGGCCTTCGTATGAGGCAGGCCGGTTCCCTGCTCCCCGGCAATGTGATTTCCTTGGTACGGCAGTCTCCTCCGGAGAGGAGTACCCCCGCTAGCGGCGGTCGCCGGCACGCCGATGCACGGCTGGGTCCACGCCCCAGCTGACAACATGCACGGAGCCGTCGCAATACAGCATGTTCACCCCGCCCGAATGCGGGCCGCCGAACCGGAGCGTGTCCTGCACCCCGAGCCGGTCCTGGAGCGGGGGGTTGGCCGTCACCCGGCAGACATCGTTGTTCATGCCGGTGTACATGTTCTCGTTGTCCCCCAGATCGGTGCCGGTGGAATAATTTGTGGGGTTGAGGTACTTTTCACCCGCCAGGTAGGTATTGCTGGTGCCGTTGGTTATCTCCAGGATGCGGGTTTCGCTCCCCCGGAAGACGATACCGTCAAACTGGCTGCCGACGCTGCGCCAGTTGGTGGCGTCTCCCGCGGCCAGGCTGCTCGGGCCGCCAGTGTCCTCGTTCTTGTTCTGGGAGCCGGCGTTGGCGGCGTAATCGGTGCGGGCCATCAGCGGCGGCGCTGCCGGGTTGGTATTGAGATAGCTGATGTTGGCCCCATTGGGGAACGGCCCCCGGAAGCGCCGGCTCGGACAGTTGAACAGGGAGACGCGGGTGGCGACTACCTGGGCATTGATCTGAAGCTGCTGAGCCCGCGGCAGCCCCTTCCCCAGACTGCGGAGCGCGTCCTGCTCCACGTAAGGCAGGAGCTGGTAGACCCAGCCACCCGGCTGGGTCTTGCCGCTGCCGCGGTCCGGCTCGCCGACCCAACTCCACCCCCAGCCACCGCCCGGCAGGAACCCGTAGGTCGATTCATGGTTGTGGGCCGCCAGGCCGATTTGCTTGAGATTGTTGACGCACTCGGTGCGCTGGGCCGCCTCGCGGACTTTCTGCACCGCCGGCAAGAGCAGTGCGATCAGGATGGCGATGATGGCAATCACCACCAACAGCTCGATCAAGGTGAACCCGTCCCGGCCCCACCGCCGACCTGCCCTTGGATCGGCCCCCTTCTGGAAAAACAGCGCAGACTCCATCTACTCATCCTCCGACGAAAGGAAAGCAACCCTCAGACGTTGTATCTTCATCCGCTCGGGATATGCAAAGTCCCGGTCCCCCGATGCTCCGGAACAAGGGAGACATTCGAGGCGAATGCTCAACCCGTCGTTACGCCATCGAGAGTTGGTGAAGTGTGGGCAAGCGTCATGCCAAGGCGGAAGCGGAACAAGGATTGTGCGCCAAGTGATTGGCAGTTGGCAAGATAGGATGCGACCGACTGGCAACGTGGTCGGCGGGCCGGGGTAGGTCTGCTCAGAATCCGGTGCGGCCGGAGCGCGATTTCGACAACCGCGGCGAAACAGCCGGGAAGAAGGAGCCAGCGCGTCTTGATGGGACGGAGCCGGTCTCTTCTTCCCGGTGGGTCGGGGTCTTATGCTTTCGTCCGCGGCCCGCTCCGAGTTGCTGAACCGTCCGGCGTGGCCGGGGCCACGGTCAGATGTGGCGCCGGGGCTGCGAAGACCCCGTCCTGGCCACTTGACCGGAGCCCCAGTGCGAGCCATTGGGGCTACAAAGGGGCCAACCGCTTTTAGAAATTGGGGATCTCGCGGCTGCCCTGACGGCGGAACACTATTGGGTCTACTCCCCAACTAATCACATGCACCGAGCCGTCGCAGTAGAGCATGTTCACGCCGCCGGAGTGTGGACCGCCGAACTTATCGGTCAACTGCCTCCCGAGGCGATCCGGTTCCGGCGGGTTGAAGGTACTGCGGCAGATGTCATTGTTCATGCCGCTGTACATGCACTCGTTATCTCCTGGGTCCTTGCCGGTGCGGTAGTTGGCGGGATTGAGGTACTTTTCGCCGGCGTAGAAGGTGTTGCTGGTGCCGTTGGTGATTTCCATAATGCGGATCTCACTGGCCGGAGCAATGATGCCGTCGAACTGCTGCTGCCGGCTTGCCCAATCCCAGGTGGTGTCCCCCACTTGCAGGTTGGGCGGGCCGCCATCGTGCTCGAACTTGGGTCCCGGGGTGGGAAGCCGCTTCATGCCGGCGCCGGCGTTGGCGGCGTAGTCGGTGCGGGCAAAAATCAAACTCAGGGGGGTATTCGGCCGGAGGTTGATGAACCGGTCGTTGGGATTCGGCGGGTCCCACACATACGAGGCGCTGGCCCGGCGGGTGGGACAATTCATGGTCTTGATGGGGGTGGAGGCCATCTTAGGCAACTCCGCCCACCGTGCCGTGTCCGGCTGGATGCCCTTGCCGATGGCCCGGATGTTGTCCTGCTCCATGAAGGACAGCAGCTGATAGATCCAGCCGCCCGGTTGGCTCTTGCCGCTGCCGCGGTCCGGCTCGCCGACCCAGAACCAACCCCAGCCCCCGCCCGGCAGGAACTTGTAGGTGCTCTCGTGATTGTGCACCGCCAGGCCGATCTGCCGGAGGTTGTTGCTGCACTCGGTGCGCTGGGCCGCCTCGCGGACTTTCTGCACCGCTGGCAAGAGCAGCGCAATCAGAATGGCGATGATGGCAATCACCACCAACAGCTCGATCAAGGTGAAGCCGCGACGCTCGCCCGGCTCACCTCGGGCACCGTGGAAGAATGGTGAGCACTTCATGGATTCTACCTCCCCAATGAAAAAAAGATGAGGGCCGCCCCTCTTGGGTCCGGCCGGGGCGGTTAGCCGGGTTGGTTCCTCCCCTCCATCGGCCGTCACCGACTGCTCAGTCGGAACACGATGTCTTCCCGCAGGGCAGGCCCTATCTCCTGCCCCAACACCGTTTCCTTGTTGTAGCGCGCCGGCAATCTCTCCTGGCCCGAGGGATCTTTCTGCGATATTTCAACTCGATAAAAACCGGGCTGCACTCCAGCGAGGTCGTACCCCTCGGTCTTGAGTTCGACAACCCCCTTTCCATCGCTGACGCCGGAAGCCGGTTTAATCGCCGCGGCCATGAATTTTTCCGGGACAAAGGTGACCGTGGCGTCACGGAGCGGCCGGCCGTCAAGCAGCACCTGACAGGAGACGCTGCCGATCAGGCCCGCGCCGCTGTCGAGGTAATACTGGAGCCGTTTGGCAATCTCTTCCGCACTGAGGCGCCCATCGCCGTTGGCGTCCATCGACCTCAGGCTTCCCTTCAGCGCCGGGCATTTTTCCAATTCCTTGCTGTCGAGGAAGCCGTCGTTGTTGGCGTCATATTCCGCGAGGGCCTGTTCGCTCATGGGCCCCGGCTCGATCTTCGGGACCGCTATGCTGCCGGGATTGCAGCCGGCCGCCGCCAACAGCAGTCCGATTCCCAACAGCGGCAGGCGGATCAATCGCAGAACCGGCAAGTGCATGGCAGCGTTCCCCGATAGGATGAACCGCAACGTCGGGATGCCTTTCATGCCGACCCTCGGAAGGCCGCCATCCCGGGCGCCGAACTGCCTTGTGCCCGGAAGGCCGCCATTGGCCTGGGCGTTTCTGACCGTTATGAAGGAATCGAAACAGACAAGCGAGTACTTAGACTGTGTCGGGAGCAAACTGCTCTGCCGCTTTCATAATTTACTCATCGCCTTGGGGAGAAGCCAGCAAATTCCAGGGGTTTCGGCCTTTTCATCAGGAGGCCGGCCGTGAAGGGAGGGAGGAATGGGGAGTAGGAAGTCGGCAAGAGGGGGTTCCTATTCCCTCTTGCTGACTCCCTGGTGGCGGTCGATTAGGCCCGGCGTCGGGACTGCAAGCAGCCGTGCATCCCGGCGGCTACTCCTCGCTCACCAGCTCGCCGCGCAGGCCGGCCAGGCCCTCGCTGCCCAGGGGGATGACCTGATCCCCTACCTCGATTTCGAACAGGTCGTCGAGCGGCCGATGGCTACGGATGCGGACGGTGGCGCCCGGGGTCAGGCCAAGGGCCTGCCAGCGGCGCAAGCGGGCGGGGTCGTCGTCCTGGGCCTCGCGGATGATCACACGCTGGCCGGTCTGGAACTGGTTCAACGGCTGCAAGTCGCGGTCAAGGAGTTGGCCCTCGCGCGTCGGGATGGGATGGCCGTGCGGGTCTTCCAGCGGCTCGCCTAGGTAGCTGGCCAGCGCTTGCTCCAGCCGGGGCGAGATGGCATGCTCGAGGGCTTCGGCCTCGGCGTCTACCTCGCTCCAGTCCAGGCCGAGCACGCGCGTCAGGAACAGCTCGACCAGCCGGTGCCGGCGGATAACTCGCCGCGCCTCGGCGATGCCCCGCTCAGTCAGCCGGGCGCCGTGGCCGGATTCGTAGGTGATCCAGCCTGCCTCGGCCAGCCGTTTGAGCATCCCCGTGACCGACGGCGCGCGCACCTCCAGGCGCGAGGCGATAGCCAAGGGCGACACCATTTCCTCGGCGCCGCCGAGGCTGTGGATCGCCTTCAGGTAGTCTTGTACCGCCCGGCTCGGCTGGTCCCCCATCCGCCCGTCCTCCGCTGGGTTTTTCTTTCCCCTCTGGGGGCATCCTATCGCAGACCGACCTTGTCGGGAACCCTGACCGGTGCCGCTCATCCTTGCAGCGCGTAGGTCAGCCAGAGCGACAGGCCGAAAACGATGCGCAGCCCGGTTTGCAGTGACACCCACCACAGGGCGGTATTGAGCATCCGGCTGGTGCTGAGCAGGGCCGCCCGGACCTCGACCGCCACCATCTGCCGCGGATTGATGTAACCCAGGGTAAAGAAACGCACCACCGGCGCCGTCCACGACCGGAGCCAGTACTCGGCCTGGTCGAAATACTTCTCCAGCTCTGCCCGATCCAGCTCGCCGACATTCCAGATGCCGTAGACATCGACGGCGAGCATGGCCAGGCCGGTCAGGCCGACGACAGCGGCGCCCCACGATTGAAGCAGCTGTCCGAGCGTCAGGTTGGCCTGCGGCCAGACGACCCGGCAGGCCAGCGAGTGGATCACTAGCAGGGCCAGCGCCACCAGCGCGGGGAGGATAGTGCCCCAGGTCAGGAAGATGTGGCGATGTTGCCGGACCAGCGCGAACAGGCGCGGCCAGCGCCCCGAAACCTCCCGGAGCAGGCCGAGGACCGTCCGGTACTGGCGGATGCGCAGGGCGGTGCTGAGCAGGAAGGCCAGGGCCAGATAGAAGTCGAAGAAGCGAATGAGGTTAAGGTCCGACAACCAGGTCATGGATGAAGGCCGCCGGATGAAGGGCCAATTCCCGACGTGGCGCCGGCCGCCGGGCCAGCGGCCCGGGCGAAAGGCTGCCCAGGGTGCCGGTGCCGTCACTCTACCGAACCGCGGGCCGGACTGTCCAGAGCGGTCAGATATCCGGCATTGATTTACAAGCCCGGAGCGCCAGCGATGGGATCGACAAGCCCGGAGCGCCAGCGACGGGACCGACAGCAAATCACCGTGAACGGGTATTACTTGACCAGACCCGGGACCGATCACTATATCTCTAGAGACACGTACTGAACCGGCCGGCGCCCTGACCGCGGCGCCCGCACCTGTAGAAAGGACACCAACGCCTATGACGCACGCCGCTTCCCCGGGACACGAGCACGCACCAGCCGCCGGCCAGCCGTATTTCTCCGCCGTCGAATGGGAGGCGCTTCAGGCCGACGACCGCAAGGCCGGCATGGCCGTCGTCGGCCTGATGATGGCCATCTTCACTATCGGGCTGTTCCTTTACCTGGGCGTCGCCCTGGTGGTGATGACGTCCTGAGCCGGCAAGGTCCCCCCGCCGGGGGAATGAGTCGAGTTGCAGGATCATCAACCGTCATAGGCCGCCCTGCCAATCAACAGGTCGTCATCGGAGCGGCCCTTGGCCTTGTCGGGGTCCAGACCGGCGACCGTCCCATCCTCTCCAGACCAAGCCACGGCCGTGCAGGTTCAGCCTCGCCGAACAGGGCCTCTTCAAGTCCTATTCCCGGCATAAGTTGCTGTTGATGGGGTCCGGATAATTTGCGGGGGGCAGTATTAGTGGGTAGAATGTTCTAGATGATCCTGATACTGCGGGGATCGCGTTGTGAACACTGTGACGGATGAACGAGTTGAAGTGACCGCGCCGCCGGATGTTGTTGCCGCGCAGCCCGCGCGGAGCCGGCTTGGCCCCCGCTGGCGCAATCGGCTGCTGGCCCTGCTCGGGCTCCCCTGGCAACGGCGGCTGGCCCGGGCCGCCTTGCTCGTGGACTCTATCCGCCACTGGGAGCGCCAGTTCAGCCGGATCAGCGACGAGGACATGAAGCGGGTGGCGTTGCAACTCCGCAGCCGGGCCCGCGGCGGCGAATCGCTTGATCGGCTGCTGCCTGAACTGTTCGGTCTGGGCTGTGTCGCCTGCGCCCGGCTGTTGAAGATGCGCCCCTTCGACGTGCAGCTGGTCGCCGGTGTCGTCCTCCACCAGGGGGGCCTGGCCGAGCTGGCCACTGGCGAGGGCAAGACCCTGGTCGCTGTCCTGCCCGCGGCCCTGAACGCGCTGACCGGTAAAGGGGTCCATGTCACCACCGTCAACGACTACCTCGCCCGCCGCGACGCCGAGTGGATGGGGCCGGTCTACCGCGCCCTGGGCCTGAGCGTCGGCGTGCTGCAACAGCAGATGAGCGACACCGATCGCGCCCAGGCTTACCGCTGCGATATCACCTACGGCACTGCCAGCGAGTTTGGCTTCGATTTCCTCCGCGATCGGCTCAAGATCGCCGGCGCCATGGGCCGGGCCACGCCGTTCTGGCTCCCCTGGACGGCCAACGGCCCGTACGCCCAGCCCCTCGACCCCCGGGTGCAGCGCGAGCACAACTTCGCCCTGGTGGATGAAGCCGACAACATCTTCATCGACGAGGCCCGCACCCCGCTGATCATCAGCAACCCCACCCGGCCGGCTACCCCCGAGGAGTGCATCGTCTACCAGTGGGCCGACAAGCTTGCCCGCAGCATGAAGCGCGACCGGCACTTCCTCCTGGACGAGAAGAAGCAGAAACTGGAGCTGACCGAGGAAGGCCGGCAGATGGTCCGCTGGTCCAACCCGCCGACCGGGCCACACTCCCATGCCATGGACAAACTGCAAGAGCACGTGGAGCGGGCGCTGCACGCCCACTACCGCTTCCGGCTCGATCAGCACTACATGATCCACAAGGACAAGATTGTCATTGTGGACGAGGGGACCGGCCGGCCCCAGCCCGACCGCCACTGGCGCGATGGGCTGCACCAGGCGGTGGAAGCCAAGGAAGGGGTGCCGATCACCGTCGCCTCCGACCACGCCGCCCAGATCACTTACCAGAGCTACTTCCGGCTGTACAAGAAGCTGGCGGGGATGACTGGCACGGCGGCCCAGAACTGGTGGGAGCTGCGCCGTGTCTACAAACTCTGGGTGGTCTGCGTGCCAACCAACCGGCCGGTGATCCGTCAGCAGTGGCCCGACCGCATCTTCCCAACCGAGGAGGCCAAGTTCGACGCCGTCGTGGAGGAGATCCAGCGCCTCAAGGCCCAGGGCCGGCCGGTGCTGATCGGTACGCGCTCGGTGGAGAAGTCGGAGAAGCTCAGCCTGCGTCTGAAGAAGCTCGGCATTGAGCACCAGGTGTTGAACGCCCGCCAACTGGAGAAGGAGGCCCAGATCGTGGCCCAGGCGGGCCAACCGGGCAAGGTGACCATCGCCACCAACATGGCCGGTCGCGGCACCGACATCAAGCTGGGACCGGGCGTGGCCGAGGCGGGCGGCCTGCATGTGCTCGGCACCGAACGGCACGACGCCCGCCGCATCGACCGCCAGCTGGCCGGCCGGGCCGGCCGGCAGGGCGACCCCGGCAGCGCCCAGTTTTTCCTGTCACTGGAGGACGAGTTGCTGGAAGGACTGGGGCCCGATCAGCAAGAGGAGTTGAAGGAATTCGGCCAGCGGCACGTCAACGACCCCATCGACTGGCAGCGCTACGCGCGGCTGTTTTTGAAAGCCCAGCGCCGGCTGGAGCGCCGCCACCGCCGGCAGCGCATCGACCTGAT
Source organism: Gemmataceae bacterium (assembly GCA_035575035.1). GTDB lineage: Bacteria > Planctomycetota > Planctomycetia > Gemmatales > Gemmataceae > DATLYH01. Next base: position 14,232 of record DATLYH010000019.1, read on the forward strand.
GGTCTACGAGCGGAATCGCCGCGAGATCCTTAAGGATCTCGGGGCCGATCCCTACGTGGATTGATGCAGCGCCGAGAAACGCCCGCAATCGAATCTCCGCTCGGTGGGGCCGCCGGGCCGGCGGCCGGCGCCACGCTCCCGGCTCAGATCCTTGACTAGCGTTCCCGGCCCGGGTCCTCGGATGCCGCCGCCAGTGTCAGATCGACCGTGATCACTTTCCCTTGCCGGGCGACGGTCAGCGGAACCTTATCGCCGGCCTTGCATTCCCACAAGGCCCGCTCCACGTCGAAGCGGTTCGATACCGGTAGGTCGCCGACGCGCAGGATGTGATCACCGGGCTTCAGCCCAGCCGACGCAGCGGTGGGGTTGACCAGCTCCCGGACCATCACCTGCTGCCGGGCCGCCCCCTCCGGCACGACTGTCTCGACGCAGCGTAGCCCGTGGACCACCTTCGCCAGGTTGACCGCGCTGAGGTGCCGGCTAAGCACCTGCTGCACCGTGTCTGCGTTGATGGCGAAGGCGATTCCCTGGGCATTCTCGCGCAGGGCCACGTTGATGCCGATCAGCTCGCCGTTGATGTTGAATAACGGGCCGCCCGAGTTGCCGGGGTTGATGCTGGCGTTGATCTGAATGAGGTTGCCTAGCAACTCTCCGCTGGGCAGTGTCACCTCGCGCCCCAGCGCGCTGATGATTCCGGTGGAGACGGTATTGGTGTAGCCGAAGGGGTGGCCGATAGCGATCACCGTCTCGCCCACCATCAGGTCGCTGGCCGGCCCCAACGGCAGGGCTTGCAGCCGTCGGCCGGCCTGGACCCGCAGGATGGCCAGGTCGTGGCCGGGATCCTCAGCCACCACCCGGGCGCGGAGGTCGGTCCCGTCCAAGAGGCGGACAATGATCTGATCGGCCGAGGCGATGACATGGCGGTTGGTCACCACGTAGCCGCGCTCATCCACGATCACCCCGCTGCCGACGCTCTCCTTGCGGCCATAGACCCCCTTCTTCTCGACCCTGAGGGAGACAACCGCCCCCTGAGTCTTGCGGACAGCCTGGACGATGGGCGTTTCCCGGGAGAACTGAGCCTTGGCCTCTGTTCCGACCCCGCCGAACGCCGCCACCAGGGCGGCCGTTGCCGCGAGCATGCAGGCCCTGCGCATAAGGTGTCATCCTTTCGGCAGCCTGGCGACCTCCCTGATCCAGACTTGGGGAGGCCCGTTGGCTTTCCGTCCCCGCCTCGCGACGGGTTTGGCGTTTCGCTTGATGAACCTCGTGTTAACCGTGTCGGATCAAACAAGGTGGTCGGACGGATGGCCCATCTGTCTTGCCCACCGACGGCGCTTGACCCGGCACCCGAGAGCGAGTGTCGCTCAGCAGAAGCCTAGCACGAAAAGGCGCGCCCTGCCGCAGGACTTGCCAAGCCGGACCAGGCGCTTGACAAGCGTTTCCCCACGATCTTATGCTGGTGTTCCTTGAATGGACTGAGCCATCGTCGGGAAACATCGGGCCGCCCATCTCCTTTCCAGGACGCACCTCCTGTCCTGTTGACCGCAAGGTCGCCCGTGAGGGCCTCGTCATGCTGCTCTACTTCAAATGCCGGCGCTGCCGGAAGCCGCAGTCCGCCGATGTCCGCCAATCGGGCAACCCCTTCATCTGTCCAATTTGCCACGGCGAGATGATCGTGCCGTCCGCCTCCGACCCGGACGCGGTGCGCGAGATGCTGGCCCATGCTCCGGCACCGCCGGCACCGATCGTCGCGAGCCCGCCGCCGCCCGCCCCGCCCGGGCCGACGCCGCCGGGACCCCAGATCGTCCCTCTTCCAAATCCACCCTTGGTCCGGCGCCAACGGTCAGTCCGGCGCTGGGCCGTGGCCGTCGCGCTGCTGGTCGTGCTCGGGGCCGGCGGCTTCGTTGCAAGCAAGGCCTGGCTCCGCAGGCCGGTGCCCGATGCCGGCGAGACGGTCGTTGAGGCGATCCTTCTTGGACCGACCGCCGCATCCGAGATCCCGCCGGCCAAGAGCGACGTCCAGCCGGTCGATATCTCGCAGTCGCATGAGCTGCGGGGGAAGCTGCTGGTCCTTGCCGGTATCCGGCTGACGCAAGAGATGGAGGAAGAACCGCCGACGTTGGAAAAGCCCCGGGAGCAGCCGGCCGCTGTCCCGGTCCTCCAGCCGGCCGGCGCGGCCGAAGCGCCGCTCATCAAGCGAATCCAACCCCTGACGGAGGACCAACTCCGCCAGGGGCTCGCTCGAGCGCCGGAGATCGGGATCACGCTCGGCTCCGTGCCGGCCTTGTTGGAGGCCTATCGCAACCATGCCAGGGTCAGCGGCGGCACCAGCCCGGAGCCTCTCCAACTCCTCCAGGTTCGCCCCGACCTTAAAGGGCTGCCCCTGCGGGCGGGCAGCGCCTGCCGGATCGATTTGCCGGCGGCAGTGACCTTGCAGCAACTCTCGCAAAAGCTCCGTGTCTATTTGCAAGCGGCGGTCCCGAGGGACCCCAACGGCAACCGGCCTTCCCCTGTGGTGCTCCACGAACGAATGCGCGTGGAGATGCGCGGCCAGCGGCCTGAGTGGCTGCGGCCCGAGGCCATTCCCACTCTGCTCCAGCTCCTGATGCACGAGGATCCCCCCCTTCGCCTGATGCTGGTCGAACTACTCGCCGAGATCGACGGCCCGGCTTCCACGGCGGCGCTGGCCCAGCGGGCCGTCTTCGACCTCGCCTCCGAGGTCCGTGAGGCAGCCATCGAAGCGCTGGCACGACGGCCGCTCGGGGACGCTCGACCCGTGTTCTTTTACGGCCTGCGCTATCCCTGGGCCCCCGCCGCCGCTCACGCCGCCGAGGCCTTGGTAGCGCTCCGCGATCGCGAAGCCGTGCCGCAATTGGTGACGCTTCTGAAACAGCCCGACCCAGCCGGAGCAATGCCGGCCGGCGGCTATCACGTGGTGCGCGAGGTGGTGCGGGTCAACCACCTGAACAACTGCCTGCTCTGTCATCCGCCGGCGGTGACCGGGAACGAGCCGGTCCTGGGACTTGATCCCGTGGTGCGGGTGCCGGCGTCCACCGGCATGCAGTCGGCGGTCCAGCGGCTTCAGGGTACTCCTGGCTCTCACAGTTACGGGGGAGGAGGGGGCCGCCGCAGCGGAGGTAGTCGCCGCACCGCCGCCGGCGGGTCCCCGGTGTTGGTACCGCTCTTGATCCGGGGGGACGTGACCTACCTGCGCCAGGATTTCTCGGTACAGCTTCCCATCCTTCAGCCGGTTGGCCCGCCGTCGCCGGGCGTCCGCTTTGATTACCTCGTCCGCGTCCGCACAGCCACCCCCGAGGAGGTCAGTTCCTTGAAGGCGCGGCACGACCCGAACGTCAGCTATCCGCAGCGCGACGCCGTGCTTTTCGCTCTGCGTGAACTGACTGGTCAAGACGCCGGCCCCACGACCGAGGCCTGGCAACGGCTCTTCCCTACCGCAGACCTGGAAGTCCAGGCAGCCCGGCTGAGTGAGGAGCTAATCCGGGCGCCGGCTCAACGGCGCGAGCAGCTGTTGATGCGCCTGCGCGACGGCAAGGGAGTTGCCTACACCCAGGCGCTGGCGGCCGCCATTCCCCGGCTGGACGGCCCGTTTCAGGAAAGAGCCCGCGCCGTCCTGGTCGAGCGCCTGACCCGCATGACAACGGCCACGCTGCGCGATAAGCTTCAGGATGAAGACGTAGAGGTCCGCCGGGCGGCCGTGTTGGCTGGCGTCCAGAAGGATGAGCGGAAACTTCTGCCGGACCTGATGGTCCTGGTAGAAGACCCGGAGCCGCGGGTAGCCCAGACTGCCCAGGACGGGCTCCGCCGCCTGACCGGCCAGGACTATGCCACGGCCGATGCCTGGAAGGACTGGTGGAAGAGACAGGGCGAGCCGTGACGGCGCACCTGCTGGGGTTAGCCGCGAGCCCCCTCACCCCCACCCAGTTGTGGCCCGGTCTCCCGACCGGGCCCCGGGTGGTGGCTTGGTCCGGAGACCAAGCCACAACAGGGCGCCGCGAGCCCCCTCACCCCCACCCAGTTGTGGCCCGGTCTCCCGA
>DATLYH010000020.1:0-5473 GCA_035575035.1 Gemmataceae bacterium
GGTCAGGTTGTCAAAGAACCGTTGCTGGCTCAGTTGGCCGCTCTGGGGATAATACCGGAACTCGGTGACCACCCCCTCGAAGGAGATGTGCAGCGTCGGCCGCTCCCGGTTATCATACACCGTCCGCTCCGTCCAGGCACCGGCCGGCGGGTCGTCGGCCGTGCCCCGAATGCCGTCGGCACCATACCCCAAGGACAAGGTCCGCGTCCGCTCCTGCCCCGTCGCCGTCTCGGTGACCGTGAAGCGAGTCTCGCGCAAGAGCGGATCGCGGAGCAGCGTCAGAAGGGCCGCTTCCGCGACCGGATGTTCTTGCACCATTGGCCGGCGGGATGGGCGGTGAGCGGGAACTCGGGATAGGGCTTGCTCGAGGGGGTAGGCGCGATAGAATGTCAGGCATCGTGACGACCCCTTAACCTACGGTCACGGTGTTCACCGGCCGGGGTGCCCGACGGCCTCGGTCACTGTGTTAAGGATAGTAATTGTACCTGATGGGAGATTGGGGCGCGATGTTTGTCCCCAGTATTTAGGGGTTTCCACGGCTAACACGCCGTGGCCGCATGGAAGCAATCAGTTTGGGGCCGTAGCTCAACTGGGAGAGCGCCAGATCCGCAATCTGGAGGTTACGGGTTCGATCCCCGTCGGCTCCACTGAGGCAGGGCTCCCGAAAGATCAGGAGCCTTTGTTGTTGGGTCATCTCGCGCCTTCTAGCCGACCAGGGGCTTCCAAGGTCACAGGTAATACGGTTCGGTTGTTTCACCCCAAGCTCAGGCTCGGAGCGCAGTGAGGCCTCACTGCTTGGGATACTGATTTCCCGCCCACGCAAGCGGCCAGCGTGAGCGGGCCGATGTACCCCTTAGCGCCTCGACCGGCCGGCGGACACCGGCCGCTCGCCAGAACCGGCCGGCGGACACCGGCCGCTCACTCCAGCTGCCACGTCCCGGTGTTTAGAGACGGCCCGTGCAGTGTGCCTTGCGGACCAAGGGTAGGTGGGGAGGTCGGGCTCTCACCCGGAGGAAAGTCATGGCCGAACCAAAGAAGGTCGCCGCGATCATCACCGAGTATCGCCGGAACTCGCATGCCGATGTCATCGTCGGCAAGATCCTCGAAGGCTACTACTACGACGGCAAGGAGAAGCCCAACCTGCGCGTCGTCTCGATGTACGTCGATCAGTTCCCCAAGAACGACATGAGCCGGGACCTGGCTCGGAAGCACCACTTCACCATTTACGACACCATCGAGGGTGCCCTGACCCTGGGCGGCAAGGAGTTGGCCGTGGACGGCGTGCTCTCCATCGGCGAGCACGGCAACTATCCGACCAACGAGAAGGGACAGAAGCTCTACCCGCGCCGTCGGTTCTTCGAGGAGATCACCCGGACCTTCGAGAAGTGCAAGAAGTCGGTGCCGGTCTTCAACGACAAGCACCTGGCTGCGACCTGGGAAGACGCCAAGTGGATGTATGACCGGGCCCGCGAGCTGCACGTGCCGTTCCTGGCCGGCTCGTCGCTGCCGTTGACCTGGCGCCGGCCGCCCTTGCAGCTGCCTCGGAACTGTGAGCTGGTCGGGGCGGTGGCGATTGGCTACGGCGGTCTGGAGAGTTACGGCTTTCACGCGCTGGAGACCTTGCAGTGCATGGTCGAGCGGCGCAAGGGGGGCGAGACGGGGGTCAAAGCGGTGCAGTGCCTGCAAGGCGAAGCAATGTGGAAGGCAATGGATGAGGGCCGCTGGTCGAAGGAACTCCTGGAGGCGGCCCTAGAGCGCGTGCCGGCCAAAGCCAAGGGGGACTACCGCGAGCTGACCGCCAAGCACCGCGAGGCCGGCGTCTTTCTAATCGAGTACCGCGACGGGCTCCAGGCGGCGGTGGCAATGATGAATGGTTACGTCTTTGAGGGGGATGGCGGCGCCTTCTGCTTTGCCGGCCGGCTCAAGGGAGAGGAGAAGCCGCAGGCCGCCCACTTCTACTTGCAGCAGCCCGACCCGTTCGGCCATTTCATTTACCTGGTCAAGGCAATCGAGTCCACCGTCCAGACCGGCCACGCTGTCTACCCGGTCGAGCGGACCCTGCTGACCACCGGCGTGCTGGATGCGGTGATGACCAGCCGCCACGAGAAGCACCGCCGCATCGAAACGCCGCACCTGGATATCAAGTACAAGCCGACCGACTGGCCGTTCGCGCCGGAGCCGCCGCCGAAGGCGATCAAGCGCTGAGGCCGGGGGAGGTTCCCATGTCTCCTGGACCGGACTCTGTTGGCTTGGTGATGATGCGTTACGCAGGTGCGGGCCGAGCGCAACTGGAGCAGCGCCGACCGGGGTGGCTACTTCGCGGTCCCGAGCGCGCAAGAAAAAGGCAGCCCCTGACCCCTCACGGGCCGCCCGGCAAGTATCCCCGCCAGGAGTCGAACCTGGTCCTCGGCCTTCGGAGGGCCGCGTGCGTCCGTCACACCCCGAAGATAGAAAAGACTGGTAGTTGGAGGGGCACCTGCAAGCCGCTGTCGCGCGCGGACGGGTTGGCGGCACCTTGCGGCCGCACCAAGCGACATCAACCCGTGAAGTGGTCCCTTCACAGCAACCAGTCCAGCACCCCAGCCGGGAGTTGAACCCAGAACTCGACCTTCGCGGGATCGTGTGATCTCCGTTTCACCACCGGGGTAATCGGGCCGTGCGAGTCGCGGGAGCGATGGTCAACGTCTCCAGTCCCCAAGGCTGGCGTTTGTATGCTCCTGCCGTCGGCTCGTCTTCCCCGTCGCTGACGCTCCGGGCTCGGAAGAACGTTACCCGTCGCTGACGCTCCGGGCTCGGAAGAACGTCACCCGTCGCTGACGCTCCGGGCTTGTGTGCCATAGGGATCGAACCGACCTGAGCCCGACACATCGGTCGGGCCCTCGCCTGTCGGGCCACAGTAGCCGAGGCCGGACTCGAACCGGCATGTTACCAGGAACACTCCCTTTTAAGAGGAGCGCGTCTACCGCTTCCGCCACTCGGCCATCGCGCGGCGTTTCTACCTCAACAGATGCGCGGGCTCGACAAGGGGTTCGCGGAAAATGATTCCGGCCAACCGGCTTGGTGAGGCCCGCTGTGTCTGCTAATCTTCCTGAAGTAAGGTTAACGGTCGGTGTTGGAGCCGGCCGCGGAGGACAAGAACTCGCCGGCCCTTCCTCGGCTGCAATCCCCCATGCAAGAAGTCAGTCACACAATCCTGCCGACTCCGTGGCGCTCCCGAAGCCTGAGGGATGCGGTTGTCTTCCTGCTCGGGGTCGTCGTCTTCGGCATCGCCTACACCCAGGCGCCCCTGTACTACTCCAACCAGAACCAGTACTTCCTCCACGGGCTCGCCCGGGCCGGCCGGGGTTTTCTCCATGAAGACTGGCTGGCCAACACCCTTGACCCCACGCCGGTCTTCAGCGCGGGGGTTGCCCTCACGGAGCGCTACCTCCACGAATATTTCTTCTATGCCTACTTCCTGCTCCTGCTGGGACTCTACTTTTACAGCCTGATCGGGATCGCTGACTTCATTGCCCGAGGCGGGCGGCTGGCGTGGTGGTGCCTGGCGGTCCTCCTCGTCGGCATCCACGCGGGCCTGGCGCGCTGGGCCTCTGTGCGGCTGGTGGGAGTGGATTATCCCTGGTACTTTCAGGCGGGGTTGGCGGGGCAATACATCCTCGGCTTCGGCCTGCAACCGTCCGTCTTCGGCGTCTTCCTGCTGGCGTCAATCCACGCTTTCCTGCGCGACCGGCCCCGGGCGGCCGCGGCCTGGGCCTCCCTCGGGGCGGTCGTCCACTCCACTTACCTTCTCGGGGCCGCGCTCCTGGTCGCCTCTTACATGGCCATCCTCTTCTGGGAAAGGCGGCCCCGCGAGGCATTGATCACCGGGACGCTGGCCCTGCTGCTCGTCTCGCCCGTGGTGCTCTTTCTGCTGGTGGTCTTCGCCCCGTCGTCGGCCGAGGAGTTCGCCCAGGCACAGTGGCTCCTGGCCCATTTCCGCATCCCGCATCACGCCGTCCCGGCCCGCTGGTTTGATGGTGTTGCCGCCTTGCAGCTAGCGTGGCTGGGGGCCGCCGTTTCCCTGGCTTGGGGGACCCGACTCTTCCCGGTTCTGTTGATCCCGTCGCTGCTGGCACTCCTGCTCACGCTGGTGCAACTCGCCACCGGCAGCAACACGCTGGCCCTGTTGTTTCCCTGGCGCATCTCCGCCGTGCTGATCCCCGCGGCCACGGCTGTTGTCCTGGGCCGGCTGGTCGGCGGGTTGTCTCCTTGGTTGGAGGCTCGGCCGCCGGCAGAGCGCCGGGTCATCGGGGCGGCCTGCGGGACGGTCCTCGCTGCATTCGCGGCCGGGGGGCTGGCCATCAACTATCTCGGCCTCGCTTACTACACCGACCCCGCCGAGTTGCCCCTGCTAGAGTTCGCGCGCCAGCACAAGGCGGCAGGGCAGACCTACCTTTTGCCCGTGGAGGTGCCCCGGTTGGGTGCAGGCCGGCGCGGCTCCATCTCCACCAGTTTCCTGCCGCCGCTGCGGCGCGACACCGGCCATCAGCTCATCTCGGTGGACTTGCAGCGATTCCGCCTCGCCACCGGCGTCCCGATCTACGTGGACTTCAAATCGATCCCGTACAAGGATGTCGAGGTGCTCGAGTGGCATCGCCGGCTGGAGTGGACCCAGGACATTTACAAGCGATTGACGGCCGACGATCCGGCCGTCCCGTCCGAGCTGGCGGGCGAGGGAATCACCCATGTGGTGGTCCCGGCAAAACTCGCCATCCGCAGCGGCGCCCTGGAGTTGGTCCACGCCGATGAGGCTTACCGGGTGTATCGGGTGCATCAGCCCCCAGGCGCCGGCAGTCGGCCGTAGCGCTGTCTCGATCGGGGATTAATGATCTGGGGCCGGCCTTGATCCGCCCGCCTTCAGGCTGCGGCCGGATCGCCTTTCGGGGCAATGACGCTGGGCTCGGGCGGCGGATGAGGCGGGGCGTTCAGACGGAAGATCAGCATCGGCACCTCCATCACCTTCTCATGATGGAAGCCGTGGCCGTACATGCCGTGCTCGCCGAAGCACTCGCCGTGATCGCCGCAGACCACCACCGTAGTCGGTCGGCCCCGGCGGCGCATCAGGTCAATCAACTCCCCCGTGCGGGCATCCAGGTATTCCGCGCACGCCACCTGCCGGGCGAAGCCCTCCTCATCGAAGGTCCAGTCATCCTTGCGCAGGCCGCTCTGGTTGAAGAGCCGGCGCTTGCTGAAGCGGCGATCCACCGCAGGGTCGGTCGGCGGCATGCCCTCGTAGCGGAAAGGACTGTGCGTCTCGCCATAGTTGACAAAGAGGAAACAGGGCCGGCGTCCCGCCTGGCGCTCGACCAAACGGATCAGAGCCTCGTTCTGTTGGCGGGCAGCGGTCCCGGTGTATTCGAAGTGCTCGAAGCCCTCCCGCAGTACGGGAGCGTCGCGGAACCATTCCATGGCGGCGCTGCCGGCGGTGAAGAAG
>DATLYH010000021.1:0-2660 GCA_035575035.1 Gemmataceae bacterium
ACCGGCCTGGATCAGCTCGACGACGCGGCGGTAATTGCTGCCGGCGTGGATCTGGGTGCCCATCTGGGTGACGCGCTTTTGCTTGGCGGCGGTCTCGGCGACCACGCGGGCTTCGTGGACCGTGTGCGTCAGCGGCTTCTCGCAGTAGACATGCAGCCCCGCCTTGAGCGCCATCACCGTGGCCGGTGCATGGGTGTGATCAGGCGTGGAGATGACAACGGCATCCAGCCCCTTCTGGTCGAGCAGGCGGCGGAAATCGGTGTAAACCTGGGCGTGAGGGAAGCGCTGCCGGACGGAGCCGAGGTAATTTTCGTCCACGTCGCACAGCGCCACGATTGCCTCGCTGGAAACGGCCTCCAGGTTAGCGGCACCGCGGCCGGCCACGCCGATGATGCCCAGGTTCAATTTGTCGTTGGCGGCCTTCCGATCGGACGCCCGCGACAAGCCACCCCAGAAACCGATGACGCCGGCGGCAGTCTGGAGGAAACGGCGGCGGGTAGTGCGATGCGGCATGGTAGGACTCCTTGCAAAGGTGGTGCAGGTCGGGATGGAGTGATTATAGCGATCCTTCCCTTTGCCGCCGTGGACAAAGTAGCCGGCAAACTCCGCATGCCAGCCGTGTAGACGGCACACGGCGTGTGCCTGGTACGTTCCCCATCTCATAGAATGTTCCCCGCCCCTCGGGGGCAGACGGGTCGGAACGCCTCGGCAAGGAGTTGACAGGCAGTCGGCCATGGGATTATTCGCTGCGGTCTTGAGCGCGGTTTTTTCCTCCTCGAAGGACCTGTTGAGCAAGAAGCTCTCCTTCGGACTGGACGGGACCACCTCGACCTATGCTTCCTTCTCCTACGCTTTGCCGTATTACGTGGTCTTGCTGGCGGCTCAGGTGCTGCTCGGCGAGGAGACGCTGACGCTGTCCCGGACCTTTCTGGTGCTGGTCTTGTTGCGCAGCGTCACCGACACCTTTGCCGAGGGGATGAAGATGCACGCCTTCACCCACGGCGACATCTCCGTGGTCTCCATGGTCTTCTCCATCTCGCCGGTCTTCCTGCTGGTCACGTCGCCGTTAATCACGGGGGATATGCCGTCACCGCTGGGCGCGGCCGCTGTGCTGCTGGTGGTGGCGGGCAGCCTGGCGATGGTCTACCGCCCGGCTGTCGCCCACGGGACGGGGCAGCAGCGAGGAATCCTGCTGGCGCTGGGCGCGTCGTTCTTCTTCAGCCTCAACTCCTGCTTCGACCGGCTGGCCGTCAAGGAGGGCAGACCTGTCCTCGCCGGCTTCAGTATGACGCTGCTATCGGCGCTGTTTCTGTTCCCCCTGGTCGTGCGGCGGAAGGATCGGCTCGAGGCGCTGCGGTCCCACCGGCTGGGCCTGCTGGCCCGCGGCCTGCTCGAGATCGCGTTCATGGTGTGCAAGCTGTACGCGCTGCAATTCGCCCAGGCCCCTTATGTGGTCGGGGTGATGCGGTTATCGCTGCTCTTCTCGATCATCGGCGGGCGGGTATTCTTCGGCGAGCCGGACTTCCCCCGTCGGCTGGCCGCGGGCGCCTTGATCCTGGCGGGCGCTTCCCTGATCGCCTATCTGGAGTGGTGAGGCGCCTTCCTGGTCCGCACCCCGTCGCAGCAAGTACCCGTCGCGGCGCGCTCGCAGGGACAGGCCGGTTGCTAACCGCCAGCCCAAGGCCCCCCTCACCCTACCCTCTCCCCCATCGGATGGGAGAGAGGGTAGGGTGAGGGAGCCCCCGCTCAATCGCTGAGCAAATCATTCCTTCGCCAGCGCCGCTACGGATGATGGAGGGGATTGTAGGAGACAAGCGCACGGTGCGTGGCCCCCGGCCAAGGGCGAGCATCGCATGGTGCGTGGCGTTTGGACTCACCCTTCGCCCTGCGTCACTCGCCAAACGTACACCGGCTGCAAGGGGGAGAGTTACGAACTGCCGGGTCCGCGATGGGCCATCTCGCCGACGACTTCGCGCTCCCGACGGCCCCGAGGCAGGGAAACCTCCTCAGCAAGGCCAAGGACGGTCCCATAAACGCCCCCCGCGACCGTCAGCAACAGGCCGCCCAGGATAGCGCCATCCAGACCGAGGGAGACGTTTCCCTGAAAGGCCCCGTAGACGGCACCGATGAGGGCGCCGAGGAAAATGCCGATGAACCCGCCGCAGATGGCCCCTCCCAGCGATGAGAGGGCGACGGTGCGAGCTTTCTCCATAACGATCTCCTGCGCCCGTGGCAGCCGGGCCCTGGCTTCGCTGTTCCTCGAACATCCCCCCATCCTCCCCTCTGGCGAGGAGGGAACCGGCGGGTAGGGGCAGAAGAGGGGGGATCTTTACTGCACCCCACCCGCCCGGCGTTCCGACTCCCTCAGGCTAACAACCGTTAGCCGCTCCCTTCGGCCTCTGGCAATGAATGGGTAGGTACTTTGCCGGGACGGGAGCAGAGGGTAACCATCCTCTCTCTAGCAAGCTCTGTACCGAATTGCCGGCCGGCCGAAACTACCGGTCGCAAGTCGGCTAAGGAGAAGCTTATCGGAAGGATGATGAGAAGGCGGTGAGAAGTTGATGAGAGTCCGACCCCCCGGCGAACCCCCGGTTGGGCGTTGGCGAAGGGAGCGCTTCTGTCCGTGATGATTAGGCTTTGACCATTGGCCGACCCTTTCG
>DATLYH010000022.1:0-7293 GCA_035575035.1 Gemmataceae bacterium
GAAGGCGGCCCGCCTGCACGTGGGCGACCTGATCCAGCTCGGCCACAACGGCCCCCGCATGCAGGTACTAGAGATCGATACCATTGGCGCCCCCGAAGGGCCGGACGGACCGGCCGAGATTCTGGCACCCCGCCGGATGAAATGGCGGATCGAAAATGTCCTGGTAACCGGGGGAGTGATCGCCGCTTTCGTCTTGGTTGTCGCCCTGACCGCCATCCTGCTGAGCCGGGAGACGGAGCCTCCGCCGCCCGGTCCGAACGGGGTTGTCGAAGGACCCGAGCCACTTGTCAAGCCGCCGGACGCGAAACCCCTGGAGGTCAAGCCTCCGGACCCGACCCCGCTGGACACCAAGCCGCCCGAGGCGAAGCCGCCGGAGGTCGCCCCCCCGGAGGTCAAGCCGCCCGCGGTGAAACCATCCCCCGTCCCGCCGACGGTCGAGCGCCGCATCGTGGGGAAGTTTGAGCCGGCCTCGCAGCCGGTCGGCGTCGTGGTCCGGCGGGCGGAGGGGAAGAGACCCTGGGAGCGGGTACAGCCGCAGGGCCACGTGCAAACCGACGATCTGCTGGTTTGCCTGCCCGGCTACCGGAGTGAACTGGCCCTGGACAGCGGCGTCCAGTTGACCCTGTGGGGCAATGTGCAAGAGCAGCTGGCCTGGCCGATCCTCGAAAGTGCCATCGTGCTGCACCCGCCGCCGGCCGGGACCGACCTCAGCTTCACGCTGGACCGCGGCCGGGTGGCGATCACTAACCGCAAGAATGGCCCGGCCCAGGTCCAGGTCCAATTCGCCGATCAGACATGGGACCTGACCCTGGCCGACAGCCAGAGCGAAGTCGGTCTGGAGCTGCTCGGGCGGGAAGGCGGCCTGGAAGGAGGTCCGCTCCTCTTCGTCGGCCTGGTCGTCCTGAAGGGGCAGGCCCAGCTGCGGGTCGGCGTTCAGCAGTTTGCCCTGCAAGCACCGCCGGGGCCCGCCCTGTACACCTGGGCCAACCACGGGCCCAGCGCCCCGGGACCGCAGCCGCTCCCCGATGAAGTGGCACCGCTCTGGCATAAGACCCTGCCGGCGACGTGGCAATGGCAGAAACTACCGGTCCCGCAGCAGCAGGCGGCCCAGAAAACCTACGAGGCGATGCGACAGGCACTGAATGAGCTGAGCAACCGCCTGAACACTGCTGCGTCACTCCATGTCGTCCTGGCCGAGGACATGCGCTCGCCCCGGCCAATGACCCGTGAATTGGCCGTCCTGTCGTTGGGGGCGGTGGACGCGCTGCCGGAGGTACTGGACGCCCTGGCTGACGAGAAGTTCCCCGACGTGCGGGAGGCAGCGGTGATGGCGCTGCGTCACTGGCTGGGCCGGCGGGAAGAGCAGGCCAAGAAGCTGCGGCAGGCTCTCCTGGAGAAGCGTTACAGCGACAGCCAGGCAGATACGCTGCTGCGGCTGCTGCATACTTTCTCCGCCGAAGACCGGGCCAAGCGGGACACCTACGAGATGTTGATCGAGTATCTGCGGCACGACCAGCCGGCGGTGCGGCAGCTGGCCGCTTGGCACCTCTATCGCCTGGTCCCCGACGCCAGGAAAATTCCGTATGATCCGGCTGCCGGCGTCCAGCAGCGTCAGGCGGCCTATGAGGTATGGCGGAAGCTCCTCGCTTCGGGCAGCCTGCCGCCCAAGGCCCCCGCACCGCCGCGCCCTCAGCCGTGACCTTCACCGGACCGCGGTTCGGTCCCGCTTCCACCTCCGGGCAAGGGCACTCGCCCCAAGCGTGAGGACCCCTCCAACCAAGAGGGGCAGACCGGCCGGCGCCGGGATGATGATTCCCCCTCCGGCCGGGGCATAACGTAACTGGGCGATGGCGAAGTCGGCACCCCCGCTGCTGATGGTGACGCTAGTGAACGGATCGGTGGGCGAAGTAGCCACGGCGGCAAAGAGCCGAGCCCCCCCATCGCCGTCCACGTCCTGGACAATGCTGCCGACGCTTGAAGCACCACTCTGGTAGTTGGCTGTGAAGGTAAAGACGGCCAGTTCATTGGGCTGAAGTTCAAACCCGAATGTCTGGAGGGGCTGGCTAAAGGTCAAAATCAACGTGGCGCGACCTTGCGTCCACAGGACAGTCGGGTTGGCCCCCTCCGAGTTGGGGGGCGACGACCAGGATAGCCAGCTGTTCGGAACGGTGAGGGACTGCATCGATGTTGAGAACGTTATCGTCAGGGTGCCGTCCGAGAGAGAGGTTGTGGTGTCGAATTCGGGCGTCGTGATGGGGAGGAGAGTCGTTGCGGATGTGTAGGAACCCCCCGAGGGATGGAGGCTGCCCGGGTTAGCAATGGTGACGAAAGCGGCCTGAGTCGAAGGGGTCAGGAAAAGATCCAAAAGAAACACCACGGCCAGCAGGTACACGTGGCGGACTGATGTTCCACGGCTCCGATCCAGGAAAGGTTGAGCAGCCCGGCAGATGGTGGCTTTCATGAGATTCCCCCGTGCAAGTTTAAAGGGTTACAGTTCGGGTGTGCCGGCATGACCGGACCATCACGGACAGCCGGCCGCCCGGCGGAGGGCAGGGGGAAAGGCCTCCGCCTGTTGGTACGATTCCGTCAGGGCTTACCCGGTTGGGTCTTGACATCTTCGAGCTTCACCCGGGACCATTCCTTGCTCTTCAGGGCGAAACGGAAGTATACAGCCTGTGCCTCTTCCATTCGACTGGGCAGCCGGCCCGCTACTTCTTTTTGGTCAGGAACCTTGCCGCTTCCCTTACGTGCGAGGTCAGAGGCTCCTTGGCCCAGCGCTTCGGGTCTACGACCTCTGCCTCCGCGGGCCGGATCTCCTCTTTCAGTTCGAGGAAAAACCCTTCTCCAAACGCAAACGTCCTGGCACGATCCAGATCGAGCAACAGCAGGTCGAGGCGCGGGCGCCCTTCGGCCGGCCACACCTGCCGGGCCGTCCACGCCTCCCCGCGCGATCGCGTCAAACTAAACAAGGCCCCGGTCTCGGTAGCCAGGAAGCGCATCGGCCCACTGGTGACGACCCAGAAAGGGGTCATCAATCCGGCCTCGATGGTTTCTTTCTTCACCCACTCCCCTTCATAGGTGCCTTGCTCTTCGGACCATTGGAACGCGTATTCCCACCCGGTAATCGCCTTCCCGGAAGAGATGAAGAGTTGGCACCGATCGCGCGCAACGGGTAGGAGATCGAAAGCGACCGGCCCCTCCGTCCCTAGGTCCGCGCGGAGGAAAGCGCTGACGAGCGGCGTCACTTTCCCCACCTCGAAACGCCGATCGAACTGCACCAGCGGAAGCCCCTTCGTTGTCGCGGCCTTCTCCTTGGGGGGACTGGCACCCCCTCTGGGCCTCGTCGGCTGGTCGGTCGGCCAAGGTAACTCGGACAGCGGGACACGGATCAAGGTGATGGCCCGCTGTTTCGGGGCAAATTCATTCACGCTGATACCCCAGAAATGGTCGAAGGCGATGCGCCAGCGGAGCGGGTATTCCTGGAACCGGTCGGTGAGGGCGCAAGGCATGACCAGCTTGGAAACCCGGGGCTCCCCGCTGATGGCTTCTCGGGTCAGGACAACCTTTGGAACGCCCTCGGGAAAGACTTCGACTGTGCAGGAGTACGCCTGGCCGTCCTTCATCACGCCGAACACAGTTTTCTTCCGGGGGGCCGGGTCACCGCCGCGCACAGCGGCAAACGCCATTACTGCTACAACCAGCAAGGCAAGGACCACCGAGGTCTTGACCATGATATCTCCTTTCTGCCCCCCCGGCCATCCTCTGGGCAGTTCCACATATCCTCTCTCCCGCTCAAGCAATTAGTAAGGGAGGGCCACGTCTATCATCAAATCTCCCCCTGCCGGGTTCTGCTTCACGAGCATCACGTCTGTTGGTACTATCGTATTGTTGATTGTACCATCCTGATTAAGATCGAGATTGACGAGAGACTCCCGCACCGGGTAGTTGCTGCGGAAGGTAAAGTAGCCGGCGATGGACCTGTTATCCATATCGTCCAGCGAGGTATAGGTCACACCGTAGCTGGCGTCGTAGTAGGTGCCGTTGACCAGAGCAATCTGATGGTTGTTGAACAGGGACGCCGGGTTGTTGTTCCCCTGGCCGGCGATGCCCGTTGCATCCGTCACCTCGGCAAACCGCCAATTGTAAGTGTTATTACCGATCAGGTTGGCGGCGGGGAGGTTCAGGTACGGGAAGTCGGCGTCACCGCTCTGTCCGGCCCCCGCAAAGTTCCAGTTCTTGACGAGGAACCCATTCGCGTTAGTGGCGGCCTTTGGGACAACCACAAGATACGTCTTGGGCATGGTGAGTCCCAAGACTTTGAGCGTGTCGAGGAAGAAGCTGGTCCACGAACCGCACTGGCCGTCGCCGCTTTGGAGCAGCTCCGCGGTCCGGGTGCAGACGGTGAGGTAGGAATTATAGTAAGTCAGGGTGACCGGGTTCTCGACCCGTTGGACGTTGAGCGTGGCGAATTTCGCCCAGACCCGATCGAGGGCAGTGTTCTCGTCCGTCTGCCCTCTGGCGCTGCGGCTCCCAACGTCTACCACGGTATGCCAGATGTGCGGCGTGTTGCCGTCGATGATCGGGTCCTTCAGGGTGACGTACACCTGATTGGTGGTTCGCGGCCCCTTCACCCAGGTCTGCCCGCCGTCGGGAGAGACTTCCCATGAGATGGTGAAGGAGTCGTGTACGTCGATGGCGTTGCTGAAGGGATTGGCGGCCGCCACGTTCGTGATGGTCAGAAACCGGCCGCTCACAGTGGCCGAGGTGGCCGGGATGTCCAGGTTGCCGGGGCCATCGCCGCGGACCATCCAGGAATTTCCGGTGAGCGGCACCACATCGCTCAGAGCCAGCTTTGCGGAGACCTTCATGGTGCTGCCGGCAGCGAACACGGTCGGGTACTTGTGGTCTCCCGGGTCATCGGCGCGGCTGTTCAGGTTATTATCGAGCCAATGCGGACCCGAGTAGGTTGTCATACTGTCGTCCGAAGTAACGTCAAACTGGTGATCGCCGGCGAAGGTCACTTCCTGGACCCCGCAGACCGCGGCCACCGACCGGATCGTGAATGTTCCCCAGGAGGGGTACAGATCGTCGGCGGTCGGCTGGGTCGTTGTATCCAGGACCAGGTTTAGATACTTCGGGCTCATCACGTTAAAGGCGGCGCGAATGGTCTTGGTGCCGCTGTAGCGCTCCAGCACCCCGTCCCCCCATCTAGTACCCCCCTGCACGAAGCCATTCGGGAACTGGAGCGGGTCGGTCAAAATGGCGAGCTGGGGGTAGGGGACGGAAGTGATGCTGACGGAGAACGAGTCCCAGTAGCCGGTGCCGTTACCCGTGTCGGCGTTGTATGAATCCCAGGTGAACAGGTTGTACTCGAAGGTAATGACATACTCCCGGGCCGCACAGAGCTGCGCGGATGCCCCGTGGAAGGCAATGGGTTGCTGGCCGTTCTCGGAGCGGCCGGCAACGCCAACCGTCACGGTATTGCCGGACACACTCCCTTCCCCGAAGGTGCTCCAGGTGCTAGGCACGAGCCGGGACTCGAGCTCTTCTACCATCAACCGACGCCTGTACCGCTGGAAGGGATGTGTTGGCCGCCTCCGGCCGGCGCAGCGCCGCAGCAAGAATCTGGCGAGTTCATGGATCATAAAAGCCGCTCCTTCCTCGGTAAGAAGATGTGCCTGTATGTGCTTCCTCTACGCTTCGAGGAGCCGACTGGAGTTCGAGCCCGAGCGGCATCGACAGGAATAGACCTGGGATTGCTGAGAGCTCGAGTTATGCGACCGCGCCGCCTTTCTTGGTTTGCCAGCAGCTTATCTACTCCCCGGACTGTCCGGAAAGAAGGGGGCTGGTGTCAAGTCAAGGACAGACCATCCGTGGTGGACGAACTCCATTTCAGTTGGCTGTGGACATAAAAAAAGTGCCCGCCTGTTTTCTCCTCCAGGTTGGGGCACCGCTAGCTAGGGATTAGAATCTCTGCATTTGTTCGATGTCAAGAGATTTTTTTGAAAAAAACTCCACATTGCACAGGAGTTGTCTCGATTCCCGTCCGACGCTCCCGTGGCCGATGGTCAGTTGCTCGCGAAGGTCCCGGAGCTGCGGGCTTTCTGGGCCCGGTGTCGGGGCCGGTCCGCGAGGTCCTTGTACAGGGTGTTTTTTCTCGCGCTGGAGAACAGCGCGTCGGTCTCCGGCTCGTCGTCGGCCAAGGGCGTTCGGGGCCGCTGCATTCCGGTGAAGTACTCCAGGCGAACGGGAGTAGGAACCGTGCCGTCATCGGCTCGGGCCGAGGTATGCATCCCGCTCGGTTGAACCCTGGTTGTGCGGCTCAGCGGCCGCCGGCACCAGGACGGGTTCACGCAGCGCCGGAAAGTAGTGTTCCGCCAGGATGAAGCCGCCGAAGAGCACGGCCGAGAACAGGGCATCGCCCAGGACCGTGTTCCGGAAGAAGGGAAGGGCGTCCACGTAGCAGGCCAGCAGTCCGGCTGGAGTCATCGGCCGGCCCAGGCCTTGCCCCATCACCCAGACGGCGAAGTTGGTCACCACAAAGAACAAAACCGAGCTGGCCAGCATGGTGCCGGCGATGCATGGCACGGTGTACCGGGACCGGAGCCAACGGCCCATCCCGACCGTCAGACCGAAACAGCCGTAGACCACCGCCTGACCGATCAGATAGATCATCGGGTCAAAGTGCTGGCTGTGCGAGGAGTAGATGACCACATCGCTCAGCACCATGGCTGCAAACGGCACCAACAGCGCCAGCCCGGGGCGGGACAGAGTCGCGCCGGCGAACAGGGCCATCGCCGCCACGGGAGTGAAGTTCGGCGGGTGCGGGATCAGGCGGGCCGCTGCCGCTGCCAGGATCATCCCCGTGATCACCAGAAAACGAGTCATTCCCATGTCGTTCCTCCCGGCGAG
The DNA here is from genome assembly GCA_035575035.1 of Gemmataceae bacterium. Classification (GTDB taxonomy): domain Bacteria; phylum Planctomycetota; class Planctomycetia; order Gemmatales; family Gemmataceae; genus DATLYH01. Next base: position 6,913 of record DATLYH010000022.1, read on the forward strand.
GCGTCGTTGGCTTCCGGTTCCGATTTCACCCCTACATTAATCCTCCCTTCCCCCCGCGGCAAGGGCTGGTCCGCCGTCATGCGGTCCCGCGGTGCGGCAAGTCCCGCTCGGCGCACCGGACCTCCGGCGGGCCGCGTCGCCCGGCTGTTCGGTCAGGACCCCGAAAGGAGGACGGCCGCATCAAGGTGCTTTTGATGCGGTGCCGTGAAATGACTGCGACGGTTTCCGCGCAAGAGAAGGCCGCCGCGGAGCGACGGCCTTCTCTTGCCGGGCGAGGTTCTGCAACCGCGGGACGGAAGGGACGAAGGCTCACCACTGCCCGCTGTCGCCGCTCAGGCCGGCGGCGGCCCGGTCGGAGCCAGCCACCTTCACGAGCTTGTT
>DATLYH010000023.1:0-16661 GCA_035575035.1 Gemmataceae bacterium
GCCCCGCCGCCAGGACCGCCCCCAGGGCCAGGTAGGGGTTGGCTGTAGCATCCACAATCTTGAATTCGAAGTGGGTCGGCCCGGGACCGGTAGGACTAGACGGCACCCGGACGGCGGCCTCGCGGTTGTCGAGTCCCCAGCAGCGGAAGGCGCCGCTCCAGACGTGCGGGCGGATGCGGCGGTACGAGTTGGGGCTCGGCGTGGTGATGGCCATCAGGGCGGGCAGGTGTTCCAGCAGGCCGGCGATGAACGCCGTCGCCTGCTCCGACAGACCGAGCCGTCCGTTGCGCTTCGGCAGGAGGTTCTCGCCCCCCTGCCAGAGGCTCAGGTGCAAATGACAACCGCTCCCCGCTGCGTCGGGAAAGATTTTGGGCAGGAACGACGCCTTCAGGCCGTGGGCCAGGGCCACTGCCCGAACCGTCTCGCGGAAAGCGACTTGACGGTCGGCGGCTTGCAGCGGGTGCGTGGCGCGGATGGTGATCTCCTGCTGGCCGGGGCCCGACTCGGGGTAGTACTGCTCCACGGGGATGCCCTGAGCCAGCAGCGCCTCGGCAATGGCGCCGATGACGGCCCGGTTCTGGTCCATCGACGCCGTGGCAGCGAAGGGCGTGCTGTCGGCGGGCAGCGGTCCGTCGCCGGGACGGAGCAGGTAGAACTCGTTCTCGAAAGCGGCCAGGACCTCCAGCCCGACGCGGGCCGCCTCGGCAATCTGCCGCCGCAAGAAGCCGCGCGGGCAGAGCGGCCAGGGCTTGCCGTCGCGGACCATGTCGCCCAGGACGCGAGCCTGGCCCGGACTGTACGGCAGCGGCGTCAGCGTGGTCCAGTCCGGCACCAGCCACACCTCGCCGACCGGACCCAGCCCACTGTCGGGCACCACGGCATCGTACAGGGCGGACATGGCTTGCTGCCCCGCCGCGATGCTGACGCCGTGCTCCAGGTACAAAGCCAGCGCCCCAGTGTGGACCGCCTTGGCGCGGATGAGGTTGGCGTTGTCGCACCAGACGATGCGGACGAAGCGGATGCCGGAGGCTTCCAACGATTGCGGTAAGTGGCTGACCATCGGCTCTCCCGGAGAGCACGGTGGAGATGAAGGAGTTACCCTTATCGTATCGGAAAAGCGGCCGGGCGGTAGCCGGCGTCGCTTCCTAAGCGCTAATGGGAAAACCCGAGCCGCGACCGTAAGGGAGCGGTTGTAACTCCAGGCCGACCGCTCCGCTCCCGGTCACCTTGGCATGTGTCACCTGGTCACCTTGTCACATCCAGGGTGACCGGGACGGAGCGCCGTTCTTCCCATTCCCCAAGTGGCCCTTCCCGAGGGGAGTGGCATTAACCCTTGTTCGCGTCGGCCTTTCCCGTTTCTTGATTGCGGCCCACCCTCTGACGGGGTACACTCTAGATGGTTCCCATTCCCTTGCCTACCGGGAAGAGGAACTTTGCGCCAAGAACCAACTATGGACGCCACCAGCTTTGACCCGGCTAAGCCGGCGCCCCGGTCACCGTCCGACCCGCTGCACGAGCCGCGCAGCCTGGGGGAGTACCGCATCCTGCGCCGTCTGGGGGAGGGCGGGATGGGGGCGGTCTATCTGGCCTTCCACGAGAAGCAGGGCCATCAGGTCGCCATCAAGGTCCTGGGGGAGCATCTGGCCACCAACCAGGACTTCGTGGACCGCTTCTACCGCGAGGCCAAGAGCGGCGCTCTGCTTAACCATCCCAACATCGTCCGCACCGTAACCGTCGGCCAGGACCGGGCCACCTACAAGCATTACCTGGTGCTGGAGTTCGTGGACGGGCCGAGCAGCCTGGCTCTGCTGCAACAGCGCGGCCCACTGCCGGTCGGCGATGCCGTTCACGTCGCCCTCGACATCGCCCGGGCGCTGGAGCATGCCCACTCACGCAACATTGTCCACCGCGACATCAAGCCGGACAATATCCTGCTTACCCGCTCGGGGGTGGCTAAGCTGGCCGACCTCGGCCTGGCCAAGCGCACCGACGAGGCCAGCCACCTGACCGCCGCCCGGCAGGGATTCGGCACCTCGTACTACATGCCTTACGAGCAGGCAGTCAACGCCAAGAAGGCCGACGGCCGCAGCGACATCTACGCCCTGGGGGCCACCCTCTACCATCTGCTGACCGGCCAGGTGCCGTTCCCCGGCGAGAACCACATCGAGGTGGTCGAGAAGAAGATGCGGGGCGACTTCCCGCCGGCCAGCTCGATCAACCCGCAAGTGCCCCCTGCACTGGACCGCATCCTGAAGAAGATGCTGGCCCGCGATCCGCGTGACCGCTACCAGACCGCCAGCGAGCTGATCGTTGACCTGGAGCGGACCGGTCTGGCGGCGCAGGTGCCCAGCTTCGCCGATGCCGACTTGGCCCGGCAGGATCCCTGGGTGCAGGCGTGCCTGGCCTCGGCCAACCAGGCGACCCGTCCCGACCTGGAGGCCCCGCAGCGCAAGCGGGCCGCCGAGGACGTTTGGCGCCTGCGCTACCGTGACCGTCAGGGACGGTGGTGCCGCATCCGGGTCACGACGCCGCAACTGCTGCAACGGCTGCGCGAGGGCCGGCTGCCGGCCGAAGCGGAGATCTGCCGCTCGGGACAGGACACTTTCCGCCCCGTCAGCGCCTACCCCGAGTTCTACGAGGTCATCGCCGTCCGTGAGAGCCACCGCAAGCCGAAGCGCTCCGACCCGCCGAGCAATGGTGCGGAAGTTTCCCGCGACCCCGCCTCCAAGAAGGGGCGTCCCCCTACGGATGCCCCGAGCGAGGGGAAATCGGCGGCGCGAGGGCCCGGCCTGCTGCGCCGCTGGGGTTGGTGGCTGGTGGCGGCCGGCGTCGGCGCGGGGCTGCTGGCCGGCGGGCTGGCGGCGGTCGGTCGGCTCTTGCTGGGCAGCACCTGACCGCATCCCCACCAGGCCCGGGCAGGGCTCCGCCGCCGGTCGATCTGAAACGCCTTCCCCTTGGCGAGCGAAACGCATCCCTACCTCTTGATGGGAAAACATCGGCAGGCCAATGGCTCTTCCTCGCCCGTCAACAAGTCTGGTTGAGGTCATCCATGAAAACGCTGCTTGTTTCCCTGGGCCTGCTGCTGGGGGCGGCATCCGTCGCAGCGGACGTGGCCGATCTGGTGCGGCAGTTGAAGAACGACGATCCGGAAGTCCGCCGCGCAGCCGCCCGGTCGCTGGCGGAGCTGGGCCCTCAGGCCAAGCCGGCCGTCCCCGCCTTGACCGAGGCCCTAAAAGATAAAGACCTGTTCGTCCGCCGCTTTGCCGCCCAGGCCTTGGGGGAAATCGGGCCGGAGGCGAAGTCGGCAATCCCCGCCCTGATCGCTGCCCTGGGCGACGGCCGCCGCGAGGTCATGGACGCTGCTGCCCGCGCGCTGGCCAAGATGGGGTCCGACGGGGTTAAGTCCTTGACCGAGGTGTTGCAGGACAAGAAGCGCGACCTCGCCGTCCGCCGCAAGGCGGCCGAGGCGCTGGGGACGATGGGCAAGGAGGCTCGGCCGGCGGTGCCGGTGCTGGTCGAGACGCTGAAGGACCCGAACGTCCGCGTCGAAGCGGCCCTGGCGCTGGGGGCGCTGGGGCCTGAGGCCAAGGAGGCAGTCCCGGCCCTGCGGGAGCACGGCAAGGAGAAGGACAAGGTCTTCCGCAATGCGGTGCTCGAGGCCCTGCGGCGCATCCAGGGCAAGAAGTGACCCACCCCTCCAGCCGGCTTCTTTCGCTCACACGCCGATGGTGCGGCGTATGCTTCTTATGACCGCCCGGCAGCGCCTTCGGGCAGAGGTGTCCGTGGGCCAGGGCGGCGGTCAAGGGGTGCCGTCATCTTCGAGGAGTCTCCGGCGTGAGCGACCTCCTGGAGAACGCAACCGGCGTGCTGCTGGCCAATGTGCTGGCCCTGACCGTGATCGCCTGGCATGTCGCGCCGGCGATCGGCCTGGCGGTCGTCGGCGTTACGTTCCTGAGCATGTGGCTGATCGCCGCTTGGCGCCGGCGTTAGGGTTCCTCAGGGTTGACACCGGCCGCGCTCCTTGCTCTCACTTGACTTCTCCTGGTACCGTCTGTCCGGGCATGTCAATCGCACGGATCACTTGGGCATTTCTTCCTTGGCGGGGCCGCGCACCGTATGCCGCTTGGGGAGTCCTTCCTCGGCGGAGCCGTACAGCGTGCGCGCGGTCCGGAGCGGCGGTCCCATCGGGGGAGGTGCCTTCATGCTGCGAACATGCCCACGCTGCCACGGTCGTGGGCTGGGGCGATCCTACCATTGCGCGGCCTGTTCGGGAACGGGCTGGCGGCGTGGGCCGCGGGGCCGTCAACCCTGCGCGCTTTGTGGGGGCACGGGCATCAAGACCGTGGCCTGTCGGTTGTGCGGGGGCCGCCGACAGGTGCGGCAGCGCCGGCAGGGAGTAACTCCGCGAAGGGATGACGGAGAAGCGCCGACGTGAGCTGGCGGTTCAAGCTCCTGGGGGAAGATGGGCCTGAACGCGAAGGCTGCCCAGGCAGCCTACGTCAGGGCGAGAATCCCTTTCCTGAGCCTGATCGGGGCACAGCGTAACTTCGTCGATCTCCGCGACCGGAGTTATGAAGCGACCGCTGATTACTTCCGCCGTCGCGCCATACTGGAGCGCGTCACGGGAGGGCCGCTTCCGACCCCGGCGAGGCTCCCGCCACCGGCGCACCAGGAGACGGCGCAGTAGCCGCGGGAAGTTGTGAGACCAACCGGCGCTTGAGCTGCCGCTCCTTCACCAGGCAGTACAGGCACGGCGCCAGCAGGAAGGCGATCAACTGCACCGCCATGCCGCCCACGCTCGGGATGGCCATCGGCTGCATCACGTCGGACCCACCGCCACTCGTTTTCCGGCTTGAGCAAGATGATGGTTTCCACCATACCAATTGGCGCCGGATCGAGTGCCGACTCGGCCCGGCCTAACTTGCCCACAACGCTTGCCACTTCGGGGACGCTCTGGATCGCCAGGTCTTGCCGGGCGATGACCTCCTGGGCCTGCGTCAGGGAGGCCGCGGGCAACAGCGACGGCATAAACAGCAGCGAGCCTTCATCCAGCGGCGGCATGAACTCCCGGCCGATACCGGGGAAAGTCTGCCGCAACCTGGTCCAGCCGGCCGTGTCCGTCGGATCGGCCCCCAACGCCTTCAGCCCGGCTTCCAACGGGTAGGCGAGGCGGTCGAAACCGAGCCAGACAAGGGCTCCGAGCAGCGTCAGGGAAACGGGGATCGTCAGGAATGTAGTTTTATGGTTCAGGGTCCAGCGGAACAGCGGCCGGAAGACAGCCAGGATGGCACGCGAGACGGGGTTCTCTTCCAGCGGCAAGAGTTGCTCGCGACCCATACGGTAGACGACGACTCCGACCATGAGGCCGACTCCCGCCGCCGTGGGCCAGCCGGTCCACCGACCGTCCATTCCCAGGCCCCAGGTCAAGAAGTAATGGGTGACGAACACAGCCGGCAGGCCGGAGGGAGCGCAGCTGCCCCAGGTCGGCGCCGTCGGCTTCGAGGGTGTACCAGAAGATCTGGCCGAGGGCAGTGGCATCAGGGCCGAGAACAGGGACCACGCCGGGCGGCAGTTTGGTCGTGGCCACGTTCATCCGCTCCAGGACACGCGACCGCGCCCAGTAGTAGTCGGCGTCATCGCGGAAGATCACGAAGATCATGGAGAAGCCGAAGCCGGACATGGAGCGAATGGTCTTCACCAGGGGAGTGCCTTCCAGGCTGACCGTAAGGGGGTAGGTCACCTGGTCCTCAACGTCCTGGGGCGACCGGCCGGGCCAGTCAGCGTAGACGATGACCTGCTTCTCGCCGATGTCGGGGATAGCATCTACCGGGGTGTTGCGGAGGCAATACCAGGCGACTCCGGCCGCCGCCGCGGTAAACAGCAACACCAGGAAGCGGTTGTGCAGGCACCAGCGGATGAGGAACGGGATCATGGCACTGCGCTCAATTGTCCGGGCGAGCGGCTGGGGTTAACCAGTTGATACCGCCGCTCGCCGTCCATTTTTCCATTGTCAATGCTTGTGGATCTCGCCCTTGGTCGGGGCTTTCGGCGCGGGCATGGCGCCATGCTCGCCGTGCAGTGCTGCCGGGGCCCGACCTTCGGGGTACAGGAGGCTTGGTCGGCCCTCAATCTGTGCCTGGCTGTCGAGCAGAAATCCGCCGCGCACCACGACCCTATCACCCGCCTTCAGGCCGGCCCGCACCGGGAAATAGCCGACGGTTTTCCCGGCGTCATTCTTGCCTTCGGCCCGCGGTCCGACTTGCAGCTCGACCAGTTCGTAATTGCCTTCCGGGGTCTGGCGGTAAGCGATCTTGCGGCGGCCGGTGTCCAGCACGGCGCTGACCGGGACCGCCAGGACCTTGGCCGGCTCGCCACCGTGGCTTGTGTGCGGGGGGGTGTGCGTGTGGCTCGGCGGGCGGGTGTCAGGTATGCGCTCCAGCGGCATCTCGCAAAGCGGGCAACGGCCGGGCTGGTCGCGCACGATCTCGGGATGCATCGGGCAGAGGTACTTGCCTTCCAGGCCGGTCGGTTCGGGCGTGCCGTCGGCCTGCAAGCGGACGCGGAGGACCGCCGAGGCGTACAGGGCCGGCTTGAGCTTGCCCTGGGGGTTGGGCAGGTTCACGCGCACCTTGACCGTCCGCGTCTGGTCGTTGAGAAATGGGTCGATGAAGACGACGGTGCCGCGAAACGTCTCGCCGGGGTAGGCCTCGATGGTGACTTCGACCGACTGACCATAGCGGACCCAGGCCAGGTCGTACTCGTAAATATCCAGGTACAGCCAGAGCGGATCGAGATCCGCGATCCGGTAAAGCATGTCGCCTTCCTTGACGTACTGGCCTTCCCGAACGGCCTTCTCGATGACGGTGCCGCCGATGGGGGCATGGATGGTCAACAACGGTTTCCAGCGTCCGGTCTTCTCGATGGCGCGAATCTGCTCGGGCAAGATGCCCCAGAAGCGCAGGCGATCGCGGGACATCTCGGCCAGGTCCTGGTTACCCCTCTGGACGGCATCAAGCAGGTTCTGCACCGTGACGAGCAGCTCGGGGCTGTAGATGTCCACCAGGTGGTCGCCCTTTTTCACCTGAATGCCGGGGAAGTCGGCGTAGACACGCTCTATGCGGCCCGCGATCCGCGCGGTGATGTAGGCGATTCGCCGCTCGGCATAGTCGAGTTTGCCGACGGTGCGGATCTCTTTGAACAACTCTCGGTACTTGATCTCCTCCGTTGCGATGCCGGCCTGCTCCGCGAGCCGGGCCTGCTCCTGGGCCAGCTGGCCAACGGGAACCAGCTCCATGCCGCAGATGGGGCAGCGTCCCGGCTGGGGCTGCCGAATCTGCGGGTGCATGGAGCAGGTCCACACACCCGCCGCCGTGCCATCCGCCAACTGGGGACGAGTCAGCAGCACCCCCGCGACCACAAGGATCACGAGCAAGACGGGCACGCCGATTTTCAGAAGCAACGGCGGGACGCGCATCGTTCACCTCCGCGGCAGCGACTCGCCGGCCAGGCCGCGCCGGGCATGGACCGCCTTGACCAGTTCGATTGTCGTGACCGGAACCAGCGCCAGTCCGCCAATAAGGAACCATTCCCAGACGAAATGCGTCGCGGCTTCGAACACCGGCCGGGCGAACGGGAGTGTCACCACGCTGAGTTGCAGCAGCGCTGAAACGGCGATCGCACCGAGCAGGTGTGGGTTCGACCACAGCCCGAGCCGGGCCAGCGTCAGTGTCCGGCTCCGGGCAGCCAGGGCCCGGAACAACTCGCCGTAGACCAGCACGCAGAAAGCCGCCGTCCGCGCCCGGCCCGGATTGTCGGGGGCCACCAGGTACAGAATGCCGAAGGCAGTCAGGGCAGCAGCACCGACCAGCGCTCCTTGCAGAAGGATCGATCCGCCGATCTGCCAGCCGAGCATTCCTTCGCGCGGCGAGCGAGGTCGGCGGCGCATGACCTCCGGCTCAGGCGGCTCCAGCGACAAGGCCAGCGCCGGCAACCCGTCCGTCACCAGGTTGACCCACAAGAGCTGGATAGGCAAAAGCGGTGCCGGCCAGCCCAGCAGGCTTACCAGGAGCACCAGCAGGATCTCTCCAAAGTTGCATGATAGCAGATAGACCAACACCTTCTGGATGTTGTCGTAGATGCCTCGGCCTTCCTCGACCGCGTTGACGATCGAGGCGAAGTTGTCGTCCATGAGTACCATGGCGGAGGCTTCCTTGGTCACGTCCGTGCCGGTCAGGCCCATGGCGATGCCGATGTCGGCGGCCTTGACGGCCGGGGCGTCGTTCACGCCGTCCCCCGTCATCGCCACCACCTCGCCACGGCTCTTCCAGGCCCGCACGACGCGCAGCTTGTGCTCGGCCGAAACCCGGGCGTAGACCGAAATCCGATCGACCTGGCTCGCCAACTCTGCGTCGGACATCGCATCCAACTCCTGGCCGGTGACGACACGGTCGCCGCCGCCGCTGATGCCCAGTTCGCGGGCAATCGCCAGCGCGGTCGCGGGATGGTCGCCGGTAATCATGATGGGCCGGATGCCCCCCTCGCGACACTTGCGCACCGCTTCCTTGACCTCCTCCCGTGGTGGATCCATCATGCCCGCAAGACCGGCGAAGCCCAGGTCCGATTCCTCGTACATGCCCGCGCCTGAGACAGGGTATTCCCGGTATGCCAGGGCCAGCACGCGCAGGGCGCGGGAGGCCATCTCGGCGGCGGCCTGCAGAATCTCGCAGCGGCGCGGTTCGGTCAGCGGCTTGACTTTGCCACCGCACAACTCAGCGCTGCACTTGGCCAGGATCACCTCAGGAGCGCCCTTGGTGTACATCAGGACCGCCCCGGGCGGCTCCCGCAGCACCACGGACATCGCCTTTCGCTGCGAATCGAAAGGGATCTCGTAGAGCACCTGATGGGGGTGACCGCTGGGATCGACGCCGGCCTTCAACGCCGCTACGAGGAGGGCCCCTTCGGTGGGGTCGCCGATGACTTCCCAGCCACCTGTCCCTTTGCCGCGCGGGTTTAACCGGGCGTTGTTGCAGTGTGCGCCAATGGCCAGAACCTGGACAAGGTCCGGCTCGGCCAAAGGGTCTGCCGGCACGGACGAGTCCTTCAGAAATTGTCCCCGAGGGGCGTAGCCTGCGCCGGTGACCTGATAGCGCTGCGTCCCGGCCAGGATTTCGCGCACGGTCATCTCGTTGCGCGTCAGGGTGCCGGTCTTGTCCGAGCAGATGACGGTCACCGAGCCAAGCGTCTCGACACTGGGCAGCTTGCGGATCAGGGCGTTCCGCTTCACCATGCGTTGTAAACCCAGGGCCAAGGCGATGGTCACTACCGCCGGCAGTCCTTCCGGCACCGCGGCCACCGCCAGGCTGATGGACAGGAGGAACACATCCAGGAGCTTGTCGCCGCCCAGCAGCTCCAGCACGAAGACCAACGCCACGATGCCTAGACAACCGGCGGCCAGGACCTTGCCCAACTCGGCCAGCCGGCGCTGCAGTGGGGTCGGCTCCGGCTCGGAACGCTCCAGCATGCCGGCGATGCGGCCCAGCTCGGTGTTCATTCCGATGGCGGTAACCACCGCACGGGCTTTGCCGGCAGCAGCCATTGTGCCCAGATAGACCATGTTGCGGCGGTCGCCCAGAGGGGTGGCCTCGGACAAAACACAGCCGGCGTCCTTCTCCTCGGGGGCCGATTCGCCGGTCAAGGCCGCCTCCTGGGTGCGGAAGCCGAACCCCATAATCAGTCGGGCGTCGGCCGGAATACTGTCTCCCGCCTCCAGCTCGATGCGGTCTCCCGGCACCAGTTCCCGGGCCGGGATCACTTGCGGCAGGCCCTCGCGGACGACCTTGGCCAGCGGTGCCGACAGTTGTTTCAGGGCAGCCAGGGCGCGCTCGGCTCGCTCTTCCTGGTAGAGACCGAGCAGGGCGTTGAGGATCACAATGGCGAGAATGGCCAGCGCGTCGGCCCACTCGCCGACAGCGCTGGAAAGCACGGCCGCGATGATCAAGATCCAGACTACCAGTTCGTTGAATTGACCGAGGAACTTCTGCCAGAGAGGAGGGGGCGGGGTTTCTCCCAGTTCGTTGTAGCCGCACTGGGCTCGGCGCTCGGCGACCTGGGCAGAGGTCAGGCCCTTTTCGGCATCCGTGGCCCACGCTTCCAGAACCGCTTCGACGGGCAGAGCGTGCGGAACAGTTGCCTTGGGTCGGCTGCCAATCGACGTGCTGAGATGACGCTCGGCACCGCCCATCGGGCTCACCCCTCCGCAGCTTCGAGAGCCGGGTCAACGGCGCGGCGCTGCAGTTGGCCCCCTTCGCGAAGAATCCGTGCCCATTCGTCGCCCGCACCGTCGTTGAATGCACTCCTCGTGCCGTCGAGGTATCGGACCCTGCGCTCAGCAGGACTCCGTAAGCCATACGGCTTTCCGGCGCATCACTGCACCTTGCCACTGTGCGGGTTTGGCCCAGGGAGGGCGATTTCGCTCATCCGGAAGCCCGGGCCGAAGGGTGACAAAGCCCGAAACCGAAGCAGTTGCAACGCTGCGGCCTGGCGCTGGGCGACAGTATCGTGTTTGCTTCTTGCGCAAGCGACCTGCTATACGCCTTGGGAAGGCTATGCTTTGTTACGTCCCTGGGAATCCGCATTTCTCGACCTGCACCGCCACGTGGACGAGCTGTTCGAGGAGCTGGTGTACCGTCCGTGGGCCATCTCGGGACGTTCGGGCTGGCGGCCGTCCCTCGACTTATACGAGATGGCCGATGCCTAGGTGGTGGTGATCGACCTTCCGGGAGTGGCCCCGGAAGAGGTACGCATCCTCGTCAGCGGGCGGGACCTTGTCGTCGCCGGCCAGCGACAGGCCGCTTCCATGAGCGGAGTCCTCTTCCAGCGGTGTGAGCGGCCGTGCGGCGCCTTCGAGCGCACGCTGACCTTGCCCCAGGCGGTGGATCCGCAGCAGGCGCCAGCTGGGCTTCCGCACGACTGAGGAGCTGGAGCCGCTCGACCACCTGCACGGCCAGGAGCGCGCCCTTCGTGCCTTGGAGTTCGGGCTGGCGGTCCGGCACCGCGGCTACAACATCTACGTCTCCGGGATGACGGGAACGGGCAAGAAGCAGTTGATTCAGAAGTTGCTCGAAGCGCGGGCCGGTCGGGAGAAGACGCCGGACGACTGGGTGTACGTCCACAACTTTGACGAACCCGACCGCCCCCTGGTGATGCGGCTCCCTACCGGCCACGGCGTTCGCCTTCGGGCCGCCCTGGAGGAGGTCATTGATCGGCTGCGGCACGACGTCATCGACGCCGTCCGCGAGGGCAAGTTTCAGGTCTGGGCCGTGGACACCATCGACGAGGGGATCGAGCTGCTGACGGGAATGCCGGCGGGCGACGTGGACCAGGAGGGGACCTTCCATCACCTCCTCGACCAGCGGTTGCAGGAGATCCTGAGCCTCCTCCAGGCGGAGCCTGCCTCCGAGGCCACGCCTCGCGTCCACCTGGCCCCGGCGGCGGCACGCATGCCGTCACTGCCCCCGCTGCCGGGGGACCGCGGGGATGGCAGGGACCGCGGTTGACGCCGAGACTTTGCACCACCGAGCTTTTCCCCGCCAATAGGGAGGGAGCGACGGATAAGCGAGGTCGCGGAACTGGAACAGCCTCCGGGGCATGGCGTCAAGGCTTGGCGGCGGCCGTGCCCTGAAACTGGTCCAGCGCTGCCAGCGCTTCCGCCCCGTACCTCACGGACGGCCCGCCCCCCATCAACACGGCGACGCCGATGGCCTCCAGGACCTCCTGACGGCTGGCCGCGGCCTTCAGGGTGTCGTGCATGTGGAAGGCGATGCAGCCCTCGCAGCGAACGGCCACGGCGATGCTTTCCTTGACCTTCCCCGTCAGGGCACCGTCCGCCACGGCCTGTTGGTGCAGCTGGCCGAAGCCTCCCATCAGACCCGGCAACTCTTTGCCGAGCTTGGCCAGCAGACGGATCGGGCGCCGTGTGCATCCTCGCCCTGGCGATGGCGAGTATGCTCCTCTGCACGTTCCCTGGGTACAATAGACGCGACATACCCGTTTCGGTCGAGGTCAGGGGAAAGAGTGGCAAGGCGATGGTGCCCACATGGTCGAGCCGTCCACGGAAAACTTGTCCCCAAGTGAGCGGACAAACAAAGCGCTGGCCGCAACTGCGGCCGAGCTGCACGCCGTGTTGGAAGCGTGCGTCGATGGCATCGTCATCATTGACGAGCAGGGTATTATCCGGACGTTCAACCCGGCCGCGCAGCGAATGTTCGGCTATGCCGAGGAGGAAGTGGTGGGGCAGAACGTCAAGGTTCTCATGCCATCGCCTTATCGGGAGGAGCACGACGGTTACATCGCCCGCTACCTGGCCACCGGCCAGAAGCGGATCATCGGCATCGGCCGCGAAGCAATGGGGCGGCGGAAGGACGGCACTATCTTCCCCGTCGATCTGTCCGTGGCGGAGGCTTGGCTGGGTGACAAGCGTATCTTCGTCGGCATCATCCGCGACATCACCGAGCGAAAGCGGGCCGAAGAGGAGTTGCGTCAGAACCACGACAGGTTGAGGAAACTCGTGGCCGAGCTGCAGGCGAAGAACGAAGAGGTTCGCCTGGTCACGCAGCAGCTCTGGCTGGCGGCCAAACTGGCCAGCGTCGGCGAGTTGGCGGCGAGTATCGCCCACGAACTGAACAACCCGCTGGCCATTGTCACCCTGCGGATCGAGTCGCTTCTGGAACAGGTCCCGGAAGGAGACCCGAAGAGAAATGCCCTGGAGATCGTCGCGCAGGAGACGAAGCGGATGAGCAACCTGGTGGCGAATCTGCTGCAGTTCTCGCGCCACAGACGAGAGGAGATTTCCACCGTAGACATTCGCCAGGAAGTAATCCAGGCGGTGGAACTCGTGCAGCACCACCTCCGCAAGCGGCAGATCGCGGTCGTGCAGGAGTTGGCGGCGGACACGCCGATCATCTACGCTGACCGCCAGAAGCTGCGCCAGGTCTTCCTGAACTTGCTCACCAACGCCAGCGACGCCATACCCGAGGGGGGAACGCTGACCTTGCGCAGCCGGCCGGATACCCTGGAGGGCGGCGAAGCCGCCGTGCGCATCGAGGTCGCCGACACCGGCGTGGGCATCCCGGCCGCCCACCTGGAGAAGGTGTTCGACCCCTTCTTCACCACCAAGGAAGAGGGACAGGGGACGGGCCTGGGCCTGGCGATTTGCCGCCGCGTCGTCGAGGAGCACCACGGCACGATCCGCATCGACAGCGAAGTGGGCAAGGGAACTACCTTGATCCTTGTGCTGCCCGTCCGGAACGGGACCAACGGCGACCGGGTCCGCGGCGTCTGTCCCCCTCACCCTACCCTCTCCCCCACTCTGGGGGAGAGGGTAGGGTGAGGGGGAAGGGCAATGCGAAGAAGTAAATCATGGCCGCAACGAAGCGGGGCCGCCTGCTCATCGTGGACGATGAGGTCGAGCTGACCAGCGCCCTGTGCGACACCCTGGCCGCGAAGGGCTACGAAACCACGGGAGCCACCAGCGGCCCGGAGGGGCTCAAGGTCCTCGACAAGCAGGAATTCGACGTGATGCTCTGCGACCTGATGATGCCCGGCATGGACGGCATCGCTGTGCTCCGCAAGGCGCTGGAGATCGACCCGAGCCTGATCGGCATCATCATGACGGGGCAAGGGACGATCGCCACCGCGGTCGAGGCGATGAAGATGGGCGCCTTCGATTACGTGCTCAAGCCCTTCGAGCTGAAGACCATGCTGCCCATCCTGGAGCGGGCGCTGGAGACGCGGCGGCTGCGCGCAGAGAACGTGCGCCTGCGCCAGTACGTCGAGCGGCTCACTTACGAGTCGCCCCGCTACCAGCTGATCGGCTCCGGTCCAGCAATGCAGAAGGTCGTGCAGCTGATCGAGAAGGTCGCCCCGACCGACGCCACGGTTCTGATTCGTGGTGCCAGCGGCACGGGCAAGGAACTGGTCGCCCGCGCCCTGCACCACAACAGTCCGCGCCGCGGCCGACCTCTGGTGACCATCAACTGTGCCGCGCTGCAAGAGTCCTTGCTGGAGAGCGAGCTGTTCGGCCACGAGAAGGGTGCCTTCACCGGGGCCGTGCAGGCCAAGCCGGGGCTGATCGAGGTGGCGGAGGGCGGCACCCTGTTCATCGACGAGGTGGCCGAGATGGCGCCCGCGCTCCAGGCGAAGCTTTTGCGCTTGCTGGAGGACGGCCACTACCGCCGCGTCGGCGGCACCAAGGAGTGCCACGCTAACGTGCGGGTCATCGCCGCCACTAACAAGCCGTTGGAGGAGGAGCAGAAGGCGGGCCGCTTCCGGGAGGACCTCTTCTATCGGCTCAACGTCGTCGCCATCGAGCTGCCGCCGCTCCGCGAACGCCGCGAAGACATCCCCGCGCTGGTCGAGCACTTCCTGACCACCCGCCAACTCGGCAAGGTACGCTGCCAGGTGCATCCTGACGCCTTGCAGGCCCTCCTGAACTACGACTGGCCGGGAAACATCCGGGAGCTGGCCAACGTCCTCGAGCGTGCCCAGATCCTAGCCGAGAACCACCTCATCACCCTGGACGATCTGCCCGAGGCCTTGCACCTGGCCCCGCCCCCAGCAGAGCCGCCCGAACCCGGCACCTTGAACCTGGCTGAACTGGAGCGGCGTACCATCCAGGCAGCGCTGCGGCAAGCGAAGGGGAACAAGGTCCACGCGGCGACGCTCCTGGGAACCACTCGCCGTACTCTCTACCGCTTAATCCGGAAGTACGGCCTGGAGAACGCACCGACGGAAGGCAAGGCGAACCGGTGAGAGCGGCGTGGCTCCTACGTCCAGCCACGGCCTGATCGACCGGAAGCGTAGTTCCCGGCCTGACCGGGCGTCGCTTTCCTTTTCGGCGCCCAAGGTGATTCATGGTTACTGCGGATCTTTCGCCTCCCCTCCATGAGCTGGTGTTCGAGACCGCGGCGGAGCACGTCAGCAGGCGCATCGCGGTGGTGTCTCCGGCGGCCACGGTCGAGGAAGTGCGCCGTTCCCTGGCAGGCCAGCGATTCGACACCGTCGCCGAGATCGCCGTCTGCGAGGACGGCCGGCTGAAGGGCCTGGTGAGCATCGAGGACCTGCTGGCCGCCCCGCCCGAGGCGGTCGTTGCTCAACTGATGGACTCCGATCCGCCCACCGTGGCGCCGGGCCTGGACCAGGAGAAGGCCGCCTGGAAGGCGGTCCAGCACGGTGAAGTCAGCCTGGCGGTCGTCGATGAGCAGGGGCGCTTCCTGGGCCTGATCCCGCCGCAGCGCCTGCTCCGGGTGCTCCTGTGGGAGCACGACGAAGACATGGCCCGGCTGGGCGGATTCCTTCACGCCACCTCGATGGCCCGCGGCGCCACGGAAGAACCGGTCGCCCGCCGGCTGGGGCACCGGCTGCCCTGGTTGCTGCTGGGGTTGGCGGGCGCCCTGCTCGCGGCCGACGTCGTCGGCCTCTTTCAGGGGTTGCTGGAGAATAACGTCGTCCTGGCCTTCTTCCTTCCCGGCATTGTGTACCTGGCGGACGCGGTGGGGACCCAGACCGAGACGTTGGTGATCCGCGGGCTTTCGGTCGGTGTGCCGCTCGGGCGGGTGGTCTGCCGCGAGCTGCTCACGGGCCTGCTCATCGGGGCGGCTCTGGGCCTGGTCTTCTTCCCGTTCGCCCTCTTCCGGTGGGGGAACTATGACGTGGCCCTGGCGGTGGGGCTTGCCTTGGTGGCGGCGTGTTCCTCTGCCTCGTTGACCGCCATGGCATTGCCGTGGTTCCTGCAGCGCCTGGGGGCTGACCCCGCCTTCGGCAGCGGCCCGCTGGCCACGGTCGTGCAGGACTTGCTGTCCCTTATGATCTACCTCGCGATCTGCCGGGCCGTCCTGGGCTGAACTAAACAAAACGGCCAGAGGCACTTGCTGGTTCATGATGAGACTTCGCAGAAACCGGCGAATCTTCGTCGGCCTGTGGTGCATCTAATATGAGGGAGAGAGGGCAGGGACGCCCGAGACGAGGTCGGACTGGCTCGACCAGCGCGAACAGCGCACGGCAATCCGCGGAATTTGGTGGCCGCCTGGGCCCCAGGACGGCCCGGGAAAGGGCGGCTGGCAGAGACCGTGGATCGCCAACCTGGGGAGGACGTCCCAGGGCGGGCTGGTTGCTCGCAGGCGGCGTCAGAAAGCTGCCGGCCAACCAGGCAGCGCCGGGTTGGGTTGGCGGCCCGCTTAGCGGGTAGCTCGTCGGCGCCTGCTGCGAACGCCCAGCAAGCAAAGCCCTCTCTTCCCGACCCGGTTGGGAGGCCGGGCTTTTTTTATGCGCCGCGACTCGATTCGGGGGGCCCCACACGCGCCTAGGAGAGAGGATGGTCTACGCCCCGTAGCTTCTTGATCCGCTGGTGCAACCCGGTCAACGCGGATCGGATCACGGCCATCTTGTTCTCTTCCGGCAAGCGGGTGGTCACCTGCTCGACGTGGGCGATGAGGCTCTCCAGCTCCCGGGCCTGCAGGTGCAAGACCTCGATCAGCTCGTCCACCACAGCCGCCAGTTCTTCGACTTGCATGAGCAGTCCTCGAAACGGAGAATTGCGCCAACTGGGCACCAGGCCGGCGAGCCGCGCCGGGCACCAGGGGCCCTTGATAGGGACTCGCCGGCCC
>DATLYH010000024.1:0-2434 GCA_035575035.1 Gemmataceae bacterium
CCCCGCCGGTGTTGGCCCGCAGCGCTTCATCGCCGCCGGGCGCGACCTTGCCTACCGCATCGACTTCGAGAACGAGGCCAGCGCCACCGCCCCGGCGACCGGTCTCTTGATCCGGCGCTACCCGACTGGCCGCGCCTTGAACCCGACCGCCTCACGCACCAGTGCCATCGTCTGCTGCGCCTCCGCCCGGGCGCGCTCGGCTCCCTTCCGCAAGACGCCCTCCACGTACTCCGGGTCCTGGGCCAACTCCTTGCGCCGCCGCCGGAACGGCTCAAAGTAAGTGTTGATTTTCTCCAACAGCATTGTCTTGACCTCGCCGTACCCCAGGCCGCCGGCGCGGTAGCGGGCCGCCAGCTCCGCCTTCTCCGGCTCTGTGGCAAACAGGCTGTACAGGGCGAAGACGGTACACCGCTCCGGGTCCTTCGGGTCCTCCACCTTGCTGCTGTCGGTCACGATGCTCATCACGCGCTTCTGGAGCGGCTTGCCCTCGGCGAAGATCTCGATCGTGTTGCCGTAGGACTTACTCATCTTCTGACCGTCGATGCCCGGGACCTTGGCAGCCCGGTCCAACCGATAGGTGGGGAGTGGGAAGATTTCCCCATAGGTCTGGTTGAAGTAGCCGGCCATGTCGCGGGTCATCTCGATATGCTGGACCTGGTCCTCTCCCACCGGCACGACATGCGAGCGGTAGATCAGGATGTCGGCGGCCATCAGGACGGGGTAAGTGAACAGGCCGACGCTCGGCGTAATGCCGCGGGAGATCTTGTCCTTGTAGGAATGAGCCCGCTCCAAGAGCCCCATGCCGGTGACCGTGGACAAGATCCAGGCCAACTCGGTCACTTCCGGCACGTCCGACTGACGGAAGAAGGTGGCCCGATCGGGATCGAGGCCCAAGGCCAGGTAATCCAGGGCCACGTCGCGGACATTCTCGCGAAGCAGTTTCGGGTCCTGGATGGTGGTCAGGGCATGGTAATCGGCAATGAAATAGAAGCATGTCCCCTCTTCCTGGAGAGTGATGTGCTGTTTGACGGCGCCGAAGTAGTTGCCGAGGTGCAGCTTGCCCGAGGGCTGCACGCCGCTGAGAAACCGGCGCGGGCCAGCGGTCGGAGTGCTCATGCATTGGTCCTCATCACAAACGGCGTCCCCTCACCCCCTGCCCCTCTCCCCCGAAGCGGGAGAGAGGGAGCAGTAATTACGCATTGCCTGAAGCCGCCTGCCATTGCATTATACAAGCCCGTCACCGCGGTTTGCCCACGGCCCCGTATCGAGGACGCCGACGAGAGGCCGACGGTTCGGCCGAAAAAGGAGAGGGCATGGCTGCCGACAAGGTCATGACGACCCTGATCGAGGCACTCAAGCAGGCGCTGGCCGAGCCGGGTGAGCAGCGTCTGTTCAAGAGCGGCAAGCTGAGCGGACTGTTCCCCGGCCGGGGGGGCGTCAACTCCGAGGCCGCTGCCCGGGCGCTGCGCGACGGGCTGCTGGAGGTGGTGCGGACCGAAACCCGGGGGAAGACAGTCATCGAGTGGGTCCGCTTGACGCCGCGCGGCGTCAACTTCCTGCACGAGCATGAGTCCCCCCTGCGGGCACTGGAGGAATTGCACGCCGCCTTGCGCTCGGCCGAGGCAAGCGTGCCGGTCTGGGCGGACGAGATGCGGCGGAAACTGGAGGAGTTGGCGGGGCGGCTAGAGGAGGATTCGCGGCGGTGGTTGCACCATCTGGAAGCGCTGCGGCAGCGCGTCGCGGAATCGCTGCGGCGGCTGGAGTCGGCTCTGCCGGCGGTGCCTGATCGCCTGGCATCCGCCGTGCCCTGGGCCGCCGAGGCGCTCGCCTATCTGGAGCGGCGCGAAAGTGGAGGGGCGACCGGCGATTGCCCGTTGCCGGAGCTGTTCGCCGCCCTGGCAGAGAAACACCCTGACCTGTCGATCAAGGCTTTCCACGACGGCCTGCGCCGCCTGCACGATCGGCGGCTGCTGCGGCTGCGGCCGTTCGCGCCGCCGGCGGATAACCTGCCCCAACCCGAGTACGCCCTGCTCGATGGGGCCCAGGTGTTGTATTACGCCGCGCGCTAGGTCAGAGCCCGGAGCGCCAGCGACGGGGCGCTGCCCTACCCCTCATTTTGCCTGACCGGACGTGATGATAAAGCGATCGACTTTCCACTGTTCCCCCTCCTTGATCACGTCCACCGTGCAAGTGGCGGCCCCATCCGGAGCGCTGATGGTGGCGGTGAAAGAGGCCGTCCCTGGAGTCATGGTGATGGGGTGTACCATGACGGTAGCCTGCTTCTGGAAGGCGCGATTCTTAGCGAGGAGCGCGCGGAACTCGTCCAGGGTCTGGCGGGCCTGGAATCCTTCTGTGGTCCGCGCGTAGGCCGCCTCGATCCGGCCGACAGTGAGGTCATTCAGGAAGGTCTGGGCGGTCACCTGGCTCATCTGCA
>DATLYH010000025.1:0-2004 GCA_035575035.1 Gemmataceae bacterium
GGCCGGCACGTCCGCGCCGCCGCAGGTGCCGGTTGGGGAACCGCCGCCGTGGGAGCGAGCCGCGGGCCGGCCGGCCGCCGGCGCCGCGCCCGCCCCGGAGGGCGCGGAAGGAGAAGACGATTACGAGGTCGTGGACGAGCAGGACGAAGGCAGGCCTCGCCGGCGGCGCCGCCGCTACCTGGAGCCGCACCGGGGGAGCCTGATCCTGACCCTGGGAATCGTCAGCCTGTTCACCGTGCCGCTGATCCTCGGCCCGATCGCCTGGATCATGGGGAGCAATGATCTGGAAGCGATGCGGGCCGGCCGGATGGATCCCGAGGGCGAGTCCAACACCAACGCCGGCCGTATCTGCGGCATGATCGCCACCATCGTCGGAGGGATCGCCACCGTCCTGGTGTTTTCCGCGTGCTTTCTGTTCGGCTGCTGCGGCTTCGTCGGGGCCCTGAGCGGCGCAGCACGGTGAAGAGGTGGTCCCGCCGACCGAGCCGGACCTTCTGAGCGGAACATCAACCGGCCTCGCCAAGGGAGCGACTCATGGCCATCCTCATTAGTTGCCGTTCGTGCGGCCGGCGTCTCCGCGTGCCTGAGGAGATGTGCGGCCAGCTGGTCCAGTGTCCGGCCTGCGAGCTAACCTTCACCGCGCCGCTCGACGGTGAGGCCTCCCCGGAGCCGAGCGTCAATCCCCTGCCGCCCCCGCGCCCCCACGATGCCGACGAAGACGAGGAACAGCGCCGCCGCCGGCCGCCGCCTTCTTACGAGGACGAGGAAGACTACCCGATCCGGCGAAGGCAGCGGGGAAAGCCCGGCAAGGTGCAGGCCATTGCCCTCATGACGCTCATCGGCGGCATCATCGGCATCAAGGTCGGTCTGGCCTGGGTGGTCGGAGCGGGGATCACCAGCGGCGGGATCTGCTGCTTCTGGCCGGGCGGCTACTACAGTCTCGTCATGGGCATTCTGGCAATCATCAAGGGAATCCAGCTGTTGGGACCGGACGACCGCTGGCAGGCCCCGCCCCGGACGACCGCCATCTTACAGGTCATCAACATAATCAACCTGGACCTCGTCAATTGCGTCATGGGCATCCTGATCCTCGTCTTTCTCAATGAGAACGAGGTCCGCCGCTACTACCGCGGCTGAGCGGCCCCAGCTGCAGCCGGGGAAGAGAACCATTCCCGCGGTCGGTCCATGCAGTGAGGCGGCCGGCCCCGAAACGAGTGGAAGCCCGCGGGACCATCGCCCAGCGGGCTTCCTCCTCTCCTCCGTTCCGTTGTGGTGGAAGGAAAGTCGCTCAACGGCCCAACAGCGGGGCGGACGTGTTCCAGTAGTAAGGCATCCCGCCCGCCGGGGGCAGGGCGTTGGGCATCAGCGCCCCGTAGCCGGGGTTCAGCATCGGCATCTGGGAGTAGCCGTAGCCGTAATAGGGCTGGTAGCCGGCAGGCTGGTACATCCCGAAGGGCGTGCCGTAAGGCATGGGGTAGCCGGGCAGGCTGGTGCTGGGTCCGGGGGGCACAGGAGACGGGGCGGGGGGCGTGAAGGCCGATCCGCCAGTACTCGGCGCGGGGGCGGTGCCGGTCGAGCCGCCGCTCGCCGGAGCGCTCCCCGGCGGCGTCACGCTGACGATACCCGCGTGGTCCCCGCAGAAGTCCACAGGGGGACACGAGGGCGGGCAGGGCGGACACGGCGGGCAGCAATCCAGCACATGGGAACACTTCTTGCAAAAGAGCTTCTTGCAGACGACAGCGTTGCAGCAGAAGGGACTGAAGGCGTTGTACTGGGCGGCACAGCACTTGTACCAACAGCGACTGCAGCCCAGACAGCCGAAGGCGTGCGCCTGATCCGTCCCCAGACCCAGAACGACCAGGCTAAACCAAGCGATGGCGAGCAGTTTTTTCATGGCGGAGGGTCTTCTCTGAAGAAACCGGGGCGAACGGCCCCGGCCACCATCCTGATGGCGGGCGCGCGCCCGTGATCCACTGGATATTATCGCCGTCCTCAGCCGGCCAA
>DATLYH010000026.1:0-26622 GCA_035575035.1 Gemmataceae bacterium
GGCGGGCCGTCGATGTGCCACTTGCCCGAGTGGTACGACCGGTAGCCGAGCGGCCGGAGCAGCTCTGGGAGCAGAGGGGCCCACGCCGGCCGGGTGCCCTGGCCCCCGCTGCGGACGCCGGGGACGGTGTCCCGCCGGACCTGCTGGGCATAGTACCCGGTGAGGGCCGCCGCCCGGGTCGGCCAGCACCGGGCCGTGTTGTAGAACTGGGTGAAGCGCAGGCCGTCCGCCGCCAGCCGGTCGAGGTTCGGTGTCTGGATTTCGCCGCCGTAGCAACCCAGGTCAGAGAAACCCAGGTCGTCGGCAATGATGATCAGAAAATTGGGCCGGTCGGCGGCCACGGACCGGGGAGATGGCCCGACCGCCACCCCCAGGCCGGCCAGTAAGGCCATCCAAAGGAAACGTCTGGTTCGCATCGTTCGATTCTCCTGCTCGGTTTGCGCCCCGCCGGTTGCTGCCACCGCCGGGGTCAATGTATTGGTCCGGGTGCGGCGACACCAGCAAAAAACGGCCGTTGTCCTTAGCGAGCGGCCAGCGTGAGTTGGCCGGTTTGACGGGGATAGGAGCACCCCCGGACGAGAAGAAATTGCTTCGGCCCGGACACCGGCGGAGCGGTTTATCGAGGTTGGCAAGGCCGTCCCGTGCGCTCCGCCGCACGGACCGAACGGTAAGACCGTAAGTATCGGTCGAATCAAACCACTTTGTGTGTCCTGTGCATTTTGCCAGGTTTTTCTGTTGACAGCCTTATCCATCTAAGGTTACACACTCTTCCATGTTTACCTCTGCACAACCGGTCTCCCAAGTCAGGTTTTTCATAACCCACCCATCGTGGCCCCCAAGCACCTAAGAAAGGAACCCCTTAATGCGTCGGCGCCTGCTTCGTGATCTGCAACGGGTCTGGAAATTCTGGAACGGCGGCTCCCGGTCGGCCGGCCGATCCCGGCCGCGGCCGCGCATTCGGCCCCAACTGGAAGCCCTTGAAGACCGTACTCTGCCGGCGTTTCCTGGAACCAACGGTCTGATTGCGTTCTCGTCGATTGTCAATGGGCCGTTCGGCCCCCATGCCGACATTTTCACGATGAATCCCGACGGCACGAACTTGGTCAACCTCACCAACAGCCCACGCGATGATGCCTGGGCCACCTGGTCGCCGGACGGGACCAAGATTGCCTTCGCCAGCAACCGCGACGGCGACTTCGAAATCTATGTGATGAATGCCGACGGGACCAATCAGGTGCGGCTGACCAATAACAACGCCATCGACTACCAACCCACCTGGTCCCCCGACAGCACGCAGATCGCCTTCACCAGCCTGCGCGACGGCAATGCCGAGATTTACGTCATCGACACCGACGGCACCAACGAAACCCGGCTGACCAACAACCTGGCCAACGATCTGGAACCGACCTGGTCGCCGGACGGGACCAAGATCGTCTTCACCAGCGATCGCGACGGCAACTTCGAAATCTATGTGATGAATCCCAACGGCACCGGGCAGACGAACATCACCAACAACCCGGCGGCCGACACCGAGGCCGACTGGTCGCCCGACGGCAGCCGGTTTGCCTTTGCCAGCAACCGCGACGGCAACGGCGAGATCTATGTCATGAACGCCGACGGCAGCGGTGTGACCCGACTCACCTTCGTCCCGGCGGTTGATCTCGGGCCGGCCTGGTCGCCGGACGGCACCCAGATTGTCTTTACCAGCGTGCGGGATGGTCAGGACGAAATCTACCTCATGAACGCTGACGGGACCAATCAGGTACGGCTGACCAACAACCCGGAGTCCGACTTTTTGCCGACCTGGCAGCCGACGGGGAACCCGCCGGTGATGATCAGCCTGCCCGCCGATCCCGGCGAGGTCGTCCCACCGGCGGGCATCCCTCCGACTGTCGGCATCACCAACGCCGCGACCATCGAAGGCGGGGCCATGGTCTTTGCCGTGGCCCTGTCCGCCCCCAGTACCGAGGTGGTGGCAATCAGCTACCTGACCAACGATGCCCCGCCGAATCTGGCCGCCCCCTT
The DNA here is from genome assembly GCA_035575035.1 of Gemmataceae bacterium. Taxonomy (GTDB): domain Bacteria; phylum Planctomycetota; class Planctomycetia; order Gemmatales; family Gemmataceae; genus DATLYH01. Next base: position 2,026 of record DATLYH010000026.1, read on the forward strand.
TGCCACCGCCACTGCCAACCTTGATTATCAGCAGCGCAGCGGCCTGCTGATCTTCCAGCCGGGCGAAGTGGTCAAGACCATCCTCGTCCCGGCCATCGCCGACCGCGTGCCCGAGCCGAACGAGGTCTTTGCCAATATCCTTTTCCTGCCGATCAACGCCCTTATCGCCGAGCTGCCGCCGACGACCACCAAGCCGGAAGGGAACCCGGCCTTCGGCAAGATCACCAATCAGTTCCTCGACCACGAGCCGCCGGCCATCATCACCGAGTTCACCTTCCCGCCCGGCACCGGCCACGTCGGCGGTATTGTCATCGGTCCCGATGGCGCCTTCTGGGCCACCGCCCAGTTCGACAACAGTATTGTCCGCTTCGACCCCCGCGACCTGTCCGTCAGGGAGTTCAAGCTCCCCCTCTTGCCTTTCCTGCCCGGCTCCAAGTTCCTGCTCACCAATGAGGACCCGGAGTTTTATCCGCACTACATCATCGTCGGACCGGACGGCAACCTCTGGTTCACCGGCCTTAACGACGTGCTGGCCCGCTTCAACCTGACGACGCTGCAAGTAGACCAGGTGATCCGCACCAGCGTTAACAGCAGCCCCCATTTCGTCCTCATCGGTCCGGACGGCAACCTCTGGTTCAGCGAGCAGGCCGAGGAAATCTTCCCCGAGCCCGGCGGGCAGAACAAGACGCAGACCGGCATGGGCCGCATCGCCCGGTTCGATCTAACGACCATGACCCTCACCGAGTTCCCCAACGCCCTGCCCGATAACCATCCACAGTTCGGCAACCTGCGGATCGGCAACCGCATGCACGGCCTGGGCCGCGATGCCGGGGCCGACGGCATCGCGGGGAACGCCGATGACAACCTCTGGGCCGGGCTGGAAGGCTTTGACCTGCTTGCTCGGTTCGACCTGACCACGCAAACCTTCGTCGAGTTCGTCGAGCTGCCCGCCGATAGCGGCCCGCACGACATCCTGCTTGGCCCCGACAACAATCTCTACCTCGTTCTCCAGGACGCCAACCTGATCGGCCAGTTCAACCCGGTCACCCGGGCCGTCCGCACCTTTGCGGTGCCCGGCCTGTCGCCGCAGGATGGGCCGTCGCTGGTCTTCCTGGCCGTCGGCCCGGACAACCGCTCCATATGGTTCTCGGAATTCCTCAATGACCGCGTCGGCAAGCTGGACCTGGCCACCGGCCAGATCACCCAGTACTCGCGGGGAATCATCCCCGGCAGCGCCCCCATCGGGATCATCACCGGCCCGGACGGTAACATCTGGTTCACCGAGACGGTCCTCGACCTGCGCCAGCCCGGCCGGATCGCCCGCCTGATTGTGCCGCCGGGACCGTTCCGCTTCGACTTCGGCACGGCCGATTCCCCCATCGCCCTCGGCTTTGCCCAGGTGACCGAAACGACCGTGTACAATCCGGTACAAGGGTTCGGCTGGCAGAGCGGGACGATCCGGTCGGTAGACCGCGGCTCGCCGAATGCGCTGGAGCAGGACTTCAACTCCCTGCGCCAAGGGACCTTCGCCGTCGATCTGCCGAACGGCGAGTACCTGGTCACGGTGACGCTGGGGGACGCCCTTGCCCGGCGGGATCGGGTCGAGGTGCTGCTTGAAGGGACGTCGGTGGCCCGGATCACGACGCGGGCGGGGCAGTTTGCGACCCGGACGTTCCGCGTCCCCGTGGCGGACGGCCAGCTGAACCTGACACTGCGGGACCGGGGCGGCCGCAACCGCATCGCCGCCCTCAACGCGCTGGAGATCGCCTTTGTCGATCCGAACAGCCGCCGTTTCGACTTTGGCACCTCCACCTCGCCGGTCCAGGCCGGCTTCCTGCCGGTGACCGACACGACGGTTTACAGCGTCGCCCAGGGCTTCGGCTGGCAGAGCGGCGTTATCCAGGCGTTGGACCGGAGCGGGCCCGACGACCTGCGGCGCGACGCCAACGTCACCTCGGCCGGCACTTTTGCCGTGGACCTGCCTGACGGCACCTACTTTGTCACGCTCACCCTGGGAGATGCCGCGCAGCTGCATGACCGGATGGCCATCTTCCTGGAAGGGACGAAGGTTGATACAGTAACCACACCGGCGGGCCGGTTCGTGACCCGTGTCTTCCGGGTGACCGTGGCCGACGGCCAGCTCACGTTGGGACTGGTCGATAATGGCGGCCGCAACTTGAACGCCATCATCAATGCCCTGGAAATCCAGGGTGCGTAGCAACGGGGTGCGGCCGGGGCCGAGCGCAGCGACCTTCTGGCCCTATCCCACCGTGGTGCCCTTCAAAGTAACGTAGCAGGCACGCGCCGCGTGCTGTCCGCTGCGGACAAAGTAGCAGGCATGCGCCGCCTGTCGTCCGTCGCGGATAACGGCATACGGCGTGTGCCTGCTACCATCAGGGGATTTTCTGATAAGGACCCCTTCCTTTTCGATGCGGTAACCGAACGCGGCGTTTCGGAAGGATTGCCCTTCTCTCCGGTCGTGCGCGCCGGGCCTGGGTGGTCCCCCGTTCTGCGATGCCCGGGACCGCAACCACCGCCAATCGCTGACGACAAGAGCGACCCGTTGGGGCGTGGTCTCCAGACCACGCCCCAACGGGGGGAGCGACTGGCCCAAGCAACAAGGGCAGGACGAGGTGCACGGTGAACCGTGCGCCCGGTTTTCAGGCGGTTCGCCCATCCGGGCGGTCTGCACACCCCTAGTTAAGGAATTGCACCCATGAGATTTCCCTGGCTGCGGCGTCTGGCGGGCATGTGGCTCAAGGGCACCCGGGCGGCGAAGCGGCCGCGCAAGCGGCGGCCGCGGCGGCTGCAAGTCGAGCCGCTGGAGAGCCGTACCTTGCTGGCCGCCGGCGGGCTTGACTTCACCTTTGGGGCCAACGGCATCATGGTGACCGAGGTCCCCGGCGGCTTCGTCTTTGAGCAGGGCCGCAACGTCGCCCTCCAGGACGACGGTAAGATCGTGGTGGCCGGGTTCGACTCGGACAGCCCCTTCGGGGAGGCGACCCTGAACGGCAACTTCATCATCGCCCGCTACCTGGCCACCGGCTTCCTCGATCCGACCTTCGGGCCAGGCGGCGACGACGGCGATGGCGTGGTCACCGTGGACTTCCAGGGCGGGGCCGACGGCGCCTTTGGCCTGGCCATCCAGCCCGACGGCAAGATCATCGCCGCCGGCTTCGCCGCGACCGGCCCGACCCGGGACTTCGCCCTGGTGCGCCTCAACCCCGACGGCAGCCTCGATCCCACCTTCGGCAACGGCGGCAAGGTCACCACCGACTTCGGCTTCGCCACCGACACCGCCCAGGCCGTCGTTCTCCAGCCCGACGGCAAGATCATCGCCGGCGGACCGGCCACCAACTTCAGCGCCGCCTTTGCTGCCGCCCCGAAATACACCGTGACCGACATCGGCACCCTTGGCGGTCCCTCCGCCGAGGCCTACGACATCAACTCCGCCGGCCAGGTGGTCGGCGTCTCAACCCTCGCCACCGGCCTGGGCCGCCACGCCTACCGCACCGCCGCCGGCGCCCCGATCAATAGCGCCTCCGACGACCTCGGCACCCTCGGCGGGGCCAGCAGCTTCGCCCGCGGCATCAACGAGCTGGGCCAGGCGGTCGGCTTCTCGCAGTTCGACCCCACCAGCCCCGACCGGACGTTGGTCCGCGCCTTCCGCACCGGTCCGGGCCTGCCGATCAACCCTGCCACCGATGACCTTGGCACCCTCGGCGGGGCCACCAGCACCGCCTTCGCCATCAACAATGTCGGCCAGGTCGTCGGCCATTCGGCCATCGCCCCGGGCAGTCCCGTCGAGCACGCCTTCCGCTGGCAGGACACCAACGGCAACGGGCGATCCGATCCCGGCGAGATGGTCGATCTCGGCTCCCTGGGCGGCACCCTGACCGAGGCCCATGACATCAATGACGCCGGCGTTGTGGTCGGCTTCTCGTTTTTGGCGGGCGACCTGGTCCGGCACGCCTACCGCACCGCACCGGGCGGCGTCATCACGCCCGCCTCGGACCTCGGCACCCTCGGCGGCGACAACAGCGCGGCCAACGGCATCAACCAGGCCGGCTTCGTGGTCGGCTCCTCGGAAATCACCCCCGGCAGCCAGGCCGCCCACGCCTTCATCCTTCCCCCGGGAGCGACTTCGCTGGCCCAGGCCATCGACATCGGCACCCTGCCCGGCACCCTCTTCGGCGTCGCCAATGCCATCAATGAACTCGGCTGGGTGGTCGGCTTCTCGGGCAACGACCGCTTCGGCAACGACCCGAACCGGCACGCCTGGGTCTACAACGGCAGCCAGATGTTCGACCTCAACGACCTCATCCCCCCCGGCTCCGGCCTGATCATCCGCGAGGCGCTGAGCATCAACAACTTCAATGAGATCGTCGGCCTGGCCCTGCCGATCGGCGGCAATCCCCGGACCGACCTCCGGGCTGTCCGCCTGCGGATCGCGGCGCTGGACTATGGCGTGGTCCGCTACAACATCGACGGCAGCCTCGACACCACCTTCGGCAACGGCGGCCGGGTCGTCGTCGATTTCAACTCCTTCGACGACACCATCCGCAACGTCACTCTCCAGCCCGACGGCAAGATCCTGGCGACCGGGTTGATTTCGCTGCCTGACGGTACCACCAACATCGGCCTGATCCGCCTGACCACCACGGGGGCCCTCGACCCGACCTTCGGCACCGGCGGCCGGGTCTCGACCGACTTCGGCGAGGGGCAAGACGAGGCGGCCAATGCCATCTTCGTTGATCCCCTGGGCCGCATTGTCGTGGCCGGCACCGCCGTCCGGCCCCATCCCAACCCCGCCCTTCGCCAGGCCGACTTTGCCGTGGCGCGCTACCTCAGCAACGGGGTGCTCGACCCGACCTTCGGCACCGGCGGCCTGGTCTTTTACGACTTCGAGAACGACCCCGACTTCGCCGGCAATGATGTTGCTTATGGCGCCGCCTTGCAGCAAGACGAAATGATCGTCGTGGCCGGCCTGGCCGGCACCCCCTCGCCCCCCGGCCTGTTCAACGGCGATCTGGGCGTGGTCCGCTTCGACCACCTCGGCCGGGTGGACCCGTCGTTCGGCGTCGGCGGCCAGGTCCGGACCGACGTCGGCGGCGGCGGCCTCAACGAGGCCTTCGACATGGTCCTCGACCGCAACGGCGACATCGTCACCGTCGGGTTTGCCCCCTTCGGCCCCCACCTGAACCCGTTCGAGGACAACAACAACATCGTCGTGGCCCGTTACGACGGGACCACCGTCAACATCATCCGAGGCGGCATCAGCGAGTTCCCCCTGCCGGCGTCCACCGACCCGCAGAACGACCCGGCCACCCACCCGGCCAGCCTGGTCCTCGGTCCGGACAACCGCATCTGGATGACCGATCCGTTCGCCTTCCTGCCCCCGGGCTCCACCGGTACGCCGCTGGCGGGCCGGCTCGCAGCCTTCGATGTCGGGACGCAGACGTTCACCGAGTTCGACCTGCCGTTGCCCCCGCTCCAGCAGGCCACCATCGCATCGCTGACCAGCGCCGGCGGGACAGCGACGGCAACGACCACGGCCCCGCACGGCTTCATGACCGGCACTCAGGTGGTGATCCGCGGGGCCAATCAGCCCGAGTACAACGGCGCGTTCGTCATCACCGTGACCGGCCTGGACACCTTCACCTACCCGATCAGCGGCACCCCGGCCTCTCCGGCGACCGGGAGGAACATCACCGCCAGCGTCGAAGTCCTCTTCACGCCGCACGCCATCGGCGTTGGGCCGGACGGCAACCTGTGGTTCACGGCATTCACGCCGCCGATCCCGGGCCCGCATATCGACGCCATCGGCGCCTTCGACCCGGACCTGGCATTTGATAACGACCCGGCCACCGATCCGTTCCTTGGCTGGACCATCTACAACCTCGTGCCCGACCCGGCGGCCACTCCTCTTCTGCGGCGATTCCCCCACATCCCGATCGCCGACCCGCGGGGCGGCCGCTTCGTTTACTTCACCGAGATGGGAACCGCCTTCGACCGCGACCCGAACGCCAACGTGCCCAGCGCCATGGCCCGGATCAACGTGGACACGCGGATGATCGATCCGGTCAACGACCGGTTCCCCCTGTTGCCGGGCACCACGCCGCACGGCCACAACCCGGGTCCTGACGGCAACCTCTGGGTCGCCCTCCGTACCGCCGACCAGGTCGCACGATTCAACCTCGACACGCTGACGTTCGACAAGGTCGTGCAGTTCCCGGCGGGCAGCGGCCCCAACGACGTGCGCTTCTCGCCGTTCGACAACAAGTTCTACGTCGCCCTCCAGGATAGCAAGGAGATCGGCACGTTCACCTACGACCTGGCCACCGACACGACCGGGCCGGCCGTGACGATGCCCGCCTTCCTCACGCCCAGCCAGGACGTGGTTGTCGGTAACGTGATCCTCGGGCCGGAGGGGCGGTCGGTCTGGTGGGTCGGGACCATCGAGCAGCCGCTGACGGACACCAACGGCGACGGCATCCCGGACGTGCCGCCGGAGGAGCGGATCGTCCGGCTCAACCTCGACGCCAACCTCGACGGCGTTCCCGACGCCGTGCCCCAGGTCACCGAGTTCAAGACCGGCCTGGTGCCGACCGTTGATCCGATCGAGGTCATCGTCGGGCCGGACGGCAACATCTGGTTCACCGAGACCAACCCGGGCTGGCTGCCGCCGCCGGCGATCAATCCCAACCCGGGCAAGCTCGGCCGGCTGGTGCCGTCGCGGGCGGAGGAGTTCGGCAACCGCGCCGGCAGCCCCAACGGCAGCATCCTGTTCGGCGAGGTGGTCACGTCCGCCTTCCTGCCGCCGCAGGTAGACCTCTTCATCATGAACCCCGACGGCAGCGGCCAGACCAACCTCACCAACTTCCCGGGCGACGATGTCTGGGGCGCCTGGTCGCCCGACGGCACCAAGATTGCCTTCACCAGCAACCGCGACGGCAACTTCGAAATCTACGTGATGAATGCCGACGGGACCAACCAGACCCGGCTGACCAACTCCCCCGGCTACGACTACCAGCCCACCTGGTCGCCCGACGGGACCAAGATCGCCTTCACGCGCATCATCGACACTGGGCCGGACATCAACGCCGACATCTGGGTCATGGAACTGCGAGTTGTCGTGGACCCGCTGACGCCCGACAACGAGTTCGACCCGTTCCGGGCGCGCTTCGAGGTGGTTTCCCTGACCCAGCTGACCAACGACCCGGGGGACGACCTGGAGCCGACCTGGTCGCCCGACGGCACCAAGATCGTTTTCACCAGCGACCGCGACGGCGACTTCGACATCTGGGTTATGAATGCCGACGGCAGCGGTCAGGTCAACCTCACCGCCGACTCCCCCTTCGCCGACACCGAGGCCGACTGGTCGCCCGACCTGGACCCCGCGACCCCCGGCTACCAGGGGAAGTTCGTCTTCACCAGCAACCGGGCGGGTGGCACGCGGAACCCGGACGGCACGCTGCGGCCGGGACCGCGCAATGGCGAGATCTTCGTCATGAACCTCGACGGCACCGGGGTGACGCGGCTGACCTTCGACCCCGGCACCGACCTGGGGCCGGCCTGGTCGCCCGACGGGACCAAGATTGTCTTCACCGGCGTGCCGTTCGGGCAGTCCGGCCTGGACGAGATCTTCGTCATGGACGCCGACGGTCGCAACCGGACGCGGCTGACCATCAACACCACCGGCGACTTCCTGGCCGACTGGCAGCCGTTGCCCGGCGCCGCGTCGGTGCCCGCGCCGTCGCTCCCCTTGCCGGCGAGCTTCGACCTGGCGTTCGTCCCGCCTCCGGGGGCGCCGCCGGTCGTCGCCATGTTCAGCGCAGGGGCGGTCGAGGAGCCGGGGCCGGGCCCGGGCCGGGGCGCCATTGTCTTCCCGATCTTCCTCCGCAGCTCTACCGACCTGCGGGTGCCCCAGGCCAGCGACCAGATTGTGACCATCAGCTTCCTGACCAACGACGCCGTCCCCGAGCTGGCGGCACCATTCGCCACGGCCGAGCCCTTGCAGGATTACGTCCCGCGTAGCGGCCTGCTGATCTTCCGGCCGGGCGAGACGCAAAAGCTTCCCGACCCGGTGACCCGGACCGGCGGGGTCGTGGTCCCGCTTATCAACGACGGCCCCGGCGAGACCAACGAGGTCTTCACCACCGTCTTGTTCCTGCCAACGTTCGCTACCGTCGCCGAGACCATCCCGGACACGATCCGGCCGGGCAGCCCGGGCTTCGGCAAGATCACCAACCAGGCCCTGGCGACGCTGCCGCAGCCGCCCGCCGTGATCCAGGAGTTCGAACTCAGCACCCACACCTTCAATCCCAACGAGTTCGCCCACGGCGGCGGCATGACGGTGGCCCCCGACGGCGCCTTCTGGCTCAGCGCCCAATTCGACAACAAGCTGACCCGCTTCGTGTTCGACCCGGCAACCGGGGCCACGTCGTCGGTGGACCTGCTGCTGGAAGACATCCCGGGCCTGCCCGGCTCCGGCTTTGCCGCGCAGAACCTCACGGGGGTCTTCCCGCACTTCCTGACGATCGGGACCGACGGCAACCTCTGGGGCACCGGCTTGAACGACGTGATCTTCACGGTCGATCTGAACGCCTTCGACCCGGCCAACCCCCAGGCGACCTTCCGGGTGACGTACTTCCGTAGCGGCATCACGCCGGGCAGCACGCCGCACGGCATCCTGGAGGACCCGCTTAACCCCGGCGTCTTCTGGTTCGCCGAGGAGGCCGAGGAGATCTTCCCCGAGCCGGGCGGCGGCAACAAGTCCGAGGAAGGCCAGAGCCGCCTCGCCCGGATCGACACCCGCCCCGGGCCGAACTTCGGCCGCATCGAGGAGTTCGCCGACGGCCTGAGCATCGGCTCCCGGCTGCACGGCTTCAACTTCGACGTGGACGGCAACATCTGGGTCGGTCTGGAGGGCCCCGACCAGCTGGCCCGGTTCGACCGAGCGACCCTGCAATTCACCGACTTCGTGCAGTTCCCGCGCGGCACCGGGCCGCACGCCCTCTACCCCGGCCCCCGGGGCGACATCCGGCTCTACGTCGTCCTGCAAGACTCCAACCAGATTGGCGTCTTCAACCCGCGGACCCGGCGAATCGAGGACATCATCTCGATCCCGGGGCTGCGGATGGACATCCCCTTCGGCCGAGACGAGGGGGTCGGCGACGGTGCTTCGATCGTCCAGTTCGTGGCCGGGCCGGACGGCCGGTCGATCTGGTTCACCGAGTTCCTCAACGACCGGGTCGGGCGGCTCGATCTGGTCACCCGCCAGGTTACGGAATACTGGCAGGGCATCACCCCCAACGCGGCGCCGCTGAACATCGTCGTCGGCCCGGACGGCAACATCTGGTTCAGCGAGCCGATGCTCGACCGGTCGCAGCGCGGCCGGATCGCCCGGTTGATCCTGCCGGCGGCAGCCTTGTTCCGCTTCGACTTCGGCACGGCCGACTCGCCGGTCGCGGCGGGGTTCACGCAGGTGACGGAAGCAACCGTCTACAGTCAGGCCCAGGGCTTCGGCTGGTTCGAAGGCCGGATCCGCAGCGCCGACCGGGGCCGGCCCGACGACCTGCGGCGCGACCTCAACCTCCTCCGCCGGGGCACGTTCGTCGCCGATGTGGCCAACGGCGACTACTTCGTGACTATCACCCTGGGCGACGTCCGGGCGCGGCGCGACCGGATGGCTGTGTCGCTGGAGGGGAACCAGCTGGCCCTGATCACCACGCGCCGCGGTCAGTTCGTCACCCAGTCCTTCCGAATCACGGTGGCCGACGGGCAGTTGACCGTGGACCTGCGGGACCGCGGCGGTCGTAACCGTCTCGTGGCGATCAATGGCCTGGAGGTCCAGCCAGTTACTCTGGTCGGCATGCCGTTTGACTTCGGTACCACGATCTCGCCGGTGGCGGCGGGGTTCACTCAGGTACACGAGGGGACGGTTTACAGCGCCGCTCAGGGCTTTGGCTGGCAAAACGGGGTCATCCAGAGCCTCGACCGCGGCACCCTCACCGACCCGCTGCTGCGCGACTTCAACCTGACCCGGTCCGGCACGTTCGCGGTGGACCTGGCCAATGGCACCTACTACGTGACCGTGACCCTGGGCGACGCCGGAGAGCGGCGCGACCGGATCGACGTGTTCCTGGAGGGGAACCGAGTGGACCGACTGCGCGTGATCCGGCCAGAGCAGTTCCTGACCCGGACCTACCGGGTAGAGGTGGCCGACGGCCAGCTCACGCTGGGGCTGGTCGATAACGGCGGCCGCAACGTCAACGCCGTCATCAACGCCCTGGAGATCGCGCTGGGGCCCTGAGTTCGGCCCCCTCACCCCTGCCCCTCGCTCCCGTTGAGGGGGCGAGGGGGCGGTCGCGCCTTGCTTTCGGCAGGACGGCCGGGGAGAATGCCTTCCGGTTGCGAGTCACCTCCGGCGTTCCGGAGGCCCGGTCCTTTGACGAGGAGCGGGCCTCCGGCGCATCCGAAGGCTTCCTTCCGAGATAGGGGAAGTATCCAGGGAGAAGTGAGGTGGCGACATGACTCTGAGCCGGATCGGCGTGATGACGAGCGGCGGGGACGCGCCCGGGATGAATGCGGCGGTGCGGGCCGCCGTGAAGATGGGGAACCACCTCGGCCTGGAGGTGATCGGCATTCAGGATGGCTACCAAGGCCTCCTGGAAGGTCGGCTGGTGCCGCTGACCGGGCCTCAGGTGGACGGGATCGAGCGCCAGGGGGGAACCATCCTGGGCACGTCGCGGAGCGCCGAGTTCCGCACGCCGCAGGGGCTGGAGCGGGCCCTGAAACAACTCGAACAGCACAACCTTGAAGGGCTGCTGGTCATCGGCGGCGAGGGCTCGTTCAAGGGGGCGTACACCCTGCACAAGCGCGGCTACCCGGTGATCGGCGTGCCGGCCAGCATCGACAATGACGTCGGCGGCACGGCAGTGGCCATCGGTGTGGACACGGCGATCAACACCGCCCTGGACGCCATCGACAAGCTGAAGGACACGGCGGCCGCCTTTCGCCGCGCCTTCATCGTCGAGGTCATGGGCCGACACTCCGGCTGGATCGCCCTTCAGTCGGCCATCGCCGCCGGCGCCGACATGGTGCTGGTGCCGGAAGTGCCGTTCCAGGTCGAGGCGGTGCTGAAGCGGATGAAAGAGGCGAAGGCCAGCGGCAAATCGCACTTTGTCCTCGTCGCCGCCGAGGGGATCAAGCCGACGGCCAGCGAGCTGGGGGCCATCATCACCCAGCGCGAGGATGTGCCGTATGAATCGCGGCTGACGGTGCTGGGGCACATCCAGCGCGGCGGCTCGCCGTCGGCATTCGACCGCCTTTTGGCGGCACGGCTGGCGGCGCGAGCGATGGAGGAATTCGCGGCCGGGCGGACCGGCACGGTGATCGGCTTCCGCAGCATGATGACGGTCGCCACCCCGCTGGAGGAAGCAATCAACGAGCCGCAGCCGTTCAGTCAGGAAACCTATCGCTTCGCCGAAATCCTGGCGGAGTAGCAATTCGTTGGGGCACCGGCTGACAGCCGTTTAGTGGCACCGGCTGTCAGCCGGTGCCACGGGGCGCCATTTTCTCTTCATGGGTGGACGGTCAGCTGGTATAGTGGTTCCATGCCCTCCTCCCCCGCCCGCTGGCGCGAGGAGGAACCGGGCGCCTGCCCTCCCAGCACCACCCCATCCCGGGTGGACGCTGCCCCCGGGGTGAGGAGGCGCCTGTGGTCTCCCCAATAATCCCCCCGCCCGTGTGACTGGTCCCCAGGAGCAGCGTCACGATGTGGCTCGTTCGCTTGGCCCTCAAGAATCCCTACGCGGTCAGCGTGGCCGCCCTGATGATCCTGGTCGCCGGCCTGGTCGCGCTGATCCGCATCCCCGTAGATATCCTCCCCGCCTTCAAGAGCCCCGGGGTGCTCGTCCTCACCTTCTACAACGGCATGCCCGCCAGCGCCATCGACCGCAACATCACCACTCGCATGGAGCGCTGGTGCGGCCAGGCCACCGGCGTCGTCAAGGTGGAGTCGAAGTCGATGGTCGGCGTCAGCATCGTCCGCCTTTATTTCCGTGACGACATCGACCCCGCCGCCGCTCTGACCGAGGTCAACTCCCTGGCCCTGGGCACCCTCAAGACGCTCCCCCCCGGCACCCTGCCGCCCATCGTCCGCCCCTTCGACCCGACCGCCACCTTGCCGTTGTGCATCCTTAGCGTCCGCTCCCCCGACGGCCGGCTGAGCGAGGCGCAGCTGCAGGACCTGGCCCGGGTCGATCTGCGCAACCAACTCGGCGGTTTGCCCGGCGTGGTCGCCCCGGTGGCCTTCGGCGGCCGCGAGCGCGCCGTCATGGTCTACGTCCGCCCCGAGGACATGGAGGCCCGCCAGATCTCGCCGCTCGACGTGGTCCGCGCCCTGCGCGACTACAACCAGATGCTCGCCGGCGGCACCGCCAAGTTCGGCGACGAGGAGGTTCAGCTCGACTCCAACGCCGTTGTCCTCGACGTTGAAGACTTCAACGACATCCCGATCAAGATCGTGGACGACAAGCAAGTCTTCCTGAAGGACATCGGCGAGGCGCGCGACGCCAGCCGCATCCAGACCGCCCTGGTGCGGATTGATGGCCGACCTCAGGTCTATGTCCCGATCTATCGTCAGCAGGGGGCCAGCAGCCTGGCCGTCGTCAACAGTGTCCAGAATGAGCTGCCGCTGATGAAGGCCCGCTCCCCCGATGGCGTCGAGCTCGACGTGGTCATGGACCAGTCGATCTATGTCCGCCAGGCGATCAAGGCCCTGGTTGAGGAGGGCGTCCTTGGAGCGCTGTTGGCCGCGGGCATGATCCTGATCTTCCTCGGCAGCTTCCGCTCGACCCTGATTGCCGCTCTGTCGATCCCGCTGGCGGTGCTGGCGGCGATTGCGGCGCTGTTGGCGACCGACAACACCATCAACGCCATGACGCTGGGCGGGCTGGCCTTGGCGGTCGGGCCGCTGGTCGATAACGCCATCGTCGTGTTGGAGAATACCCACCGGCACCTGGGCATGGGCAAGGGGCCGGTCCAGGCCGCCCTGGACGGGGCCGCCGAGGTGGCCCAGCCGGCGCTGGTGGCCACCCTGTCCACCATCCTCGTCCTGGTGCCGCTGGCGTTCATGCCGGGCATGGGCAAGTTCCTGTTCCGGCCACTGGCGTTGGCGGTAGCCTTCGCCATGCTCGCCTCGCTCTTCCTGGCCCTGACGTTCGTGCCGGTCCGCTGCGCTGCCTGGCTGCGCAGCCACCACGCCCACCCCGAGGACAACGGCCGGCTGGCCGGCCGCTTCCAGCGCTTCCACCACCGCGTCGAACGCGCCCTGCACAGGCTGACCAACCGCTACAGCCGGGCCCTCCGCTGGGCGCTGGCCCACCGTCTGTTGACCCTGGCGAGTGTCGGCCTGCTGTTCCTGGTCGCGCTGGCGCTGCTCACCGGCATCGGCCGGGAGTTCTTCCCGCAAATCGACAGCGGCCAGCTCACCATCTATTACCGCTGCCCCACCGGCACCAAGATCGAGAAGACCAACGAGCGGCTGGCCCGATTCGAACAGTTCCTCAAGGAGGAAATCGCTCCGGGTGACCTGCGAATGATCGTCTCCGAGGTGGGCACTACGACTAACTGGTCGGCGGCCTATACGCCCAACTCCGGCCCGCAGGACGCAGTGATCAAGGTCCAGCTGACCGACAACCGTTCCAAGACGGCCCAGGAATATGCTTCGCTGCTGCGGCGGAAGTTCGCGGAGCGGCAGCAGGGGGACCCGGAGTTCGCCGACTTGCGCATCAGCTTCGACACCGGCGGCATGATTTCCGCCGCCCTCAACTATGGCGCCACCTCGCCGATCGAAATCCAGGTGGTGGGCGGCTCGCTGGCCGAGGCGCGCGAGAAGGCCCGCGAGGTGCGCGACCTGGTCCGCACCATCCCCGGCACCGCCGACGTGCGCATCCTCCAGCGGAACGACTACCCGCAAATGATCATCGAGATCGACCGCAAGAAGGCGCAGCGGCTCGGCCTGGACGTGCCCGAGGTGCTGCAAACCGTCACCACGGCCCTGAACTCCAGCGTGGTCGTGGACCGCAACTTCTGGCTCGACCCGAAGACCGGCAATCAGTACTGGATCGGCGTGCAGTACGAGGAAGAGAAGCTCCACACCAATCTGGAGATGGTCAAGAACATCTCCCTGAACAGCCGGAACTCGTCCGAGGTGGTCAAGCTCGGGACGGTGGTCCAGTTCCGCCGCCAGGACCAGGCGCCGGCCGAGCTGACCCACGACAACCTGGCCAATGTGGTCAGCGTCATGGTCAATCTCGATGGTCGGGACATCGGCAGTGTGGCGGCCGACATCCAGAGCAAGCTCAAGGACATCGAGCTGCCGCGCGGCATGGTGCTGCGGATGACCGGCGAGTACCAGCGGATGAATGAGTCGTTCGGCAACCTGGGCTTCGGCCTGCTCCTGGCATCGGTCCTGGTCTACCTGTTAATGGTGGCCCAGTTCCGCTCTTACCTGAGCCCGTTGATCATCATGTTCGCCGTGCCGCTGGGGTTGATCGGGGTGCTCATCACCCTGTTCGTGACGCGGACCACGTTGAACGTGCAGTCGTGCATGGGGGTGATCTTCATGGTGGGCATCGTGGTGGCCAACAGCACGCTGCTGATCGACTTTGCCAACCGACAGCGGGCCCTGGGAGCATCGGTGTACCAGGCGATCACCACGGCGGCGGCCATCCGGCTGCGACCGATCCTGATGACCTTCTTGGCCACCTTCCTCGACCTGCTGCCGATGGCCATCGGTCTGGGCAAGGGGAGCGAGGCAAACGTGCCGCTGGCCCGGGCCGTGGTGGGCGGCCTGCTGGCCTCGACGGTGTTGACCCTGTTCGTGGTGCCGGTCCTGTACACGCTGTTCAACCGGGACGCGCCGGAGAGGGAAAGCCCGGCTCCCATCCCGGCTGCCGGCCGACTGGTGGCGGTCGGATAAGTGGTAATGAGAGGGACGGTTCATGACCCCCGAGACGAGCCTGACATCTACTCCTTCGCCGGTAGAACAGCCGGCGGCGAACGGTCCCGCCGTGAACGAGGCGGCTCCCTTGCCGGAGCCGGCGGCATCCTCCGCACCGCCCGTGATATCCGCCCAGCCCGCGCCGCCGTCTCGCCGACTGTTCCGCCTGATGACGGCCGGTGTGGTCCTGGTCGGGGGCGGCGTCGTCTTGGCCCTCGCCCTGCGTGCCGGCGGGACCGGCTCCCTCCTGAGCGGTTCCGAGCCCGCTCCCGGCGACGCCCGCGCCGTCGAGGACCCGAGTGCCATTCCGGTGAACACCGTCTTTCCCCGCAAGAAGACCCTGGTGCGGACCCTGGACCAACCCGGCTCGATCGAACCGTATGCCCAGGTGGAGCTGTACGCCAAGGCATCCGGCTACCTGAAAATGGTCGCCCATGACCTGACGCCGGAACGGGCCGCCGGACTGATCGCCCGCCCGCTGGTCGGCCTCGCCGCTGCGCCGGGACTGCCGGCGGCCGCCGGTCCGGCGGAACTGGCCGCGGCCACGGAACTGGCACTGGAGCAGTCCCCCGAGAAAGACCACGGCTCCTTCGTGACTGCCGGCGAACTGCTCCTGGTCATCGACGCGCCGGAGTTGGAGCAGGACATCTCCCAAAAGGAGGCAATCTGGAAGCAGCGCGTCGCCGAGCTGGAGGCGGCCCGCACCGCCCTGACTACCTTCCAGGCCGCGCTTCAGGCTGCCGAGGCCCAGAAAAACCAGGCGGAGGCCGACGTCCACCGGGCTGCCGCCGACCATGCCTATTACTCCAAACAGCTCGCCCGGTTGCAGGAGTTGGTGCGCCGCCAGACCATCGCCCCCGAGGTGGCCGATGAGAAGGTCCATCAGGTGGAGGCTGCCCTGGCCGCCTGGGAGAGCAGCAAGGCCAAACTTCAGGCAGCCCAGGCCGAGTTGGCCGTCATCGCCTCCAAACTGGCCACCGCCAAGTCGGACCTGCGGGTCAAAGAAGCCCAGGTCCACGTCGCCATCGAGGACCTGCACCGCGCCGAGATCCTGGCCGGTTACGCCGCCATCCATGCCCCCTGCAACGGTGTCATCACTCACCGCGACGTGGATGAGGGGGACTTCATCTCCAATGCCAGCAGCGGACAGAGCCGCCGGCTGATGACCATCGCAGCCATTGATCGAGTCAAGGTGGTGTTGCAAGTGCCGGAGCGCGAGGCGGTCTGGGTCGAACCGGGGGCTGAGGCCGTCATCCATGTGGATGCCCGCAGCGGCTGGCAGATCAAGGGCCGGGTCTCGCGCATCGCCCACGCCCTGGACAACCAGTCGCGGACCATGCGCGTCGAGATTGATCTGCCCAACCCTGACCGCAAACTGAAACCGGGGATGTACGGCCAGGTGTCGTTGACCTTGCAAGCGATCGAGGGGGCATGGGTGATCCCGGCGACGGCCGTCTTCAGCCGCGGCGGCGAGAATTACGTCATCCAGGTGGAGAACGGCATCGCCCGCCGGCAGCGCGTCCACCTGTTGTACGACGACGGCCACGAAGTGGCGGTCGCCAAGGTCATCCGCGATCGGGAGGTTCCCCTGGACGGGTCGGAGGAGCTGGTCGTCAGCAACAAGGGGGAGCTGCGCGACGGCCAGCGCGTCCGGGCAACTCCTCTGGCCGGCCCGTGAAACTGCCCGGCCAACTCGGCGGCGCGGAATTCCATTGACTGTGGCGGTATAGTAGACAGCGCAGGCCCGGGGTATGCCCTGTGTCCGACCATGGCTGCGCCGGGAGACATCTTGTCCTTCAGGCATAGGAGGCGAGGGCCATGCAGAAGCTGGTTGAAGGCATTCATCACTTCCAGGCGAACATCTTCGCGACGCAGCGGGAGCTGTTTGAGCGCCTGGCCCGGGGACAGCACCCGGAAGCTCTGTTCATCACCTGTTCGGACTCGCGCATCAACCCGAACCTGATTACCCAAACCGAACCGGGTGAGTTGTTCATCGTCCGCAACGCCGGCAATATCATCCCGCCCCACGGGCCGACGCCCGGCGGGGAGGAAGCCACGATCGAGTTTGCCGTGGTCGGGCTGGGCGTCAAGAACATCATCGTCTGTGGTCATTCGCTCTGCGGGGCGATGAAGGGCCTGCTTGAGCCGGAGAAGCTGCACGATATGCCGGCGGTGAGGGCCTGGCTGGCCCACGCCGAGGCCACCCGCTGGATCATAAAGGACAAGTACCAGGACCTGACCGGCGACGCTTTGCTGACGGCCACGGTTGAAGAGAATGTCCTGGTGCAGCTCGAGAACCTGCGGACCCATCCATGCGTGGCGGCGGGACTGGCCAAGGGCGATCTGAAGCTGCATGCCTGGGTTTACAAGATCGAGACCGGCCAGGTTTTCGCCTACGATCCGACGGAGTGCCAGTTCGTCCCGGTTGAGCGCGGGCTGCCCGGGCCGGTGCCTCCTGTTCCCCGGCTGACCCCGCGGCAGCAGGCCGCAACCATCTGATTACGGGCCACCGTCGCATCGACGGAAGGGAGTAGGGAATAGGGAATAGATCGCGCAACATTGCTATTCCCTACTCCCTATTCCCCACTCCCCACTCCCTACTCCCTTCACCGGCCGGCGGCTTGAGATCACCGTGCCACCTTGCCGGGCCCCCACAGGGCGCGTCCTGGTTTGGCGCCGGTGTGCTCGCCGTCCTTGAGGACCTGGACGCCGTTGACGAACACGTGCTGGACGCCGACGGCGTACTGGTGCGGCTTCTCGTAAGTCGCCCGGTCGATGATTGTCCGGGGGTCGAAGACGACCACGTCGGCGAAGTAACCCGCCTTCAACAGACCGCGGCGGTCCAATCCGAGGTTGCCGGCCGGCAGGCTGGTCAGTTTGCGGATTGCCTCCGCCAGCGGCAGCAGCTTCTCCTCGCGGACGTACTTGCCCAGGAGCCGGGCAAAGTTGCCGTAGGCCCGCGGGTGCGGCATCGACTTGAGGAACACCCCCTCCGGCGCCTGTGATGCCTCATCGGAGCCAAAGCTGACCCAGGGCAACGGAATCAGCTTGCGTACATTCTCTTCCGACATCAGGAAATAGACCGTGCCGATCCGCGACTCGTCCTCGACAACCAGGTCGAGCAACGTCTCGACCGGGTCCTTCCGGCGCTGCCCGGCCACCTGGGCCAGCGTCTTGCCCTGCAGCGGCTTGAGGTGATCCTTCTTGAACTCGACCAGGAGAATGCGCTCGGGAGAGCCGGCCCCGAGGTAGAAGTTTTCCCATCCCTCCTTGCTGGTGCGGATCTCGTGGATGATCTTGGGCCGCTGTTCCGGATCCTGAAGGCGCCGGCGCAGGGCCAGCGCCCCGCCCTCGTGGGCCCACGGCGGGATGCAGGCGGTCAGCCCGGTGGCGCCGGCGGTGTAGCAGTACATGTCGGCGGTGATCCGCAGCCCCTGGCGTCGGGCGGCCTCCACCCGGGCGATGGCCGCATCCATTTTGTGCCAGTTCGGCTCACCCAGCGCCTTGAAATGGTAGATCTCGGCAGGAAGTTTTGCCTCGCGGCTGATACGGACCAACTCGTCGATGGCCCCGAGCAGGTCTGCCCCCTCGCTGCGCAGGTGCGAGATGTACATCCCCCGGTGCCGGGCCGCTACCTTGCACAGCTCGATCAGCTCCTCGGTGCCGGCATAAAAGGCAGGCGGGTAGACCAGGGCGCTGGCGACGCCCAACGCTCCGTCCTTCATCTCTGCCTCGACCAGCTGCCGCATGCGCTCCAGTTCGTCGGCGGTCGGCTTGCGGTTGTCCAGGCCGATGACATGTTCGCGGATGGTAGTAGCACCGACGAACGAGGCGACGTTGGGCGACACCTTGACACGCTCTAGCCAGCGCAGGTAATCGCCGAGGGTGGTCCACTCGATGTCGTACTTCAGGTCGCCCTGCTCGGCTTTCATTCGCTTTTTGATGGCGTCGTTGAGCGGACCCATCGACCAGCCTTCACCCATCACCTCGGTCGTGACGCCCTGGCGGATCTCGCTCTGCGACCGGCCGTCGATCAGTAGCGACTCGGTGGACCAGCTCAGCATGTTGATGAAACCGGGCGAGACAGCCAGACCATCGGCGTCGATCACCGTTGTCGCCTTTTCCTTGGCCAGGTTGCCGACGCCGGCAATCCGGTCGCCGCGGAGGGCGACGTCGGCCCGCAGCGGCGGCGCACCGGAGCCGTCGTAGACGGTGCCGCCGCGGATGAGCACATCAAAGGGACCGGCCGGCGTCTGGCTGCTCGATGCGTTCGGCAGCCGGCCGAGCAAGGAGCCGGCCAAGCCGCTCAGTCCCGCGGCCAGGAATTGGCGGCGCTGCATGGGTCATCTCCTTTCCCGCGCATGGACAACGGCCCGAATTGTAATCGGGTCGGGACGGTCCGTACACCAGGAAAGTCGGTCCCATCGACGGAAACCCGCTTCCCCCTTGAGCGGCCGGCCGGCGGCGTGGAGAATGGTCGAACATGGCTCGTTGCAGGAGTCCGCACATGAAATGGCTCATGCTTTCCCTGCCGATCATCCTCTTCACCTTGAGCATCGGCCTGGCCGGGCCGACGACCGCGCCGGAGAAAAAAGCCGAGCCGAAGGCACGCGCCCCGGTCAAGCTCACCGATGAAGGCCTGCGCATTCACCGCGAGGCGATCGTGATCGACGGCCACAATGACCTCCCCTGGCAGTTCCGCAAAAAGGACGATCTATCCTTCCGGGTGATCGACCTGACGAAACCGCAGAAGAACCTGCACACCGACATCCCGCGTCTGCGGCAGGGGGGCGTCGGGGCCCAGTTCTGGTCCGCCTATGTCCCGGCCGAGACCCGCCAGAAGGGGACCGCCGTCCGCGAGACGCTGGAGCAGATCGACGTCATCCACCGCATGGTCCGCCGTTACCCCGACACGTTCGCGATGGCCTACACGGCCGAGGACATTCGCCGCCTTCACCAACAGGGCAAGATCGCCTCGCTGATCGGTGTGGAGGGAGGCCACTCGATCGACAATTCGCTCGGCGTGCTGCGAGCGCTGTATGCCCTGGGCGCTCGCTATATGACCCTGACCCACTCCGAGACGCTCGACTGGGCCGACTCGGCCACCGACGAGCCGCGGCATAACGGGCTGACGGAGTTCGGTGAACAGGTGGTGCGGGAGATGAACCGGCTTGGCATGCTCGTGGACATCTCGCATGTCTCGGCCGACACCATGAGGCACGCCCTGCGCGTCAGCCGGGCCCCGGTCATTGCGTCGCACTCCTCGGCCTACGCGCTGTGCAACCATCCGCGGAACGTACCCGACGATGTGCTCAAACTGGTGGCCCAAAACGGCGGCGTCATTATGGTCAACTTCTACCCGGGATTCATTGTCCCGGAGGCCGCCCGGATGAGCCGGCGGATGTATCAGGTAGCCCGCGAGCTGAAAGCCAAGTATCCCAATGAGCAGGACTTCCGGGCCGCCTTCGAACAATGGCAGCGGGAAAACCCTATCCCGACTGGCAGTGTACACACCGTCGTCGATCACATCGAGCACATCATCAAGGTGGCCGGCATCGACCACGTGGGGCTCGGTTCCGACTACGACGGCATCAGCAGTGTCCCGCGGCAGCTTGAGGACGTTTCCTGTTATCCGTACATCACCCAGGAACTGCTCAACCGCGGCTACTCGCGCGAGGACATCCACAAGGTTCTCGGCGGCAACCTGCTCCGCGTCCTGGCCCGGGCCGAGGAAGTATCACGTAACTGGCGAGATTAAAGCAGTCGGAAGGGAGTAGGGAATAGGGAGTAGGGAATAGATCGCGCAACATTGCTATTCCCTACTCCCTATTCCCTACTCCCTTCACCCTGCTCGGGAGGCGTTTGCTTGACCGCCGCCAGGATCTCCTCGATGTGCCGGACGCAGCCGCCGAGCGACAGGGCCGCCATCTCGAAGTTCGTGTGCGTCGAGACCCGACGATACTCGCGCGCCAAGAACTCCGCTGCTCGCCGCAACTTCGGCAGCTTGCCCCCCAGCCGGCGCAAGTACTCCTTCGCGTCCCGGCGCTGGTAGCTCGGCTCCACGGCCCGGATGGAATCGAAGATCAGGCGGTGCACCTCCAGGAATTCTTCCTCTTCCTGTACCTCCTCGGCGTGCTTGAGGAAGTGGCGCACCATCCAGGCGTGGGCCAGGATGACGTTCAGCCGCTCCATCGCTTCGTCGGGGGTCATGGTCGGACCTCCGGAGTGGTGGCCGGCGGCTCGGCCCGGGCGGTTTGGGCAGGCGGTTGGGGGGTGGGAGTCTCGGACAGCTCCTTGGCATAAAGCACCAGGCCGGCGCCGGCAGCGACCAGAATGATTCCCAGCCACAGCAGCGGGTGCGGTGCCTTCCGCTCGAAGTGGAACCATTCGCCGGCCCGGGGATGCCAGAAGGTACTGACCAGGGTGTTGATCACTGGGGCCAGGGCAAAGATCAGCGGGGCGATGTAGACGCGGTAGGCGTCGGGGTTGCCGGCAGGGGCTGCGGCCCGGGCCGATTGAGTGGCGAAGATGACGCAGATGGCCCCCAGGGCGCCTGCCGCCCCGGCCAGGCCGGAGAAGACCAGACCGGTCATCTTCAGTGCCGGCCAGGGATACTGACCCGTCAGGAACATGGCCAAGGGGAAGACCACGCCGATGAGGAAATAGGCAAGGCCAACGCACAGGATGGCCATCAGCCGGGCGTTCGGCCGGCCGCCCAGCTCGTTGCCGCCGTAGAAGATCATCGGCACATAGGTGCCCCACGACAGCCCCGCCAGTGCCACGTAGACCAGCCACAGGTGTTTATCCGCCATCGCGTCGCTCTCCTTGTCATCACAACCAGAAAAATGGAAATTCTCGGGGAGCCCTCGGCAGTCACTCGCGCCGTAGCGCCGGCAGCAGAGGCGCCCGCAGCGTCGCCGCCACCGCCGCCGCGCCGGCCATTAGTCCCACCGCCAGCACCAGGGCCAGCATCCCCAGCAGGGCCAGCCAGGACACCTCGCCCTCGCCGGACGCCAGGTGCGGGGCGACCGCCACCAGCGCGGCCAGGGTGCCGGCGGTCAGGCCCAGCGCCAGCAGGAAGGCGTTCTCGGCCAGCACCAACCAGCCCAGCGCTCGGTGCCGATAGCCGAGTGCCCGCAGCAGCGCTAGCTCGCCGCGCCGCTCCCAGACACCGCGGAGCAACACCACCGCCAGCCCCAGCGCCCCCAGCAGCAGCCCCAGGCCGCCGAGCACCTGGAAAGTGGACAGGTAGGTATTCTCCACCGCCAGGTAAGACTCCAACCGCTCGGCCGTGGACGCCACCTCGAAGCCGCGGTCTGCCAACGCCGCCCGGAGCAATCGCTTGACCTCCTCGGGCGACTGCCGGCCGGTGTCGATCAGGAAGAAATTGTATCCCTGATGACCAGGGTACATTTCAAGGAAATGGCGCTCCGACATCAGCAGGCCGCTCTGGAAGACGCTGTCCTTGAGCAGCCCGACGATATGCAATCGGATCGGCCTGCCGTTCTCGTCCGTCTCTCCGGGCACTTCCAGCACGTCGCCGAGCTTCTTCTTGAGCATCCAGGTGACGGTGTTCTGCTCGCCGATGACCGGCACCGCGCCGTCGCGGCGCGACCGGTTCAGCAACAGCCAGGGGTTGGCGCGCTCCTCCGGCGTCTTCGCGTCGCTGTCCGCGAATCGGAAACCGCCGCGCACAACCAGCGCGTCCGGCACGCCGAGCAGGCGGGGGCGGCGCGGCTGGTACAGGTTCAGACAGCTGGCATCATCGCCGGCCCGCACCCGGAACGGGTAGAAGGTGACATCGCGCAGCACCGCCTGGGCGGCCGTCAGCCCGGCAGGGTCGAATTCGGACCGGAGCTGGCGTTCCAGCTCCTCGCTCAGTTCCTGGCGGCCTGCCTCGCTGTTTAAGTCCTGGTAGATCGGCACGTTCGATTCGGCGAGAAGGGCAAAGCCGCCGCTGCCGGAATTGCGGTTGAGAAAATCGTGTCCCGCCTGTCGGCGGAACGATTCAACGGCGACCAGCAGGAAGGCCGACGACGCCAGCAGCCCCGCGGTCAGCAGGCTGCGCACCGGGTGCCGGGCGGCGTTGCGGATGCCCAGCCGGGTCAGGGCGGGCGTGCCGTGGCCGCTCACCGTGGCGTGTCGGCCGCGGCGCATCCAGGCCCACACCCCTGCCAGCCCGGCCGTCAGCAGCAGCGCCCCGCTGCCGAAGAAGGTCATCGCCCGCAGCTCGTGGTCCTGCACCCATCCGCCGGCGCCGACCAGGACCAACGCGACTGCCACCGAGCCCCCGGCCAGCCAGAGGCTCCAGCGCGGCGGCCGGCGCTCCCGGATTGGCTCGCCTTCCGAAGCCGTATCACCCGCGAGCAGGGCGCGCGGCGATACCTTTCCCATGACCCGCACCGCCCAGGCGATAGTCAGCAAGCTGACGCCCAGAGCAGCGCCATATCCAAGGAGGAAGCTGCGCGGCGTGACATGCAGGCGCAGGAATGAGCGGTCCAGCCCGCCGGGCCAGAGGACGCTGAGCAGCGACAGGAGCAGCTCGCTGTAGAGCACGGCCCCCATGCAGCCGACCAGCGCGCCCACGGCGGCGAGCAGCGCCCCTTCCGCCAACAAGAGCCAGCGCACCGTAGAACGGCGGTAGCCAGCGGCGAAAAGGATGCCCACTTCGGCAGCGCGGCGATCCAGATTCAAACGAAAGAGCAGGCCGACCAGCAGCAGAGCGGCCACGATCAGGAAGAAACTGAAACCGAGAAACAGCATGCTAAAATCGGTGCCGCCGCCGGCTGCCTCCAGGCCGCGCTCCCGGACAGGATCAAACCTCATCCCGATCCGCTCGGGGTCCAGGTGAAACAAAAGCCGCCTACGGAACTCCTGCTCCGCCCGATCCAGATCGCCCCCCGGGGGTGGTGCCAGCCGGATGGACGTGAGCTTGCCGAAACGACTGCCCCACAACTCTTGCCCCTTCGCCAACGTGACATAAGCCTTGGGCGTGGTGCGATACCGGTGCCAGTAGCGCTCGTCGGCCGGCTTGATGCGGCGGTTGTCGTAGGGGAACGGCGGGTCCTCCCAGCTGCGGATGTCGAGCCGGTCGGTGATGCCGCGGAATTCCGGCGTCAGGAACGGATCATCCGCCGCCCCCTTCAACGGCACCTTGCCGCGCAGGATGAAACCGGCTATCCGCTGCTCCAACCGGCCCTCCCTTTCCAGGTAATACGTCAGAAAGATCCGGTCGCCCGGCTTCGCCTTCAGCGGCGACTCCGGCCAGTCGGCAAGGACGATTCCGTTATCATCCAGGCGTTCCATCCCCGGCGGCAGGAACGGGCCCAGCGGCGGCGGCAGGCTCGGATCGAGGGCGGCCACCACCGAGTAGGGGATTTCGTTCTTGCCGTCCGAGATGGTGTCGGCCAGGTAGATGAGCGTTGGGGCCGCGGTGAGGCCAGTCTCCTCCGCCGCTTGCCGGGCGGCCACGGCCACCGCGTCTTCGAGGAACATCTGGCGGCTTTCCAGGGCAAGATAACCGTGGTGCTGGCGGTAGTAGGCGATCACCTGGTCGCGGCTCAGCGTCCCATCGGGGCCGGCTCGGC
>DATLYH010000027.1:0-61574 GCA_035575035.1 Gemmataceae bacterium
GGCCCGGATCAGCGACGAGCCGCTCTTCCGCAGGCGGGTGAAGCCGGGCAGGAACACCACTTGGCGGCGGTAGCGGTGCTGGAGCAGCCAGTGGAAGCCGAGGACCAAAAGCAGCACCACCAAGCCCGGCTGGCAGCCGTAGAGCACGACCGCCAGGACGCTGGGCCAGAGCAGGCCGACCACCGCTGCCGCCGCGCCCAACAGCAGGACGATCGGACCATACAGGCCGCGATGGACCAGTACAAAGTAAAGCCCCAACCCAACCGCCAGCAGGCCCAGCGAGCAGACGAGAAGCCAGACCTGCTGCGGGGCATGGTAGAGCCGCAGCGGCTCCAGGTCGGTCCGCCAGCAGGCCACGCTCGGCGTGCCGCGGTCGGCGGTCTCCCCCGTCTCCAGGGAAAGGGGGGAGGACCGCTCACTGGTGTCGCCGGCGAACCACTGCTCCAACTCGGCGCCGCTGACCGCCGGCTGCGGAGCCAGCAACCAGCCCCGCCAGCCCCAACGCTGTTCGAACTGGAACCCACCGCCGGCATACAGCGGCACCCAGTCCGACGGCAGACGCACATCCCAGCGCACCGGGACATGGCCGCCGCTGCGGCGCAGCAGGGGGGCGTAAAGGGTCGTTTGCAGAGCGACATTGCCCAGGATATAACCGCTGCCCCGAGCGGCCGGCTGGTTCGGCGTCAGCTGATAGATCATGTCGAGCACAGCAGGCCGGCCTAACAGGTTGGGGCCAATCGGCAGCCGGGCCAACCGGGCGGCATCCGCGCCGGCGGCGCTGTCCGGAACAGGGTGCCACTGGACCAGGTCGCCGTTGAGGAAAACCTTCAGGTTCAGGCTGGCCGGGGCAGCGGGCAGCTCGATGTCCAGGTGTGGAGCGCGAAGCTGGCTGACGCGGAAACTAGCCCAGTAGTTGTACTGGCCGGCCTGCACGACGGTGGCCCGGATCAGGGCCCGCTCCACCAGGACGGCAGCCTGGGGCACCAGGTCCGATTCGCTCAGACGCAAGGCCAGCGGCAAGTCGGGACGCGCACCGCGCAGGCAAAGGTCGGGCAGTCGATCATGTCCCTCCACCACCTCGATCGGCTGCTCCTCCCAGGGGCCGCCGGCTAGCACGGGCAGCCGGCCCAGGTCGCTCCAGACTCGGACGCGCGTCTCGCCCCGGGTCGCCTGCTCGGGGACGACCAGGGGGATGGCGAATGGCCGGGATGGGCCGCCGCGCTCCTCGCCGGCCGGCAGCGGGAAGAAATATTCCAGGACCAGCGGGTTGGCCCGGGTGACCGGTTCGGTCCGCTCGACCATCCGCGAGGTGACGTCGCGCGGGCCCGGCAGGAGTCGGCCCCGTTCCGTCACCCGAAGGGTGTCGGCCGCGGCCTCCGGTACGCGCAAGGTCAACTGGGCCGGCAGCGGCTGCGGGCCTCCAGCCCAGAGGCGGTGGCGGACCACGACCTGGTTGCCCGCGGTCAGCGTCAGATCGATGGCCGCGTCCACCGGCAGGTCGGGGCGGTGCGGCCGCCAGGCCACATCCACACGGGCCGGCATCCGGTCGAAGAGCAGGGTGCAGCGGTTATGCCCTTCGCGCGGTCCGGCCTCGCGGGCAGCATCACCCGGGGCCGGCGGCAGCAGCTCCAGGTCGGCGGGGAGGACAACCCTCACCTCGCCGCCCCGGTCGAGGAGCCGCTCGGCCTTGAGCCGCGGCAGTCGCAGGGAAGCCTGGTGCGTGCCGGCGGCCGGCGGCGGATAGCCCCCCTCCAGCGTCACGGTGAACGGGTTGACCTGTTTCTCGGTCAGCTTGATGACCACCTCTCGGCCGGCCGCCCGCACCTGCACGTCATGCACCGGCTCACCGGGCCGGCGCCGGTCCTCCAACTCGAAGCCGGGCGGCAGCTCGATCAGCAACTCCTTCACATCGCCGCCCGGAGGCGGCTCCACCTGGACCGTGGTCGTGATCTCCCAGCCGCGCTCGCCCAGGCTGAGACGGTGTTCCAGCCGCGACCCGATCACGCCCTTGACGGTTTCGAACTCCAGGGTTAGCAGCGGCGGGACCGGGGCCGGCGGCTTCTCAGGGCCGGGCAGGTTCCAATAGGTGAAGGCGGCCACTGCCTTGAGAGGACGGCCCTCCTCCGGATTGACCTCGCGCGGGCTGACCTCGGCGCGCGGGTTGAAGCGCAGCGGCAGGTCGGGCGGAGCGATGACGAGGATGGTGCCGCGCTGCCGGAAGGCGCCCACCAAATGAAACGGACCGACCGGCAAGAGCCCCGGTCCCCGCGGCTGCTCCAGCTCCACCACTACCACCAGCGGCTCGGCGCTGGGCTCGGTGAGGCGGACGGTGTGGAGGGTGCCCTGTCGGTTGGCCGGCTCGACGGTGGCGGGGGCGCGCTCCTCGGGGCCAGCAGTCTTGACCCGCACCACGGCCTGCGGGGGCACCTGAAGCTGCCACTGCGTCGCCTGGCCGCGGAGCACGTCCAGGGTGATCTCCGCCACGGTCGTGACGACCGATTCGCTCACCTGCACGGTGATCTTCCCCTCGGCAGTCAACAACGGCGGGCCGACGGGGCGGGAGGCGGGCCCCTTCCAAGTCAGGTCAAGCTGCTCCAAAGGGCCGAGGCCGCCGGTCTCCAGCCGACTGCGCTGCTTGTCTTCCTGTGGCTTCGTGGCCAGGGCGGTCCCGGTTCGACCGACGCGCACCTCCTTGACCGACGCCGGCAAGTCAAGCTCCAGCGTGGTGACAGGGGCGCGCGGCAAGTCGAGCACCAGGCCGCGAAAGTTGCCGCCGGTGCCGCGGCTGGTCACCGGCAGGTCCAGTTCGAGGGCGGCTTTGTGAGGGCCGGGTTCGTCCACCAGGAGGACATAGCCGTCGGTGGTGTACTGGAGCGCGGGCAGCCGGCCGTCGAGGCTCACGGCTGTGGGCTGGCCCTGGAGGCAGCCGAGGGCGACCAGAGTGCCACAGCGCTCGGTGAGGAACTCGAACTCGGCTCGGAGGTGGGCCAGGTCTCCTTCGACGCGCCCGCTGAGCCGGCAGACAGCGGGCGTGATCGGCCTTTCCGGTTTGGCCTGCTTCTGCAGCCGGGCAATCTCGTCGAGCTGCTTCTGGTATTCCTCCAGGGAGACGACGAAGGCTTTCGGGACCAGACGGAGGGCGTCGCGGGCCTCCTCGCAGAGGACGATGACCGTGTTGGGGGGAAGCTTCAGGCCATCGAGGCCGGGACGGGCGGGGCTGTCGGAGTCGCGGGCGGCCGGTTGGACGGCGGCGTCGCCCTTGGCCGGCTCCGCGGCTGGCCGAGGCGGCGGATCGGCCGCACGCAGGCTGAAGGCGCCGAGCAGTAGACAGCAGGCGGACAGCAGAACCAGGGAGCCGGCCAGCTTTCGCTTGCCGCCCGCCTGTCGGCCCGAGAGGCGTCCCAGAGGTGAGGACATGGTGCATTCTCCTCCCACGCTGCCGCGGCGTGCCAGGAGTTTCATTATAACCCACCACCTCAGGCTTTCAGGCACAGAAACTCGTTCTGACAGCCACGGCCCCACCGCCGCCTCGGTGGTTTGGATGGAAGGGGTTGAGAGTAGAGGCCGCAGCGGCGAGGATGGTTCCAGCCCGCGGTGGTCCATAGTCCGTAGTCCGTAGTCCGTAGTCCGTAGCAAGACCGTCCGCATCGGTGGCGAGCGGCCAGCGTCAGCTGGCCGGTCCTCGCGAGCGGCCCCGCATCGGTGGCGAGCGGCCAGCGTCAGCTGGCCGGTCCTCGCGAGCGGCCCGTGTGAACGGGCCGGTGGGGCATGGACCAACTCACCTCGGCGTTGCGCTACGGACTACGGACTACGGATCGGGTGGCGGCGCGAAGGGCGGTTTGATATCATTCAGAGTGACCGGGTCCGGACGAAAGCCCCCGTGGTGTCATTGCCCTATTGTTGGCCTGACAGGCGAAGACATTCGGCCCGGGCCGGGGAGGGGCGGCATGATCGTCGGTGTGCCGAAAGAAACCATCCCGGACGAGCGGCGCGTGGCCCTGGTGCCCGACCTTGTCCCCCGACTCAGCGGCACCGGCCTGGAGATCATCGTAGAGCCAGGCGCAGGAGCGGCGGCCGGGTTCACGGACGATGCCTATCGGGAGAAAGGGGCTCGCCTGGAGCCGGACGCGCTGGCACGGGCCGACATCCTTCTCAAAGTCCAGCCGCCGACCACCGCGGAGGCCGGCCGACTCCGGGAAGGGGTGATCGTGATCGGCCTGTTGCAGCCCTACGCCAACCCGGCAGGCATCGCCGCCCTGGCGGCACGGAAGGCGACAGCGTTCGCCCTAGAGCTCCTGCCGCGGATCACCCGGGCCCAGCCGATGGACGCCCTCAGCGCCATGAGCACCGTCACCGGCTACAAGGCCGTCCTGTTGGCGGCGAACCACCTCCCGAAATTCTTCCCCCTCCTCATGACGGCCGCCGGCACTCTTACGCCGGCGCGGGTCTTCGTCATTGGTGCAGGCGTGGCCGGGCTGCAAGCGATCGCCACTGCCCGGCGGCTCGGTGCCGTTGTGGAAGCCTATGACACCCGCCCGGCCGTCAAGGAGCAGGTGGAGAGCCTGGGGGCGAAGTTCGTGGTGCTCGGCCTGGAGACGAAAGACGCCGAGGACCAGACCGGCTACGCCCGGGCTCAGTCGGAAGAGTTCTACCAGAAGCAGCGGGAGTTGATGGCCCGGTATGTGGCGGCGGCGGACGTAGTCATCCCGACCGCCCTGGTCCCCGGCCAGCGCGCCCCGATTCTGATTACCGAAGAGATGGTCCGGGGTATGCGGCCGGGCTCGGTCCTCATCGACCTGGCGGCCGAGCAGGGAGGCAACTGCGCCCTGACCGAGCCGGGCCGCACGGTGGTCCGGTACGGCGTCACCATCATCGGCCCGATCAACCTCCCCAGCACGGTGCCGTTCCACGCCAGCCAGATGTATGCCCGCACGGTCACCAATTACCTTGTTCACCTCCTCAAGGATGGGACCATCCATCTGGATCTGGGCGATGAGCTGACGCGCGGCCCGCTGGTCACCCATCAGGGAGAAATCCTCCACGAGGCAGTTAGGGCGTTGCTGACGCCGGGACCTCGGACCTCTTGACCGTGCCGTCGGCCCGGACCGCCTACGGGATTAGCCGGCGCACGGCTTTCGCTGGCCCGCCGCGCCAGTTCCAGAACCTCCGCCCCCCTCACCCCTACCCCTCTCCCCCCCGCGGGAGGAGAGGGGAGCATCTTTGCCACCCTCTCCCCCCCGCGGGGGGAGAGGGTAGGGTGAGGGGGGGCAACACCCTCCTTGATCGGGTCCACGCCATCCAGCGGGCCGGTTTCTAATCCTTACAATCCGCAGAGCCGATATTATCAGTGCAACTCGCGCCCTCAGCCTGCTCCGAAATGTCGCTGCCACGCCTTGGGTGGTCGAAAGGCCCCGACCGGTGGGTTGTCGCCAACTTTCGGGTAGGGAAAACCGTCATGCGCCGTCTGCTGGCCGTCATCCTGGTAGTCGGGGTGGTCCTCCCCGCCCGGAACCAGACCGGCGGGCAAACCCCGTCTCGTCCCACCCCAGAGGATGCCTCGGGACCGCACCAGGACGACGAGAAGAAGCCCGGTGAGGCGGAGCCGCACGCCTCAGGCGGGGGACTGGATACGAGCGGGGGATTGGGCAATGTCTCGGTAAGCGCAGCGACCGCCCAGGTCCAGCCCGCTGACGAGAAGCTGCGCAAGC
Source organism: Gemmataceae bacterium (assembly GCA_035575035.1). Taxonomy (GTDB): domain Bacteria; phylum Planctomycetota; class Planctomycetia; order Gemmatales; family Gemmataceae; genus DATLYH01. The sequence continues at coordinate 5,709 of DATLYH010000027.1, forward strand.
AGCTGGAACTACAGCAGAAGCAGATCCAGCTTCTTGAAAAAATGATCCGCTTACTCTCCGAGCAGATCCAGAAGGCGCCGCCCGCCGGGGCCGCCGTCGAGAAGCTGCAAACCCAGACGGCCATGCTGGAGGCCCGCACTCAGCAGGCGGCCCAGCGCGACCAGGAATTGGCCCACGCGGTGGATGACCTCCGCGAAGAGGCTGACGCCGCCTTGCGCGCCGGACCCGAGCTGCCGGCCACGCTGCGCGAGTTATTCCTCCCCAGCCGGACCAACCAGTCGCCCCTGACCATCTACGGCACACTCGCGACCAACTTCGAGGACTTCCAGGACGCCCGGAGCAACTTCACCTCAACCGTCTTTTCACCCCACTTTTATCTGCTCCTCAACGAGCGCTTCCTCCTGGAAGTCAACCCGGAAATCCGCTCGGCGGAGATCGGGATCGAATCGGCCCAGGTGGACTGGTTCCTCAACGATCACCTGACGGCGGTGTTCGGCCGCTTCTACTCACCGCTCGGCTTCTTTAACGAGCGGCTGCACACCAGCTGGGTCTACAAGACCCCCGATCGGCCGCTGCTGTTCGAGCAGGTCTTCCCTGCGCCGCTGTCGTTCAGCGGCTTGCAGCTGCGCGGCGCTACCTACCTGGGCTATCGGCCGGTCAAGCTGGAGTACACCGGTTTCGTGGCCAACGGCCTGTCGCTGGATGTCGAGCGCCCCACGCCGTTCGACTTCGCCAACCTCCGCGCCACCACCGACCCGTTCGATGATGTCAACAACGCCAAGGCCCTCGGCGGCCGGCTGGGCCTTTCCTTCCCGACGGTCGGCCTGATCGTGGGCATCTCGGGTCTGGACAACGGCGCCTACGACCGGGCCGGACAGCACGACCTGTCGGCGTGGCTACTTGATGTCAGTTGGCACTGGGGCAACTGGGACTTCCGCTTCGAGTTCGCCCGGACGAACCAACAAGCCGTTCCCTCGGCCATTCACCGCCAGGGCTATTACGCTCAGGTGGCCTACCGGCCCTACAATCACCCGAGCCGCTGGTTGCAAAGGCTGGAGGGGGTGTTCCGCTTTGACCACGTCGCATTCGATGGCATCAACCTGGCGGCGACCGGACTCGATTTCGGCTCGCGGGAGCGCATCCCGGTCGATCGGAACCGGTACACGTTCGGGTTGAACTATTACTTCTATCCATCCCTGATCGGCAAGGTCGCTTATGAGATCAACGACGAACTGGGTTTCCCCGAGCGACGGGACAACGGCTTTATCGCCCAGGTGACGTGGGGATTCTGAGCCCGTGCGGCACGGGCGGAGGAGGAGCGCGTGTCATGCGAGGGTCCGACCTTCGGGGTTGGCTGGGGCTCGTGACGGGGCTGGCTGCGGTCGGCGTGCTTGGTGTCGTCGGCTGCGAGACGCCGTCCGCCCACACCATCAGCCGAGACTACCATTTGGGGGATGCTCCCGTTGACCCGCCGCCGACCTGTCCGCCGACGCATTACGACGACTATGTGGCCGGTGGCCGGCTGTTCCAGATGTACTGCGCTTCCTGTCACAACGCCCGGCCTCTGGGGGAACGGCCTTTCTCCAACTACGAGGTGGCCGTGGCCCACATGCGCGAGCAGGCATACCTGACGGGCAAGGAGTACCGCCAGCTGATTCACTTCCTGCGGCGCTGGCACGATGTGGGACCGCCGACCCCCGACGTGCCTCCCTCGCCGAAGCGCTTCTTCTTCTCTCAGCCGATCCCCGAATTGCGGGAGAAACAGCCCGAGAAGGGCCCGGCCGATGCGACCAAGGGGTAATGCAGGAACCGCCCGAGCCGCCGTCGGCGGCATCCGTGCCACGGGCGGTTTAGCGCCGGACTATCAAGCGGCACCCCGGAACCATCCAGCGATCAAGGCCCGCGCAGCTCGTGCATTTGCCTTTGCAGCTCGTCCCATTGGCGCTGGAGCTGCCGGAGCCGTTTCTCAAAATCGCCGACCACTGCCTCGGCCGGCCGAACCGGCGCCGGGCCGAACGACCGGATGAAGGCAACCAGGTCGCGCGCTTGCTCCGCGCTCAGCCGGTCCTCGAAAGCGGGCATGTTCTGGCCACGGCCGTTCAGGATGCCGGCGACCAGCTGCGCGTCGGTGCGCGAGCTGTGCCAGGTGGCGTCCGCGAAATCGGGGAGGGTCGGCATGCGCGGCCGGGTCTGGGTGCCGCGGCCATCGGCCTCGTGGCAACGAAGGCAGAAGCGGCGATAGAGCCCTTCTGCTGCCCGGAGCCGCCCATTCCGCTCCCGCACGGCCGGCGCAACGGCTGTCTGGGCCGCGAGGTCAGGGGAGACGTCAAGAGCGCCGGCCCGGACCTTGCCGTCCGCCTCGCGGAGGTCAAGGTGCGGGTCCCCTTCAGGCCCGACGCGCACCACGGCCCGCGCGTTGCCGTCCCGGTCGTAGAAGGTCAGGCTCGACGACCCATCCGGGAGCATGGCCAGCTGGGCGCGCCGCTCTCCCTTCTCGTCAAAGAGGGCCAGGCCGGGCCGGCCGTCGCGGAGACCCAACTCGGCGCGTACCTTGCCGGTGGCGTCGCGCAGGACAAACCGTTCCGCCTCGACCACCCGGGCCACGCCCCCGGGGTTGGCTTGACCCATTAGCAGGACGAGGCCACCGAGAAGGAAAAAGGTAAAAGCCGCCCGCTTGAGCCGCCGGTTCGGCATCGCCTCCTGAGGTTGGCCTTCGGGTGCCTGGGCGTTGCTGGTTCCCGTCGCTCTTGCCATGACGCAACCGCTTGTTGAAGACCGCGCCCCATCGCCCCTTATCAGGACCAGCCCCGCGCCCGCACGTCAGCCGGCCGCATGACAGCAGCGCCGGCCCTCCTCGCGAAACACACTCTCACTAGGTAGAGGCGCCAAGGGGACGCATGCTTCCCGCGTTCCATACCGGGGCGGAGAGATTCCCCGGACCCGGGAACGGCTCAAGCTGCATGACGCGGCAAGGAGAGTGGCAATCCCTTCGGGATGGGCCGTCCGCCGCCTGAGCTGGCGCTGCGCGGGAAGCGGAAGGATGAGCAGGAAGGCCGCGGTTCCCTCGGCAGGTCCCAGGCGCTGCATACAATCAACAGACAGGAATCGGCCGCCACGCGGCCCCGCTGACTCTTTCACCAGAAGGACCGGCCATGTTGGAGAACGACCCGCTCTGGTACAAGGACGCCATCATTTATGAACTGCACGTCCGCTCGTTCTATGACAGCGTTGATGACGGTGTCGGCGATTTCCGCGGCCTGACCCTTAAGCTCGATTACCTCCAAGACCTCGGCGTCACCGCCATCTGGCTGCTCCCCTTTTATCCCTCGCCGCTGAAGGACGACGGCTACGACATCGCCGACTACACCAACGTCCACCCCGCCTACGGCACCCTCCGCGACTTCGAGGAGTTCCTCCAGGAGGCGCACCGCCGCGGCCTGCGGGTTATCACCGAGTTGGTCCTCAACCACACCTCCGACCAGCACCCCTGGTTCCAGCGCGCCCGCCGGGCGCCGCCGGGCAGCCCTCTGCGCGACTTCTACGTCTGGAGCGATACGCCCGAGAAGTACAAGGAGGCCCGGATCATCTTCAAGGACTTCGAGTCGTCCAACTGGGCCTGGGACCCGGTGGCCCGGGCCTACTACTGGCACCGCTTCTACTCGCACCAGCCCGACCTCAATTACGACAATCCTGAGGTCATCAAGGCCCTGCTCCCAGTCGTCGATTTCTGGCTCAGCCGCGGTGTGGACGGCATGCGCCTCGACGCCGTGCCCTACCTCTACGAGCGCGAGGGGACCAACTGCGAGAATCTCCCCGAGACGCACCAGTTCCTCAAGGCCCTGCGCCGCCATGTCGATGCACACTTCCCCAACCGCATGCTGCTGGCCGAGGCCAACCAGTGGCCCGAGGATGCCGCCGCCTACTTCGGCAACGGCGACGAGTGCCACATGGCCTTCCACTTCCCGCTGATGCCGCGGCTGTTCATGGCCATCCACATGGAGGACCGCTTCCCCATCCTCGACATCCTGGCCCAGACGCCGGCCATCCCCGAGAACTGTCAGTGGGCCATGTTCCTGCGCAACCACGATGAGTTGACCTTGGAGATGGTCACCGACGAGGAGCGTGACTACATGTATCGGGCCTATGCTCTCGACCCCCAGGCCCGTATCAACCTCGGCATCCGCCGGCGGCTGGCCCCGCTCTTGGGAAACGACCGTCGCCGCATCGAGCTAATGAACGGCCTGCTCTTTTCGCTGCCGGGGACGCCGGTGATCTACTACGGCGATGAGATCGGCATGGGGGACAACATCTATCTCGGCGACCGCAACAGCGTTCGGACGCCGATGCACTGGAGCGCCGACCGCAATGCCGGCTTCTCCCGAGCCAACCCGCAAAAGCTTTACCTACCGGTCATCACCGACCCAGAGTACCACTACGAGGCGAACAACGTCGAGGCCCAGCAGAACAATCCCCACTCCCTGCTGTGGTGGATGAAGCGGCTGATCGCCCTGCGGAAACGGTACAAGGCGTTTGGCCGCGGCAGCCTGGAATTCATCCAGGCAGACAACCACAAGGTGCTCACCTTCGTCCGCCATTATGAGGAAGAGCACATCCTGGTCGTGGCCAATCTCTCCCGCTTCGTCCAGTACGCCGAGTTGCACCTGGCGGAGTACCAGGGAATGATCCCCGTCGAGCTGTTTGGCCGGATCGAGTTCCCGCCGATCGGCAGCCAGCCTTATGTGATCACGCTCGGCCCGCACTCGTTCTACTGGTTCGCGCTGGAGCCGCGGCCGACCGCTGTCGTGCTTACCGGGCCGTCCGAGGAGAGCGAGCTCCCGGTCATCTCGGTGCCGGGCAGCTGGGAAGGGGTCTTCCACGGCCGAGCCCGGGCCGCGCTGGAGGAGGTGCTGCCCGGCTTCCTGCAAACCCGCCGCTGGTTCGGCGGCCGCGGCCGGCCGATCAAGTCGGTCGAGATCTGGGAGACGGTGGCGGTGCCGCACCACGCCGCGGTCAGCGTCCTGGCCCTGCTCCGGGTCGAATACGCCGAGGGGACGCCGGAGACCTACGTGCTCCCGGTGGCGTTCACCGAGGGGAGGCGGGCGGACGATCTGCCGGCCCGGGTGCCGCAGGCGGCCATCGCCCGGCTGCGGGGCGGAGCGGAGGGGGTCATTTACGATGCCGTCTGGGAGCCCGGCTTCGGCGCCGCCTTGATGGAGACCATCGCGGCCGGCAAGACCCTGTCGGGCGGGGCCGGCGCCGTCGTCGGTTGGGCCGTGTCTGGTCAGGCGCCGCAGCCGGAGGACCTCCGGGTGATCTCGCCGATCAGCCAGGCCGAGGAAGGGCACACCTCGATCGCCTACAAGGACCAGGTGATCCTCAAACTGTTCCGCCGCGTCGAGGAGGGGATCAATCCGGACCTGGAGATCCGCCGTTTCCTGACCGAGCGGAAGGGCTTCGCCCACGTGCCGGCGGTGTTGGGCGCCCTGGAGTACCGGCGGCCCCGGGCCGAGCTGATGATCCTGGCGATGCAGCAGGTCTTCGTCCCCAATGAGGGAAACGCCTGGAACTACACCCTCGACGCTTTGGGCCGTTACTACGAGCAGGCTCTGGCGTCGGCCCTCCGGCCCCCCCGGATGGCTTTGACCACGGCGGCGCTGTTCGACCTGGCAGAGGGGAACCTTCCGTCGTTGGCCCCTGAGACGATGGGCGCCTACCTGGAGCCGGCCCGCCTCCTGGGCCAGCGGACCGCCGAACTGCACGCGGCGTTGGCCTCCGAGCCGGACGACCCGGCCTTCGCCCCCGAGCCGTTCACCATGCTTTACCAGCGCTCGGTCTATCAATCGATGCGCAGCCGGGCCGGCCGGGTCTTCCAGCTATTGGCCAAGCGGCTCCGGCACCTGCCCGAGGCGCTGCAGGCCGATGCCCAGGCAGTCCTCGACCGCAAGGGGGATGTCCTCGACCGCTTCCACCGGATTCTGCGGCGGAAGATCGGAGGCGTGCGGATTCGCGGCCACGGCGACTATCACCTGGCCCGCGTGCTCTACACCGGCAAGGACTTCGTGCTGATCGACTTCGAGGGGGACCCGTCCCGGCCGCTCAGCGAGCGGCGGCTGAAGCGGTCGGCGCTGCGTGATGTAGCCAACATGTTGCGCTCGTTCCACTATGCGGCCTACACGGCTCTGCTCGGCCGGGCCGGTGAGGGAGGCGTTCCGCTGCCGGCAGTCGGCCGGGCAGAGCAGCTCTTTGCCGAGCGCTCTCCGGAGCATTCCGGCGGCCGCCTGCCGCAAGGTCGGCTCCGCCCCGAGGACCTGGCGGTCCTGGAGCCGTGGGCAGGATTCTGGTATCTGGTCACGGGGGCTGTCTTCCTGAGGGCCTACCTCGCGGGCGCTGCCCAGGGGGCCCTTCTCCCCGCGGGGCGTGAGGACCGCGAAGTCCTGCTCGATGCCTTTCTGCTGGAGCGGGCCTTCTATGAACTGGGACATGAGCTGCGTGATCGCCCCACCGCCGCGGCCATTCCGCTGCGCGCCATTTTGCAGCTGCTCGGATGATGGTGCCGCCTTCGCGGGCGCTTCCGGCATCAATCCCTGCACGGCAACGGAACGGCATCCCCCAACATTTTGTTGATCCTTCCGGGCGGCCTCTTTAAGATACTGGTGGTAGCCCGCTACCTCCCACCGATTGGATGTGTGAACTCACTTACACCCTACCAGCCCGCCCAACGAGAGCGACCGTGCCAATGGCTGCCATCTCCCCCTACCCCGCCGTCGTAGCCTCCGTGCTGGCCGTGCTCCTGTTGAGTCCAGGCGTGTGGGCCGAGCCGGTCCGTTTTCGCACCGACGTTATGGCGGTCCTGTCCAAGGCCGGCTGCAACCAGGGGACCTGCCACGGCAATCTGAACGGCAAGAATGGCTTCCGCCTGTCGCTGCGCGGCCAGGATCCCGATTTCGACCTCGCTTCGTTGACCCGCGACATGCTCGGCCGGCGCACCGACCGTCTTCAGCCGGCCAACAGCCTGATCCTGCTGAAGGCCACGGCGTCGGTTCCCCATGAGGGGGGCAAGCGCTTCGACGTCGGTTCACGCGAGTACGCCATCCTTGCCGCCTGGATCGCCGCCGGGATGCCGGATGACCCGCCCGGCACCCCCGTGCTCCGCCGGATCGAGGTGACTCCCGCCGAGCAGGTGGTGATCGCGCCAACCGACCGAGTGCAGCTGAACGTTCGGGCGACTTTCTCCGACGGCAGCACGCGCGATGTGAGCCGGATGGCCGTCTACGAGCCGTCCAACCCGGCGGTGACGGTTGACACGGCCGGCGTGGTGCGCCGGGCGGAAGACGGCGCCGGTGTCGTCGAGAGTTCGGTCCTGGTGCGCTACCTTGATCGCCAGGCGACGGTCCGATTGGCGTTTGTGCCCGCCCGCGCGGATTTCACCTGGCCCGAGCTGCCCGAGGCCAACTTCATTGACCGGCACGTGTTCACCAAACTGCGGACGCTGCGCATCCTGCCGTCGCTGCCCTGCTCCGACAGTGTGTTTCTGCGGCGGGTCTACCTCGATGTCCTCGGCGTGCTGCCGACCGCGGAAGAGGCCCGCGACTTTCTCAACGATCCACGGCCGGACAAGCGGGCCCGATTGATCGACCGTCTGCTGGAACGGCCGGAGTTCGCTGACTTCTGGGCCCTGAAATGGTCTGATCTGCTCCGCAATGAGGAGAAGGTGCTCGACCGCAAGGGAGTGCAGGCGTTCCACCAGTGGATCCGGCAGAGCATTGCCGCCGGCAAACCGCTCAACGAGTTTGCCCGCGAGGTGATCGCTGCCCGCGGCAGCACCTACGCCGAGCCGGCCGCCAACTTTTACCGCGCCCTCCGTGACCCGTATAGCCGGGCCGAGGCGACCGCCCAGGTGTTCCTCGGCATTCGCATGCAGTGCGCCAAGTGCCACAACCACCCCTTCGACCGCTGGACGCAGGACGACTACCACAGTCTGGCCGCCTTCTTCGCCCGGGTGCAGTACCGCATCCTCGAGAACAACCGCCGTGACCGCTTCGACAAGCACGAGTTCGACGGTGAGCAAATCGTCTGGCTCGACCGTCAGAGCGAATTGAAACACCCGCGCACCGGCGAAAACCTGCGGCCGCTTTTCCCCGGTGCCGAGACGCCGCCGCTGGCCCCTGACGCCGACCGGCTGCAAGCGCTGGCCGACTGGATCGCCCGGCCGGACAACCCCTTCTTTGCCAGAGCGCAGGTGAACCGTGTCTGGTATCACCTGATGGGCCGGGGGATCGTTGAGCCGAACGACGACTTCCGTACCTCCAACCCGCCGGCGAACGGGCCGCTGCTGGAAGCGCTGACGGCGGACTTCGTGGCCCACGGCTTTAACCTGCGGCATCTGATTCGGACCATCGTGAACTCGCAGACCTACCAGCTGTCGGCGGTGCCCAATGAGACCAACCGCGAGGACGAATCGAACTTCTCCCATACATTGGTCCGACCGGTGCAGGCGGAGGTGCTGCTCGACGCCCTCGCGCAGGTGACGGGCGTGCCGGTGCGGTTCAACGGCTATCCGCTGGGAGTGCGGGCCGGCCAACTCCCTGGTGTCAAGGCGCTGCGCGACCGCGAGGCCCGGCCGACGGAAGGCGAGCGCTTCCTGAAGGCGTTTGGCAAGCCGGACCGGCTCTTGACCTGCGAGTGCGAGCGCTCAACCGACACGACACTGGGACAGGCATTCCAGATGATCACCGGCGGGCTGCTCAACCAGATGCTGGCCGAGGAGGACAACCGCATCGGCCGGCTGCTGAAAGCGGGGCGATCGAATGAGGAAATTATCGAGGAGTTCTACCTGACGGCGTTGAGCCGGCCGCCAACCGCGCAGGAGAAGCAGGAGGCAATCGCCTTCATCGAGCGGAGCGCAGACCGACGGGCAGCGATCGAGGATGTGGTGTGGGGACTGGTGAACGCCAAGGAGTTCCTGCTGCGGCAATGAGGGGGCCGGGTATAATGGCGAGAGGCCAGGAGGAAATCGCTTACAAGAGGAGATATGCCGCTTTCCCGTGCCTGATCGAGCCAATCGCCGGCAATGACTTTCGCGCCCCGATAGGTGAGCCCTTAGCACTCACGGCGGAAGGTGCCACTCGAAAGGACGTCGTAAAAAAACCGCGCGAACTCATCGCCGATCGCCTCACTCGGGGGCAGAGCTGACAGCGATTCAAGTGCTGCCCTCCCCCCTGGCGAAGTTCGCGGGGACGTGGAAGCCAGATGATCCGTTCATCGAGGCGTGGAAGCGGGCTGTAGAGGAGTACCGCCAGCAGGTGGAGGAAGACCCAGGGCAAGGAGTCTTTGGGTGCTTGTCGGAGAGGAGATCGTTATGAAGATTCCGGTCCTCGTTGAGCCTGTAGCCGGCAACGGCTATAGGGCTAGGGCGCTAGAGTTCGCCATTAGTGCCGAAGGCGCAACTGAGGATGAAGCGGTGCGCAAATATCAGGAACTGATCCAGGAGAAGCTCAAGGCAGGGGCACGGGTCTTCCAGATTGAGGTGGCCGAACAGGACAACCCGTGGCTGCGCATGGCAGGGACCCTGGATCTGAACGATCCCTTGGTCAAGGAGTGGATCGAGATCATGGAAGAGAATCGGCAGAAGGCCGACGAGGATCCTGATTTCCTATGAGCCTTTACGTGCTGGATACGGATATCCTGACGCTCCTTCGGGGAGGACACCCTGCGGTCCGCCGACGAGTCGAGAGTCATCCGGTAACCGACCTCGCGATCACGGTTATTAGTGTTGAGGAGCAGTTAACAGGTTGGTACACCCAGCTACGTCGGGTCAAGAAGCGGGAGGCGCTGGCACGTGTGTACCAGCAGCTTGTAGACAGTGTTCGGTTCTTCGCACCGTTGACAATTCTTTCCTTTACCGAGTCGGCCATCGCTCGCTATGAAAACTTGAAGGCACTAAAATTGAACATCGGCAAGAAGGATCTCTGCATCGCTGCCATAACGTTAGAGAATTCGGGAATCCTGGTCAGCAGGAACGTAAGTGACTTTCGGCGCGTCCCTAGCTTGATTGTGGAAAACTGGGCCGAGTAACGAACAGAAAGGTTATATCGAACCATGAGCCGGGCCACAGATCATTTCGAGTGCAGCGGATTTCGTCAGACCCGCATCACCCGCCGGCACCTGCTCAAGGTCGGCGGCCTCGGCTTGCTGGGAATGCACCTGCCGGGCTTGCTCCGTGCGGCGGCCGCAGGTAATACCCCCAAGGCCCGGGCTCAATCGGTCATCTTCCTGTACCAGTGGGGCGGTCCCGGCCAGCATGAGACCTTCGACATGAAGCCCGGCGCGCCGGCCGAGGTCCGCGGCGAGTTCAAGCCGATCGCCACCAATGTTCCCGGCATCCAAGTGTGCGAATACCTGCCGCGCGTGGCCAAGGTCGCGGACAAACTCTGCATCCTCCGCAGCCTGCATCACATGATGAAAAACCATGTCTCGGCCGGCTACTACGGCCTGACCGGCCACGCGCCGCCGATCGAGGATCAGCGCCTCCGCGACACGCTCGACCTCTATCCCGCTTACGGCTCGGTCGTGGACAAGCTGGCCCCGGCGAAGGCAGGCATCCCCACCTTCGTCGCCTTCCCGCACGTCATCCGTGACGGCTCGGTCACGCCCGGCCAGCATGCCAGCTTCCTGGGCAAGATGCACGACCCATTCTTCGTCGGCCAGGACCCGAACAGCCCCGACTTCCGCCTGCCCGAACTAAGCCTGCCGGCCAACCTCACGCCGGAACGGCTGGCCAGCCGGCGCGAGGTGCTGCGCCTGATCGACCGGCAGGCCGAGCTGCTGGAACACTCCGCCCGGGCACGCGGCATCGAGGCCTCGTATGAGAAGGCGATCAGCATGCTCACGTCGCCGGCGGTGAAGAAGGCGTTCGACCTGTCGGCCGAGCCAGACGCCGTGCGCGACCGCTATGGCCGGACCACCTATGGCCAGAGCTGCCTGCTGGCCCGGCGGCTGGTCGAGGCAGGCGCCCGCTTCATCAACGTTTACTTCGCCGCGACCATCGGCGGCCAGTCCACCGTCTCGGGCGGCTGGGATGTGCACGGTAACAACGGCAACCCGATGGGGCCGATCCTCAAGAAATACCTGCTGCCGATCACCGATCAGACGCTGCCGACGCTGCTGGAAGATCTCGACCAGCGCGGCCTGCTTGACGAAACGCTGGTGGTCTGGGTGGGGGAGTTTGGCCGGACACCGAAGATCAACAGTCAGGCCGGCCGCGACCACTGGCCGCAGTGCTACTCGGCGGTGCTGGCCGGCGGCGGCGTCAAGCGCGGCTTCGTCTACGGCTCGTCCGACAAGACGGGGGCTTACCCGGCAAGCGACGCGGTGAAGCCGGACGACCTGGCGGCGACGATGTTCTACCTGCTCGGCATCGACCCGCATACGGAGGTATACGACCCGCTCGGCCGACCGTTGCCGATCTCCAAGGGGAACCCGATCACCGGGCTGCTGGCATAACGACAGTCCCTTGCGGCTTAGCGTGGCGCTAAGCCGCAAGCGGCTTCACATGTCATTCCTCTTCGTCGCGCTCGCGCCAGTCCTTGAGCAAGCGCTCCACCTGTTCGATGTCCTCGTCGCTGACTCCTTCGCGGCGGCGGTAGCGCCGCTTCAGGCTGTCGAGGACGTGCTCCCACATGGCCCGCGTCGGCTCCAGCCTGAGCCAGCGCACGTCGCGCCGCTGCATCCGGAACGAAAAGGTCCACTTGCCGGCGTACTTTTGAGCACGCAAGAAGCGCCGGCTGCCGGTGACGGGGTCGCTGTCAGTCCACTTGATTTCAATGGGCATGGCTCTTCGAGGGGCTGCGGAGGCGGTTCAGGAATTCCTGTAAATCCGGCGGCAGCGGCGTCTCCCAGCGCATTGCCTCGCCGGTCGCCGGGTGGACAAAGCCCAGCTCGGCGGCGTGCAGCGCCAACCGGGGGGCGCCGCTAGTATCGGGTAGGGGCGGCTCGCCGGGTCGGCGGTTGTAAACTTTTTCGCCGCAGACCGGGTGCCCCAACTCGGCCAGATGGATGCGGATCTGGTGCGTCCGCCCCGTCTCAAGCCGGCAGGCGACCAGCGTATAGCCGGGCAGCCGCTCCACCACCTCGATATGGGTGATTGCTTCCTTGCCGATTCCCGGCTCCTTCGAGCTGCCGCGCCGGCCGTCGCCGCGGTCGCGCACCAGCCAGCTGCGGATGGTCTGCGATCGGACCCGGCCGGGGACAATGGCCAGATAACGGCGGTGGACGGTGTGCGCATGAAACTGCTTGCCCAGGCCGCGCTCCGCGGCCACGGTACGGGCGAAGACGATCAGGCCGCTGGTTTCCTTGTCCAGCCGCTGCACCACTCGCAAGCGAGGCAACGGCCCTTTGCGGATGCGCCCTTCACGCTGGGCGATCCGCTTCGGCACCAGGTCTTCCAGCGTCGGCGATAGTGCCCTGCGGCGCTCGGACCAGGCCCGCTCGGCGGGATGCCGCACCGTGTTCATGCCGGCCGGCTTCTCGACCACGACAATATGCTCATCGAGGTAACGGATGACAATCGACTCTTGCTGATACGGTCGCGGCGCCGGCCGGGGCAGCACCTCAACCGTGTCCCCCTCCTTGAGCCGGCGGGCCGGATCGAGCCAGAGCTCGCCGTTGATCTTGACGCGGCGGGTTTCGACCAGCCGGCGGACCCGGCTCCAGGAGAGATCCGGCAGGCGGGCGCGGAGCAATGCTGCCAGCGTGGCACCGACCTGTTCAGTGGAAACCAGGAATTGAACGGGGGAAGTCATCAGCCAAGGAGTTTGACGATCTGCTTCACCGGTGTAGTACATGCAAGTGGCGATATCAGGATCATCGGTATGAAATCAGTATATGCTACAGCCGTTCCGGCGCGGAGACCGAGCCCCAGGTCTTGCGGGGGCCGGCGGAGGGACTTGCTTGGCGGTAAGGCCTCACCAGCCACTTTTCTTCTACTCCAATCCTCTTCCTTCCAGACCCACGTTAGTACGCCGCTCGACTCAGGGTAGTGTGACTACTTCCCCGCCGGCGCGCACGAGCGGCCGATTGTGGCTCGGACCCGGTTGTTCCGGTCCGCATCGCCTCTGTGTCGCCCTCTCAGGGTCGCCGGGATTGCCACAGTTCCAGCAGGCCCAGGAGCGCGAGCACGAATGCGAGCACCGGCATCGTGACCGCCCCGACGTGCAAGCTTGCACCCATGCCTTCTACGACGATGTCGCTGAGTACTTTCGCGAAATCACGCATGACTTCATCGCCGGAGAAACTCGTTTGAGCGGCGCGCGGGCCGCGGAGGGCGTCTATCATCACGTACCCGCTCACCCCTCCCGTCACGATTCCAGCAACCAGCATCGTGGCCGCCTTCCACCGCCGCGAACCGCCAAACAGATTCAACGCTGCCAGTACCAAAAGTGTCACCACGCAGACTGATCCTGTGGTTAACCCAGCCCAGCCGTCGATGCCCAACAGGTCGAAACTGAACCCGAAAATGTTCATGCGCTGCCACGGCAAGAAAGCCACGACCACGCCGATCAGGCAAACGAGCATGCCCCAGCCCGCCGGCTCCTTCAGCCAATCGTTCAGGCCAAACCCGGCGTCATCGGTTTCAGCATCGCGCGGCGTCGGCTGCTCGAACGCGGCTTTCACATCGGGGCGGCGGAGCAGCGACAACACCCAGGTGCCGACCGGTAGCCCAATCAACCACGCGGGTGAAAATGGAATGACGGTCAACACCGTCCCGGCGTTGACCAAGCCTGGTGATTCCAGCCTGCGCAGGCAGATTGCTGCCAGTGCCATCTGGGCACCCGCACCGACTGCGGCAATCTGAATGATCAGCAGGAGGACGAACAAATCGCGGTGCGCACGCCAAGGATGCGGTTTCCGCGTGACGGTGGTTTTCACCGTGTCGCTGCCGCTTGTCGTCGTCGCTGGGCTCTCCGGGCTGCCAACAATGCGCGCCAACGTGATGCCCGTCCACGCGGCCAGCGACGCCGAGATCAACACCGTCGCAATCGCCACCAGCAGCCACGCCGTCGCCGGAGTGCGCACCGCTCGCCGCGCGGATTCCAACACAGCCGGCTCGATCGGCGACCACGCGGCACGTCCTGAGTCCGTCGATTGGGTGGCACGCCCTGAGTCCGCGAAGGGCGTGGGCCCCGAAGGGGCTACACTCGACACGCCCTTCGCGGACTCAGGGCGTGCCACACTCGATGACTGGTGCGAGCTGGAGATCATCTCCACGTCCGTCTTCACTTCGCTCGCCTGCTGGTAGCGCCGGGCCGGTTCGCGCTCGAGCGTCCGCAGCACGACTTCGTCGAGCCGCACATCGACCTCGACCCGCTTCGACGGCGGCTCGAACCGGCCGAGCGGCAGTTCGCCCGTGAGCATTTCGTAGAACACGACGCCCAGCGAATAAATGTCCGCGCGGTGATCGACGGCGTGCGAACCTTGCATCTGCTCCGGGGCCATGTAGTGCGGCGTGCCCATGACCTGGTGCGAGTCGGTGAGCGTGAACGAGCCGGGCGGACGCCCCAGGATCTTCGCCAGCCCGAAGTCGGCGATCTTCACGCGACCCTTCTTGTCGATCAGGATGTTCTCCGGCTTGATGTCGCGATGCACGACCCCTTCGTCGTGCGCGTACTGCAGCGCCGCGCAGATTTGCGGCACGATCGCCAGCGCCGCTTCGGGTTCAAGCTTGCCCGCCTGCATCATCTGCCGGAGATTCAGGCCGTCCACGAATTCCATGAGCAGGTAGTAGTACCCCTCACCCCTCCCCCTCTCCCCAGAGGGGAGAGGGGAAATCTCTTCTCCCTTCTTCCCAGAGGGGACAGGGGAAATCTCTTCTCCCCTCTCCCCGCTCGCGGGGAGAGGGGTTGGGGGTGAGGGGGTCTCGCCGAAATCATGGATCGCAACCACGCCCGGGTGACTCAGCTTGGCGAGCGTCCGGGCCTCGCGTGCGAAGCGTTCCGAGAACGCGGGGTCCTTGCCCACTTCGGGCGGCAGGATCTTCAGCGCCACGAATCGATCCAATTTCGGCTGCCGCGCCTTGTACACCGCCCCCATGCCGCCCGATCCCAGCAGTTCCAGAACCTCAAGCTGCGGGAAGTGCTGGGCCAACTCCGCTGGCTCGGGTGGAACGAACCGGCTGGTGGGCGTGAACGGTGTCGTCGGCGGCCGCGCCTCAGCCGCCTCGCGCTCGAGTTGCTCCACGACATTCTTCAGTGCCGGTTCCATCTCGGGCGCCTCACCCCCAGTTCCGGGCGTAGCCGCGTTAGCCAAAACGCGGGGATCACCGAGTTGCCGCACCGCATCCGACCACGATTTGCTGCCGGCCGCCAGCCGATCGAGCGTCCCGCGACACGTCTCGCACGCCTCAAGGTGCGCGTTCAGCACCGCCTGCTCAGATTCGGGCAGTGAACCATCCAGCAGTAGCTTGAGTCGGCCAGGATCGGGACAGGGAGATTGTATCGAGGACATCGGACCACCACGCTTTCGATTGACTCATTGATCCGATTGCTCCCCTTCCAATTCACGGATGCACTCTTTGAGTCGGGCCATCACACGGCTCTTCGCCAAGTACACGGCGGCGACGCTGATGCCCAACTGCTCGGCCACCTCTTTGCCGCTTCGGCCCTCGACGGCGGTCTGCCAGAACGCGGACCAGGTCGATGCCTGAAAATCGTTTCGCACCCGCTCCGCGGCCCACGCGAGCAGGTGCTGCTGGTACTCGCGGTTCCACTGGTCTTCGTCCTCGCGGGCCGGTTGCTGATCGAGCCGGTCGTGCATGTCCGAATCGCTCGTTCCCCGGCACTCGCGTTCGCGCCGTCCCAGGAAATCGTGCAGCCGGCGATAGGCCAGCGTGAACAACCACCCGCGAAACGAGCCGCGAGCCGGGTCGTAATCCAGCCGCCGCACCGAACTCATCACCGCCCGCATCACTTCCTGCGTCACGTCCGCCGCGTCGGCGTCCTGCAACCCCTTGCGGCGCGCGAACCGATAGACCAGCGGCGAGTAAAGTCGCACGAACTCGCGCCACGCCTCCGCATCTCGTGCGTCGCGGATTCGCACCAGCAAACTGGGTCGCGTCACCGGCGGGCTGGTCATCGGTTGCTCTATAAGATACTTCCGGCCGGCAGCCGAATCCTATCGCGCAATTCTCACCATAGGGTGGGTCGAGGTCGCGGAGAAGCATGGTGGGTCATCGCAAGCGGCTGTGTTTCCGAAATACACACTGTCGTGATCTCAGAGTCGTGCCGCGACCGAAGCCCCACCAGCTTGTCCGCTTGCTCGACCCACCCTACGATCGCGTTGCCGGCGTCACTGTAACCTCGTCGGCGTTCCTGAACAACAAGGATCGCCGGGAGCAACCTGTGCCTGCGAAACGACGACGATTCTCGGCGGCACGTGCACGCTCATCGGCACGAGCACGAATCTGGTTGTGCAAGGACTGATGACGAAGGCGAAGATCGAGCCGATGAGCTTCTTCGAGATCGGTTGGGTCGGGTTGCTCTGCGCCGTGATCGGAACGATTTACATACCGACCGTCGGGCGCTGGCTGTTGCCGAAGCGGAAAGAACTGATCGAGCAATTGGGGGAATCTCGCCGCGAGTACCTGGTGGAGATGTTGGTGCAGCCGGATTGCCGGCTCGTCGGTCAGTCGATTGAAGCGGCGGGGCTGCGTCAGTTGCCCGGCCTGTTTTTGATCGAGCTCGATCGGAACGGCACGATCATCGGGCCGGTGCCGCCGAGCGAGGTGATCCAAGCGGGCGACCGGCTGGGGGGACCAGGACGGTCTTGGTCGTCTCGCGGCGGGCGAAGGTGAGCCGGCCGGCGACGGCGGTGTAGTCGCTGCCCGCGCGGGCCGACCCGTCGGCGGTGGCGTAGTTGACGCTGATCGTCTTGCCGGTGTGCCCGGTCACGGACACGGTGACGGCGACGGCCTTGCTGCCGTCGTGACCCTCGACGACGGAGTACGGGCTGCTGATCGTCAGCGTGGCGGCGGGTGCCAGCCGGTCTTCGAGTACTTCGATGCCCAGACGCGCGTATCGAGAGCGGCGTGACATGGCTCATGCTCCTTTCCGGACGGAAACTCACATTGTTGGGGCTGTGAAGCAGCGCTTTGCGTTACAGCAACTCCACGTCCCCGCCGCGACCAGCCGCCGCCGGTCGGCGATGGGAAGTGGGCGAGCGACGCCAGGATTTTGGGGATTTCTTCAGATTTCGCCGATGGCCCGTTGCAGCCAGGCGCGGGCATAGGCCCAGAGGCGGTCCGCGGAACGGGGAGAAATCTTGAGGGCCTGAGCGGTCTCCTCGATGGACAGGCCGGCGAAGTAGCGAAGCTTGACCAGTTCGGCCGCTTGCGGATCGGCGGCGGCGAGCCGGTCCAGAGCTTCATTCACCGCCAGGATTTCGTCGGACTCCTCGGGGGCGGCCACGGCGTCCTCGCGGAGTTCGGCCCGGGCCCGCGCGCCGCCACGCTTGCGGCTCTTCTTCTGCCGGGCGCGGTCCACCAGGATGCGCCGCATCGCCTCGGCACAGGCGGCGAAGAAGTGACCGCGGCTGTTCCAGTGCTGCGCCTGCTCCACGTTCACCAGGCGCAGGTAGGCTTCGTGGACCAGAGCTGTCGCCTGGAGGGTTTGCCCCGGCTTTTCCTGGGCGAGTTTCTGCGCCGCCAACTTGCGCAGCTCATCATAGACCAGCGGCAAGAGTTGCTCCGCGGCGTGCGGGTCGCCCTGCTCGATCCGACCCAGAATCCGGGTCACCTCGGTCATACCGCTGATCCACCGCAGGTTAATCCCCATCCGCCGCCAACTCCCAGTGGGGGTAGGTCAGCGCCATCCGGAAGCCCGGCAGTTCTTCAACCCGGGTGAAGAACTCCGCCAGGTTCCCCGACGCGTCGGAATACTCGGCCGCCGGGGCCAGGCGCGGGGCGTCGGGCCGGGACGTGCAAAACCTCAGGAAGATGTCTCCGTACCATCCTTCGCGCGGGTCATCGAAGGTCCGGCACCACTCAAGATAAGCGAGCCCTTCCTCCGCCGAGTAGCCGAGCGCGACGACGAATTCCTCCCGCTCCGCATCGACCCGGCGGTGTGCCCACTCCTTGAAGACTTCCCAGGCGATGGCCGGCTCGGGACACCCCGGGTCGAACCAGGCCTCCGCGAGGAGTTGCTCCAAAAGCCGGCGTGATTCGTCCGGGGTCATGGCTCCCCCCGGCCCATGAAATGGCCTGCGCTATTCGCCGATGTCCTCGGCCCACAAGTCGGGGTGGGCCGCGATGAAGGAGCGGAGCAGGGCGATGCATTCCGGCGAGCGCAGGTCGATGACGCGAACGCCGTTCTCCCGGAGCCAGTCCAGGCCGCCCGCGAAGTTGACCGACTCGCCAACCACGACGGTGCCGATCTGAAACTGGCGGACCAGGCCGCTACAGTACCAGCACGGCGCCAGCGTGGTGACCAGGATCTTGTCGCGGTAGCCACGCTGCCGGCCGGCGTTGCGGAAAGCGTCGGTCTCGCCGTGAATGGAGGGATCGTTCTGCTGAACGCGGCGATTACGGCCGCGGCCCAGGATGCGGCCCTGGGCGTCGGCCAGGCATGCCCCGATGGGAATGCCACCCTCC
Source organism: Gemmataceae bacterium (assembly GCA_035575035.1). GTDB lineage: Bacteria > Planctomycetota > Planctomycetia > Gemmatales > Gemmataceae > DATLYH01. The sequence goes on from DATLYH010000027.1 coordinate 24,349, forward strand.
GCCAGTCCGATCCGCGCCTCCTCGAGGGCGACCTGCAACAACTTGTGAAAGTCCGGGTCCATGTCGTCTCGACAAAAGTCTCCTGGGGACAGCAGGAGGCTATACCATACACGGCAATCAACACTCCTATCAACCACATTCGCCGCCCCTTCCCCTAGCCCCCACGGTTAGACTCGCCCCAGTTGCCGGGTTCCAGACCTTGGAACCCCTAATGGCCGACGGCAACCGCTCCTGAATAATTGTCTCCATGCTCCGCGCGCTGACGGGCCGCTCCGCGATCCGGGCGAAGCACGTCACTGTGCCGCGATGCCGTCATCCTGTCAGTCCTTCAGCCACAGCGAGGGGTCGTCCAGCCCCTGGGGCTCGAAGTGGGATGCATCAGGTACACACGGGACGACGGCCATGATGGTGCTTCCCTGAACAATGAATGGTCCCTGAACCCGTCATAAGGATTATCGCTGCGGCCAACACCAAGTTCCGGGGCGGGCTCTTCACCTACCGTCAGCTTAACCGCAAAAAGCCATTTCTGGGAAAACTTTTGCAAGCCTGCTTGGCGGCGCGGCTGAGGACATGGAACCGATGGCAGCAAACTTTTTCGGCCCAGACTCGTCTAAAGGAGTAAGAGCACCTGTGCTCCACGTGCGCCCGTTCCCGGTGATGAAGGGAGGTAGCCATGCCAGGAGACCATCGGCCCGGTGGGAAGTTCTCCCCTGCCCGCCTTGCCCTCGGGGTTGCCTGCGTCGCGATCGTTGGGGGCGCCGTCTGGCTGGTTCAGCGCTCCGGCCAGGCGGGGGCGGCGCCGCCATCACCCGCAGGGGCGGCGGTCTTCCAGACCAAGGACAAATTTCTGATCACGGTTGCCTTGCCCAATCCGGAAGGCCAGGACCTCCGCGGCACGCTCCGCGTGGAACTGATCGGGCCCAACGGCAGGTCGCTGGCCCGCGACGAGAAGGAGGTCCACCAGCAGGACCAGGCCGCCAGCTACAAGTTCGAACTGCCGGTCGTCCACGCGCCGGTCGATCAAATCAAGCTCCGCTGCGAATTCAACCGGCAGCGGATCGAGGTGCCCATGAACCAAGCTCTGCTGGCCAAGGCGCACGAGACCACGCTGACCTCCGGCCAGGAATTTTTTGCCGGCAGCACCGCTTCGCTGCGCTGCGGCGTACACGGCGTCAAGTCGCTGACCGAAAGCGTACCGCTTCCCGGCGCCGAGGTGGCCATCCAACTCCGCGCCGCCGACGGCAAGGTCTTTCCACTCTACGAAGGCAAGGCCGGGCCCGACGGCGTGGTCCAGGCGCAGTTCAAGGTGCCGGCCGTGCCGCCGGGCCAGTACACCCTGGCGGTCGCCACCCGCTCGACCCTCGGCGAGGAGAAGCTGGAGCGGACGGTGCGCGTTAAGTCCGAGCCAAAGATTCTGCTGACCACCGACAAGCCGCTCTATCAACCGGGACAGTTGATTCAGATCCGGGCACTGGCGCTGAGTCCCTTTGACCTGACGCCGGCCAACGGCAATGAGCTGACCTTCGAGGTCGAGGATCCCAAAGGGAACAAGGTCTTCAAGCGCAGCCGCACCACCTCGGAATACGGTATCGCATCGGTGGAGTTTCAACTGGCCGACGAAGTGAACCTCGGCGACTATCAGGTGCGGGCCATCCTAGGCGACGTGACCGCCCAGAAGACCGTCACCGTCAAGAAATATGTCCTGCCCAAGTTCAAGGCCGAGGTCACGGCCGACAAGCGCTTCTACCTGCCGAAGGAAACCATCCATGCCGAATTGCAGGCCGACTATTTCTTCGGCAAGCCGGTGGCCGGGGCCAGGTTCAAGGTGACGGCCAGCACCTTCGACGTGCAGTTCCGAGAATTCCAGACCTACGAAGGCAAGACCGACGAGCGCGGCCATGCCCAGTTTGAAATCAAGCTCCCCGATTACTTCGTCGGCCAGCCGTTGCAAAAGGGGGACGCGCTGGTCCGGCTCGAAATCAAGATCACCGACACGGCCGACCATACCGAGACGATCAGCAAGACCTATCCGGTCAGCGAGCAGCCAATCCGCGTCAGTGTGATTCCGGAGCGCGGCCTGCTGGTGCCGGCGATGGAGAACCGCGTTTTCGTGGCGGCCATCTATCCCGACGGCAGCCCGGCCGCTGGTTGCACGGTCAAACTGTGGCACGATCCGCAGCCCCCAGCACGGCCGCAACGAGTCGGCCGCGGCATCGTCCCACCTCCGGCCGTAGCGGCCGCACCGGCACAAGAGGCGAAGCCGGCCGAGCAGCCGCGCGACCGGGGCCAGCCGCTCGCCACCATCAAGACCAATGAGGCCGGCCTGGCCGAGTTCCGCCTCACCCCCAAACAGGAACAATTCCGCCTCGGTGAATGGACCCAGCGCCAGGTCGAGATGCTCGGCGGCCAGATCATCCAGGTCGGCGGCCAGCAAATCGTCTTCGACGTTTACGCCGAGGCCAAGGACGACCGGGGGAGCACCGCCACGGTCCGGGCCGCCCTGAACAGCGAGCCGTTCGGTGAGAATGTCCTCCTGCGGCTGGACAAGGCCATTTACCGCGGCGGCGACACCCTGCAAATTGACATCCTGTCGTCAGCCGGCCTGCCGACCGTTTACCTCGACATTGTCAAGGCCGGCCAGACTCTCTTGACGCGCTGGCTCGATGTGACGGACGGCAAGGCCAGCCATCGGCTCGACCTGCCGGCCGGCATCTTCGGCACGCTGGAGGTCCACGCCTACCAGATGCTGGCCGACGGCGAGATCATCCGTGACAGCCGGGTGATCTATGTCCATCCACGCGAGGACCTGAAGATCGAGGTCAAGGCAGACAAGGACGTCTATTTGCCGGGTCAGGAGGGGACGATCCGCTTCCAGGTGACCGATGCCGCCGGCAAGCCGACGGCCGCCGCCCTGGGAATCATCGTGGTCGATGAGGCGGTCTATGCCTTGCAGGAGATGCAGCCGGGGCTGGAGAAGGTTTACTTCACCCTGCAAGAGGAGTTGATCAAACCGCGGGGTCAGGTGGTCTATCGACCCAGCGAGCCGCTCGACGTGCTGATCCGCCAGCCGGAGCTGCCCCCCGTCAAGCAGCAGATCGCCCAGGTGCTTCTCGCGCCGGTGCAGCCGAAGCCGCCGGCGCGGTGGGAGGTCGATCCGGCCGTCGAGCGGCGCCGGAAAGTCGAGGGGCAAATCCAGCAACTCGGCTGGGCCCTGTTCCACTACGCCGTCAACAACCGGCAAGCGTTCCTGGACCATGACCGCAAGACCGGGCGCTGGAGCTTCCAGCCCGGCATCCTGGACAAGGCAATCAAGGCGGCGGGCCTGGGTAAGGAGGTCCTGACCGATCCGTTCGGCGCGAAGTGGACCCTGGACAGCCTGGCACGGTTAGAGAAAGGCTTCACGGCCGACCGCCTGGCCCGGGCCGTCACCTTGAATCAGATGCAGCAGTTGATGTGGGCCGTGGTCAACTACACCAATGCCAACCGGGCCAAGTGGTTCCAGGACGGCAAATGGACCTTCCCCGAGACGGTGCTGGCCGACGCCGCCCGACAGCAGCGCCTCGATCTGCGCGACGTCTGGGGCGAGCCGATCCGCCTGGTGAAGCGCGACAAGAAGCTGAACAACCCGACCGGCTGGAACCAGTTCGATTATCACGAGCTGGTCTCCGCTGGCCCGGACCGCAAGTTCGACACGGAAGACGATGTGAAGTTGAGCGATCCCCGGATGTGGCAGCTGCTCCAGGCCTGGTGGGCCCCCGAAGGCAAGCAGTTAGCCGGGGGAAGGTTCGGCGATCCCCGTATGCTGAGGCGGAGGGGGGCCTTCCCGGCGGATGGAATGGAGTTGCAACTGGGGGGCGGCGCGAAATTTGATCGCGCCGGCGCAGCGGTCCCCCCAGCTGCACCAAGGGCGGCGCTGCGCGAAGAAACGAAAGCGGCGGAGCGCCTGCCTCCAGAAGCCGACGCCGCCAAGGGACAGGCCCCGGGCGCATCGCCGATCCGGATTCGCGAATACTTCCCGGAGACGCTCCTCTGGCAGCCGGCCCTGATCACCGACGACAAGGGGATGGCTACCTTGCCGATTGCCTTTGCCGACTCCATCACTACCTGGCGCCTCAGTGCGTCGGCCTCGTCCCGCGGCGGGGCGCTGGGCGGCGTCTCGGCTCCCCTGCGGGTCTTCCAGGACTTCTTCGTGGACATCGACCTGCCGGTCAGCCTGACGCAGAACGACGAGGTTGCCTTCCCCGTCGCGGTCTACAACTACCTCAAGGAACCGCAGACGGTGAAACTGGAGCTGGAGCGCGAGGCATGGTTCGAGTTGGTCGATGACGCCGGCCCAACCCGCACCCTTGACCTTAAGCCGGGCGAGGTGACGGCGGTCAAGTTCCGTATCCGGGCCAAACGGATCGGCCACCAGCCGCTGACCGTCAAGGCCGCCGGCTCCAAGATGTCCGACGCCATCAAGCGCGTTGTCGAGGTAGTGCCCGACGGCGCTCGGGTCGAGAAGGTCGTCACGGATCGGTTGACGGGCAAGGTGGCGCAGACCATCACCATCCCCGAGCACGCCATCCCGGACGCTTCCAAGATTCTGGTCAAACTTTATCCCGGCGTCTTCAGCCAGGTCATCGAGGGGACCGAGGGCATGCTCCGCATGCCCTTTGGCTGATTTGAGCAGACGTCGTCCGCGGCCTATCCGAACATCCTGGTCGTGGACTACGTCAAGAAGGCCCGTGTGGCCAATCCGCAGATCCTGATGAAGGCCGAGCAGTACCTCAACGCCGGTTATCAGAAGCTCCTCACCTTCGAGCGTCCCGGCGGCGGCTTTGACTGGTGGGGCAACGGTCCGCCGCTGGTCTGGCTCAGCGCCTACGGCCTGCAAGAGTTCAACGACATGGCCAAGGTCTATCCGATCGACCGCGGCGTCATTGACCGGACACAGCGCTGGCTGATGGCGCAACAGGAGCCCGACGGCACCTGGTCGAAGATCGGCGCCACCCACGGCGAGACCATCGAGCGCATGGGCGATCCGAAATTGCTCCTGACCAGTTATGTCGTCTGGTCGTTGTTGGAGAGCGGCTTGAAGGCGAAGGAGCTGGACAAGTCGATCGCCTACATCCACAAGCACGCCAAGGAGGCGAACAACGCCTACATCCTGGCCCTGGCCGCCAACGCCCTGGCCGCCTGGGACCCCAAGGACGATTACACCCTGGAGGTCTTGCAGAAGCTCGACAAGATGAAGCAGGACAAGCCGGAGTGGCGGGCGTGCTGCTTCCCGGCCCAGGGGCAGTCGCTGGCTTACGCCCGCGGCGACAGCATCACCGTGGAGACGACCGCCCTGGCGGTGCTGGCGATGATCAAGACCGGCCAGTTCACCAACACCGTCAACCAGGGGCTGACTTACCTGGTGAAGGTCAAGGACGGCAACGGCACCTGGGGGAGCACCCAGGCGACCATCCTGGCCCTGAAGGCGCTGGTAGCCGGCCTGGGCGGCGCCAAGCAGGAGGGGACCGCTCGCTTCACCATCATGGTCAACGGCAAGGAGGCGGCCACGGGCGAGGTCACGCCGGCGAACGCCGACGTGATGCAGCTCTTCGACCTGAAGGACTTCACCAAGGTCGGCGACAACCGGGTGGAGATCCGGGTGGAAGGGAGCACCAACCTGATGTACCAGATCGTCGGCCGCTACTTCGAGCCGCACGCCAAGCGGCCCGCGCCCTCCAGGCCGGTGCTCGACATCACCGTGGACTATGACCGCACCAAGCTCTCGACCGCCGACCTGCTGAAGGCGAAGGCGACGCTGCGCTACAACGGCGAGGTGCCGACGTTCATGGTGATCGCCGACCTGGGCATCCCGCCGGGCTTCACCGCCGACCCGGGTGAGTTCGCCGAGATGGTGGCCGCCAAGCAGATCGAGCGCTTCACAGCGACGGCGCGGCAGGTGACGCTGTACATCGGCGACATCAAGCCGGGCGACACCAAGACGTTCGAATACACCTTGAGGCCCAAGTATCCGATCAAGGCCAAGACCCCGGCCGCGGTGGCCTATGAGTATTACACCCCCGCCAACCGGGCGACCGCCAAGCCGGTGGAGTTGACCGTCGTCGAGAAGTAGGAGGACGCTTTCTCCAACCAAGTCTTGGGGGTGGGGCCGGAGCACTGCAACGCTCCGGCCATGCCAGATACACCGCATTTCAACGAAGCAGCGGGTGCTAAAAGGTGGCCCGGCCCCGGCATGACCACCGGGGCCGGGTTTTTCGTCCTTACCGTCCGTGCAGCGGGGCGGAAAACCGATGACATTCCCGTGATCAGGAATTATGGTGAAGAGGTCGCCGCTCGCAACGCCCATGAGGGAGGGACTAGCCATGATGCGCGGCATGCGCGTCTTTCTGCCGGCCGTCGTCGGGGCGGTGTTTCTGGCGCCGGCGGCACCTGCGGCCGATGCCGAGGCCATCCACAAAGCCATCCAGCGGGGTATCGTTGCCCTGCAACGGTTGCAGCAGGCGGACGGCACCTGGCCCTATCCAGAGATCGGCGCCACCGCCCTGGCCGGGTTGACACTTCTGGAGTGCGATGTGCCGGCCAAGGACCCGGCCGTCCAGAAGGCTGCTGCCGCCGTTCGCCGAGCCGCTCTCCGCGAAAGCCGGACGTATTCGCTGGCGCTGTCGATCATGTTTCTCGACCGCCTCGGCGAGCCGACGGACGTTCCCTTCATCGAGATCATGGGGGTGCGCCTGCTGGCCGGACAGAAGGCAGCGGGCGGGTGGACGTATCAGTGCGTCGATGCGGTTGAGGAGGCCGACTTGCGCCGGCTGGAGGCTCACGTCAAGCAACGTACCGAGCAGCCCCCCGTGTCGGCCAAGGAGGCTCCCGAGAAACCGGGGCGGGAGCTGCCGCGGGAAGTGCAGCTGTACCTCGCTTATCTGCTGCGGGCGGCGGTTGCGGACACCAGCGGCGACAACTCCAACACCCAGTTCGCCGTCCTGGGTCTGTGGGTGGCCCGCCGCTACGGCGTTCCCATCGAACAGGCGGCTGTCCGCCTCGAGCAGCGCTTCCGCACCAGCCAGGGTGCCGACGGTGGCTGGGGATATGGTTACTCGGAGCGCGGGGAAGGAGATTCTTCCACCCCGGCCATGACCTGCGCCGCCCTGCTCGGGCTGGCTGTCAGCCAGGGCGCCGTTAAGGGACGGATCCCGCGCGACCTGGCCAAGGATCCCGCCTTCCGCGCCGGCCTGGTGGCTCTTGGGACCGCCATCGACCACCCGGCCGCCCGCCGGCCCGGCAATCCGCGTGTGCCGACCGTCGATAACGGGCGGTTCTACTATTTCCTCTGGTCGCTGGAGCGCCTGGCGGTCATCTGCGGCCTGGAGACCATCGGCGGCAAGGACTGGTACAACTGGGGCGCCGAGATTCTTCTGGCCAATCAGGGCAAGGACGGCTCGTGGCAAGGCGAATACGGCAGCTACGGTGCCGACACCTGCTTCGCCTTGCTATTCCTGAAACGGTCCAACCCGGCCCGCGACCTCACCGCCGTGCTGAAAGGCATTGTGCAGGACCCGGGGGAGGTGGTGCTCCGCGCCGGTGGTGTTTCCGGCGCCGGCTTGCAGCCGTCGCCCCGCCTGCCGTCTCCCCTCGAACCTCTCCGGCCGGGTGATCGTTCCTCGTCCGTCGGCCAGCCGAAGGAGGGTTCATCGTCGCTCCCAGCAAAACCGTCAACGCCCAGCGCTGGGGTGGACGACGAGGTCGGGCGTCTGACGGCGCGGTTGGCAGAGGCACGGGGACGGCGGTTGGACGAGCTGCTTGCACAGATGAAGGAGGCCAAGGGGGTCGCCTACACCCAGGCCCTGGCTGCCGCCATTCCCCGACTCAGCGGCACGGACCGTGACAAGGCACGGGAGGCGCTGGCCGAGCGGCTGGCCCGGATGTCCTCGGCGACCTTGGCCGACAAACTCCAGGACGACGACCTGGAGGTGCGCCGGGCTGCCGCTCTGGCCGTCGCCATGAAGGACGACAAATCCCACCTCCGCAAGCTAATCGACCTGCTCGAGGACCCGGAGCCGCCGGTGGCCCGGGCGGCTCACACTGCGCTGCGGAGCCTGACGGGGCAGGATTTCGGCCCCGCCCCCGACGCCAGCCGCGCCGAGCGCGCCCGCGCCGTCGCTGCCTGGAAGGAGTGGTGGAACAAGCGAGGCGGCAAGTGAAGGATGACAAGGTGACGAAGGAATGGTGGAACAAACGGATGACGAAGTGCCAAGACGGCGCGGGGACGCCTGGCCACCGCCCTTCGGCCGGCCCTTTCTTCCGGGCATTTCGATAGGACAATTCGCCTTCTTTTTTTCGGGCGTCCTGTCTATAGTCCGGCCCAAGGTGGTCCCCATGCGACGGATCGGGCTACTCACGGGGCTGGCGCTGGTGCTGGCCGGCTGTGTGCCAGCTGCGGTGGAGCAGCGCCTCCGCGACTACACCGAGGACGGCCTCCACCTCTACCAGGTCGGTGATTACCGGTCGGCCGGCGAGAGCTTCCGGGCCGCGCTGGCCCTGCGGCCTGAGGATGTCGGGCTCCTGTACAACGTCGGCGAATGCTACGATCGGATCGGCGACAGCGCCCGCGCTGAGCACTACTTCAACGAGTGCTTGCAGCGGGCACCCGACCATGCAGCCTGCCGGCACGCCCTGGTCGTGCTCCTGGTGCGCCAGGGCCGTTGGTCCGAGGCTGTGGCGCTGGTCGAGGACTGGCTGGCACGGGAGCCGGAGCGGGCGGCGGCCTACGCGACGGACGGCTGGCTGTGGCACCAGGCCGGCGATCTGCCGCGCGCCCAGGGCCGGCTACAGCAGGCCCTGCGCCTCGATCCACACGACAGCCGGGCCCTGATCGAATTGGCCCTGGTCTATGAGGAGCTACAGCGTCCCGATCGCGCCGCAGCGCTGTACGAGCGCGCCCTGGACGCCAACCCCAATCAGCCCGACCTGGTCCGGCGGCTTAATCAGCTCCGCGCTCAGGGGGTTGGCCGGCCCCGTCCGGATTGAACCTCCTGTTGATGCCCCATTTGCTTTTTTCCTTTTGCAGGATAGCGAGTCTGACCCCAGTGACAGGGAAATGGCGCTTCCCGTCGCGGACGCTCCAGGCTCTGAAAGTGGACGCGCCGAGCGTTGACATCATCAACCAACCGGCGTTCCGCTGCTTGATGCCGGCCGGCCTCGCCGACCAGGTTCTGTGACTTGTCCCCTTCATTTGACGCCGGCCACGGCGTGTCCTACCTTACAGAGTCCCCTCCTCTGCCGTCCCTTCGAGGAGCCCATGTCTCAGCATGCCGACACGTCGGAACCGAGCCAGGGCAGCCCGACCGGAGTCGAACGGCGGGCCTGGGTCCGTTACCGCCGCCTTCGCGAGGCACGAGTCCATACCAACTCGACGCCCACTTGCATCTTCGAGGTCGCCGTTATCCGCCAGGTCTCAGCCAAGGGCCTGAGTCTGTTCCTCACCTCGCGAGTCGCCGAGGGGACCATCTTGGAGGTCGAGCCCAAGGGGATTGGTTTCCCCCGGCCGCTGCTGGCGCGGGTCGTTCACGTCGTGCCGCAGGCCAACGGCTGGGTCTATGGTTGCGAGCTGGCCGATCGGCTCAGCGATGCGGAACTTCAGGTGCTTTTGGGTTGAGGCGAGCGGGACTTGCTCTAGTGTTGGGGGCTGCCTAGCTTGCAATACCGGGCGGATGCCGAGCAGAGCTGTCCTCTGTTCCATTTCCCGGGGAGAGCGGGCGACCGGATTCGAACCGGCGACGTCCAGCTTGGGAAGCTGGCATTCTACCACTGAATTACGCCCGCAAGTTGTTTTCGTTCCTCTTACGCCATCCGCCGTTGGGCAGTTCGGATGTCCTCCCAGCGGAAATTGCCACCACCGGACGCTTCGCGTTGGCACCTCACTTCTCCACTTATCATAAGCAGCCACAGGGCAATTGGCAAACGATTTTCTTCATTCTCGCCGACTTGGGCAGGGCCGTTGGTTGGTTCCATCTGGGGGATCTGCCGACCGTGGTTCTTGGACTCACGACGACCCAACCTTGCCCAGGTCCCAATAGCCCTGAGGCCGGACTTTCCGCACACTCCGCCTGGCCGCCCGAACCGGTCGGGTAAGAAGGGAAGTTTGAGCTTGGCCGGTTGGATTTACTTGACGGCAGGGCCGAACCCGTTGACAATAAAGCGCCAGCAGGATCGGGTCAAGGAGTCCTCCCAGAAAGGAGAAGTGTCCTTTGACCCGGCTGGCAAGGGGTTGAGTGGTGCCAAGGCGATGCCCGGCGGCCGCGAGTGCCGGGCAGTTCGATTCAACCTCATTTGTGGTCTGGAGTTCTTATGTTGTTCTCCTCACGCATCTTGAAAGTCGGGGGCCTGATGGCCTTGGCAGCCGCCGCCGTTCTGCTCTCCATCCAGGAAGTGGCGGCCCAGCGGGGCGGATTTCGGGGAGGGCCGATTTTTCTCCCTGCGCGCTCGTCGTACCCCAAGGCAGTCACTCCTCCGCTGAATGGCGTTCCCTATCCCCCCTTCCAGATTAACTCAGCCATCCAGGGTACCTGGGTGCTGAGCGGCGGCGGTGCGCAAATGCCCCAGCAGGGAGGAATCCAAGGTAACCAAGGACAATTGGGAGCCCAGGGTGGTGGCGGGGTCGGCGGCCAAGGCACATCCTTGCCCGTCTGGACGATAGTGCCTCCCGGCGGCCTGGGGGCAGGTGGCTTCGGTGGTGGGTTCGGTGGTCAATTCGGTGGCGGCTTCGGTGGCTTCAACATCGGCGGCGGCTTCGGCGGCTTCCCAGGCGGCTTCGGCGGGTTCTCCGGTGGCTTTGGTGGCTTTGGTGACATTGGCGGCTTCGGCGGCTTCAACATCGGTGGTGGCTTTGGCGGCTTTGGCGGCTTCGGCGGCATCGGCGGCGGCAAGTTCGGCGGCTTCAACGGCGGCTCCGGCCTGTAGCAAGCTGGCCCTACCCTCGACAGGTTGCAATGCGTGGGGGCCCGCGACTTCATCCGGTCGCGGGCCCTTGCCGTTTTCTATCCTCTCTCCCAGGCGATTCACGACACCAGCTGGAAGAACAATTCCTCCAGGTCGTCCTGGCCATAGCTCTCGCGCAGCTGGTCGAGCGTGCCGCAGGCCCGGATGCGCCCCCGGCTGATGATGGCCACCCGGTCGCACAGCCGCTCCGCCTCGCGCATGATGTGGGTCGAGAAGAGCACACACTTGCCTAGATCGCGCAGCCGTTCGATGTTCTGGAGCACGGCCCGGGCGACCAGGACGTCCAGACCGGCGGTCGGCTCGTCGAAGATCAGGACCGGCGGGTCATGGATGATGGCCCGGGCGATGGAGACCTTCTGCCGCATGCCGGTGCTCATCTTGGCCCCGAGCACGTCGCGGAAGTGGTTCATCTGCAAGGTGGCGAACACCTCTTCCATGCGCTGGCGCAGCCGCTCGGGTTCCATGCCGTAGAGTCGGCCGAAGTACTCGACCAACTCCCAGGCCGACATGCGGTCGTAGATGGCGGTGTTGGCCGACATGAAGCCGATGTGCTGGCGGACCTGTTCGGGTTGGGTGACCACATCGAAGCCGGCTACGCGGGCGCTGCCGCTGGTGGGGCGGAGCACGGTGCAGAGGATGCGCATGGCGGTGGTCTTGCCGGCGCCGTTGGGCCCAAGCAGACCGAAGATTTCGCCGGGTCGGACTTCGAAGCTGATGTGATCGACCGCCAGCACCTGGCCGCGGCGCAAGTCGCGGAAAGCCTTTGTCAGGTTGTTGACCTCGATCATGGTCCGGCCCCGAGGGGAATGGTACAGGGATTCTTAGGCCACGCGACCGGCGCTGTCAACAACCCTGCTGCGGCGGCCCCCTCCGACGGCGGTCGGTGGCCGTCAGCAGGAGAGGACCGGCAACGGCGGCCTCTGGGGCTCCGCGTCGATCAGTTCGTAGAAGACGTTCCGCTGCCGCGGGATGTAGCCGGCCTCGCGAATGGCGTTCTTGATCTGCTCCAGCGTCAGATAATGCACCGTACCTGCCGCGGCGACCACGTTCTCCTCAATCATCAGACTCCCCATGTCGTTGGCGCCAAAGAACAGGGCAAGCTGGCCGATCTTCAACCCCTGCGTCACCCACGATGACTGGATGTTGCGGATGTTGTCGAGATACAAGCGAGCGATGGCCTGTGTCTTCAGGTACTCATGGGCCCCGGCGGGCGGCACGTCGGCCATGGCGGTGTGGTCGGGCTGGAATGTCCAGCAGATGAACGCGGTGAAGCCGCCCGTCTCATCCTGGAGTTGGCGCAGCCGCTCCAGGTGCTCGATCCGCTCGGCCAGCGTCTCGATGTGGCCGAACATCATGGTGCAGGTGGAGCGGCCGCCGAGCTGGTGCCAGAGGCGGTGGACCTCCAGCCATTCGTCGGTCAGCACCTTGTTGCGGGTGATCGCCTTGCGGACCCGGTCAACCAGGATCTCGGCGCCGCCGCCGGGCAGGCTCCCCATTCCCGCCGCCTTCAGCCGTTCCAGCACCTCGCGGAGCGGCCGCTTGCTGATCTTGTGCAGGTTCCAGATCTCCGCGGCACTCAGGGCATGGAGGTTGACCTGTGGGTAGCGCTGGCGCAGGTCGCGGAAGAGATCCTCGTACCACTCCAGCTTCAAGGAAGGGTGGTTGCCGCCCTGCAGCAGGATCTGGTCGCCGCCCAGAGCGATGGTTTCCTCAATCTTTTGGTAAAGCACCTCGCGCGGCAGGACATAAGCGTCGGGATCGGTGCTCTTGCGGTAGAAGGCGCAGAAGTCGCAGACGGCAGCGCAGATGTTGGTGTAGTTGATGTTGCGGTCGATGTTGTAGGTGCGGTACGGCTCAGGATGGAGCCGACGGCAGACGGCATCGGCCGCTCGCCCCAGCGAAACCAGATCGCCGTCGAACAGGGCCAGCCCTTCGTCCGGCGTCAGGCGGCCGCCATCGACCGCCTTGTCCAGGATTCGCCGCAAATCGGAACGCATCGGACGCCCTCGCTTCCAGGCCCCCGGATGGCAACCCGGAGGCTTGTTTCCTCTTAGCGGACCACCTGCTCCGCGACCCGGTAGTATTCCAGGGTGACGCCGCGCCGGGCCAGGCCCAGTTCGCAGGCGAGCATGTAATAATGATGCAGCCCGGCCTGCTCGCGCGGGCCGAGATCGAAATAGATGATGTTGCTGAGATACCGTCGGCAGAAGCCGGCGTCCAGTCCCAGCCGGGGCGCCTCGCGGTGGGCGATCTGGCCGATGCGGGCGCAGCCGCGCCGCTTGGCCTCGGCCAGGGCGTCGGCCACCGGCCCCAGGTCCACCCCCGGGCGCACCGCCCAGACGGCGTAGACAAACGGCAGCCCGGTCCAGTCGTGCCACTCCTGGCCCAGATCGAAGGCGTGGGCGAAGCCGGGCAGGCAGGCGCGCATGGCCCGGTCGCCGATCAGGAGCACGGCGTCGGCCTCTACCTCCTCCGCCGCCCGATCAAGCGGCAGGGGGATGACCTCGGGGCGGACACCGTAGCGCTGGCGGAGCAAGACCTGGGCCAAGGCGGCGCTGGTGCGCGAGCCCTCGTCCAGGGCGACCCGGCGGATGCCCGCCCAGGGGACCCGGCTGAAGAGGGTGACGCTCAGCACCGGGCCGCGCGAGGCGATGCTGATGTTGGGCACCACGGTGTATCGGCCGGCGCGGAAATACTCGATGACCGGGATCAGGGCCACGTCGAGCTGTCCCTCGGCCAGCAGATCGGCCAGGCAACTAGGCACCTCCAGCCGGAGTTCCACGTTGGGGGCCAGCACCTCCAGGTCGTGGATGAGCGGCTTGGTGTTCAAGTAATTGACCGCACCGACGCGGATACGTCGTTCCATGATAGGCCCTCCCCGAAGGCGGACCGACAACTCGCCCCACCCTATTATAGGGAGAGTTTCCAAATTTCAAAGCTTTCTGAAAAGATCTGGGGCCAGTGAAACGAAATGCCTGCTGCCGGACTCCAGCGATGCTGGCGGCGGCAGACATCCCCGGCAATCTGCCAATGGGCGGAAGAGTTGATCTCGGTACAATAAAGGTTGGCGGCATCACCGGTGACCGTAAGTTGTCCTCTCGCCGGTTGAGGTAAGCTCCCCGCCGGTCGGCATCGGTGGAGCCGCGGACTCCAAGGGGTGATCCCTGGAGCACCGAGAGGCACTCCTGCGTAGTCAAAGGCGCTCCTACGTAGCCGAATTCGCCAGAATTCGGGAGAGAACGGACAGGGAAGTTTCCGCGACGGAGATTCGGGCTGTGGCAGTTCCTGTGGTTGCCATTGTTGGTCGTCCCAACGTCGGCAAGTCCTCCCTGTTCAACTGGCTGGCTGGGCGGCGCATTGCCATCGTTGATGCGACCGCCGGCGTGACCCGGGACCGCCTTACCACCCTGATCAAGACGGGCGACCGCTTCTTCGAGTTGGTAGACACCGGCGGTATGGGCATCCAGGACACCGACAACCTCACCGTCCAGGTCGAGCGCCAGATCGAAACCGCCATCGACCAGGCATCGGTCATCCTCTTTGTGGTCGATGTCCGTGCTGGCCTGGTGCCGCTGGACGAGGAAGTGGCCCGCCGGCTGCGCTACGTCCACAAGCCGATCATTCTGGTGGCCAACAAGTGCGACACCCCGGAGCTGGAGCCGCAGGCCGCCGAGTTTTACAAACTCGGCCGGGGGAAGCTCGTCTGCGTCAGCACCCACCAGAACCGCGGCAAGGAGGAACTCCTCGAACTCATCCGCGAGCGATTGCCGGAGCAGGAGGAGCCCGCCCCCAATCTCGACGTGGCCATGAAGCTGGCCATCGTCGGCCGGCGCAACACGGGCAAGAGCACCTTCATCAACAGCCTGGCCCAGTCAGAGCGCGTCATCGTCAGCGAGGTGCCGGGGACCACGCGCGACAGTGTGGATGTCCGCTTCGAACGCGACGGTCAGGTCTTCATCGCCATCGACACGGCCGGTGTCCGCCGTCGGCAAAGCCTTAGCTCCGACATCGAGTTCTACAGCATGCACCGGGCCCACCGCTCCATCCGCCGGGCCGACGTGGTGCTGCTCTTCCTCGATCCGCGCGTGCGCATCAGTAAGGTGGACAAGCAGCTGACGGAGTACATCCTTGAGGAGGGGAAGCCGGCCATCTTCGTGGTCAACAAGTGGGACTTGATGGCCCCGATGCCGACGAGCAAGTTCGGCGTTTACCTGCGGGCGACCTTCCCCAACCTGGACTTCGTGCCCATTGCCTTCATCACCGCCAAGAGCGGCCGGAACATTCAAGCGGTGCTTAACCTGGCTCAGAACCTGTTCAAACAAGCCTCACTTCGGGTCGGCACCGGCGAGCTGAACAGGGTCGTTCAGCAGGCGCTACAGCGCCAGCCGCCCCCCCTCCGGCAAAATCGCCGGCCGAAGATTTATTATGCGACCCAGGTGGCGGTCCGGCCGCCGACCATCGTGCTGTTCACCAACGGGCCGGAACTGTTCGACAACACCTACCAGCGCTACCTGATCAAGACGTTCCGCGACCATCTGCCGTTCCCGGACGTGCCGATCAAACTCTACCTGCGGCGTAAGCACCGCGAGGACCAGCCGCCCAGCGACAAGGACGACCGGGGGACTCCCAGCAAGCCGCCGGTGGACCTGAGTGGCCTGGACTTCCAGACCGAGGTCAGCGATGACGAGGTCAAGCACCAGGGCGACCACTACGAGTCGGAGCTGTGGAAAGACCTCTGAGAAGCTCTAGCTTGTCAGGCGAGCGGCCGGTGTGAACCGGCCGGTGGATACCAGGCGAGCGGCCGGTGTGAACCGGCCGGTGGATACCAGGCGAAGCGGCCGGTGTGAACCGGCCGGTGGATACCGGCCGCTCCCCATTCGGAGACCGCACTCATGAGCGCGAAGCAGACATCGCCTGCGGCCGAACGAAAGCGGCGCCTGGCCCTGGGCGCGACGGTCCTTCTCGGCCTGTCTCCTGTCCTGGCGGCGGCTGGCCCGGCGGCGACCCAGACGGAGTACTTCAAGGGGAAGGTGGTGCCGCTGGCGGGCATATTGGAGAAACAGGGGGTACGCCTCGACGCCGACGCCTCGCCGAGTTGGCTGGCCCTGGTCAGCGAGGACGGCAAGATCTATCCGTTAATCAAGGACGACGGCTCGCGTATGTTCTACCTCGACCGGCGGCTGCTGGATCGGCCGATGCGCCTGACCGGCCGGCTGGTCCCCGGCTCGCAGCTGCTGCAGGTCATTGCAGTCCACAGTTACCTCAAGGGGGAGCTGCACGAGGTCTATTACTGGTGCGACGTCTGTTCCATTCGGCGAAACGAGAAGCGGATCTGCGAGTGTTGCGGCGGCCCGATGGAGCTGCGCGAGGAGCCGGTCAAGAAGTGATCTCGACCGGCGCGGCGGCTGCTCCCGGCCGCCGCTTGCGGCTTAGCGCAGCGCACCCGCCCCCGGCGCATCACCTTCCATCAACTGGACACCGGCCGGCGGCGCGGTATCATCTCGCTGTCCCGCCGGCGCGCCCGCCGGACACTCCTGCCACCGACCATCCTTTGTGTGGAAAGACCCTCCGATGGGCCAAGACAGTCAGCAGCACCCCGATGCGGCCACGCCGGCAGAAACGATCCGTGATGGAGCCGTGCGGCCCTGGGACACGACTGCGCCGCTGGAACAGCAGGCCGGCTCACTCCTGTCCCGTCGCTGGCTGCAACTGACCGCCGGCATCGTCGGCATGGTGGCGGTGGCCAACTTCCAGTATTCCTGGACGCTGTTCGTTCCCGCACTGATGGAGCGGCACAACTGGACGCGGGTGGCAGTCCTGGATGCGCTGAATATCTTTTTCATTTCGGCGCAGACCTGGCTCGTCCCGCTAGAAGGCTACCTCGCGGAGCGTTTCGGCCCACGTCGGTTGCTGCTCGCCGGCGGCGCCGCGGCGGCCCTGGCCTGGGTGGTGATCTCCCAGACCTCCTCCCTGACCGTGCTATATGCGGCCCAGGTCCTGTGCGGCTGCGGCTCGGGCATTGTGTACGGCATCAGCATGGGCAGCGCGTTGAAGTGGTTCCCCGACCGGCGCGGGCTGGCGGCCGGCCTGACCGCGGCGGCGTTCGGGGCGGGATCGGCCGCCACCGTCCTGCCAATCGAATACACCATTCAACACCACGGCGACCAGACGGCCTTCATCTGGTTTGGATTGGGGCAGGGACTGGTTGTGGTGCTCGCCGGCCTGTTGATGCGCTTCCCCGAACCTCACGAGGTGCCGGCAGTGATCCAATCACGGGTTCTCCAGTCCGGGCGCGATTACACGCCGTGGGAGATGCTTCGCTCTCCGGCGTTCTGGCTGCTCTATCTTATGATGACGATGGGGGCCATCCCCGGCCTGTTGATGATGGGTCAAATCAAGCCGATGGCCCTTGACTTCGGCGTCGCCGATAAGGAGGTGTCACTGCTCGGCCTCACCCTGGCCGCCTTGCCTTTCGCCATGATGGTGGATCGGGTCATGGGCGGGCTGACACGCCCCGTCTTCGGCTGGGTCTCCGACCATATCGGCCGGGAGCGGGCCATTTTCCTGGCCTTCGGTCTGGAAGGCGCCTCCCTGCTGCTGCTGATCCTTTTTGCCGAAAACCCGGTCATGTTCGTGCTGATGTCCGGCCTGGCCTTCTTCGGCTGGGGAGCGGTCTTCAGTCTCTTCCCGGCGGTGAGCGGCGACATGTTCGGGCGGAAGTTCGCCACAACGAACTACGGCTGGCTGTACACCGCCAAGGGGGTGGCGACCTTGTTGGTGGCGCTGTGCAACCGTCTCCACGCGCAGACCCGCAACTGGGCGCTGGTCTTCGCGCTGATGATCGCGGCCGACTGGATAGCAGCCCTGCTGGCCATTCTGGTGTTGCGCCGCCTCCGTCAGCGCATCGCGGCGTGACCGTTACGAGCCCGGAGCATCAGCAACGGGGCACCGCTATCCGAGTCACCCACCATCCCGTCCTCATGCTTAGCCGGCATCCGCAAGCAGCTTCCGCAGGAACCAGGCTGCCTGGTCGTAGATCCCTGGACAGCTGCTCGCCCGCGGCCCGGCCACGTTGAGGATCTCGATGCGGTGCTCCTCGATCCAGGCGCGAGCCTTGTCGGTGTCGGGTTCCCCAGCCAGGTCCAGGACCAGGAGAGGCTTGCCATAGCGCTGCGCCAGCTCCACAGTTAGGCGCGTGCCGCGGTCCGGCTCGCCCCGCATCAAGACAAGGGTGCCGTCCGAGTCGCGCACGTTCCACTCTGTCCGCTGCGGGTAGCCGTCCCCCGGCGTCTCCTGAAGGGGGTAGCGCGCGTCAATGGGCCCGTCCTCGGCCCGGCGCCCTTTCGGGCACCAGCCGCCGCAGGGTAGGCCCAGCTCCAGTGCCACGTCCAGGGCAGCCCGGTCCACGCCCGTCTGGCCGCCGGAGACGATCTTGGTGAGCCCGCGAATCATGGCCGTTCATCCCGCCCCTGCAAAATCCCCCGACGATTGTACCGCACGGCGGTCCGGTAGTTGACGCGCGGGCGCCGATCCGCTTTTATCACAACTATGGAGATCGACCTGAACTGCGACCTCGGCGAAGGGTGCCCCTACGATGCCGAGTTGATGCCGTTGATCACGTCGGCGAATGTCGCCTGCGGCTTCCACGCCGGCGACCCGGCCACGGCCCATGCTACCTTGACCGCCGCCGCCCGTCACGGCGTCCAGGTCGGTGCCCACCCCGGCTTTCCCGACCGCGAGTACTTCGGCCGCCGCGAGCTTGACCGCACCGAGCAGCAGGTCTTCGAGGACTGCGTCTACCAGATCGGGGCGCTGGCGGGGCTGGCCCGGGCAGTGGGGCTGTCGCTGCGCTACGTCAAGCCGCACGGTGCGTTGTACAACATGGCCTGCCGCGAGGAGGCCCTCGCCCGGGCCGTGCTCGCCGCCGCGGAGGTCTTCAGCCTGCCGGTCATGGCCCTGCCTGGCTCGCGGTTGCAAGCGCTCTGCGCCGGCCGACTGCCCTTTGTGGCTGAGGGATTCGCCGACCGCCGTTACCTGCCCGATGGCTCGCTAGTGCCGCGCTCGCGCCCGGATGCCTTTGTCGAGGACCCTGCCGAGGCCGTGCGTCAGGTGGAATGGCTCTTGCGCGAAAAGGGGGTGCAAACTATCTGCGTCCACGGCGACAATCCGCAGGCGCTGACGTTCGTGCGCCGGTTGCGTGAGGCCCTGACGCGTCAGGGAATCGCCATCCGGCCGTTCCAGGTCGGATGGGGTGTCTGCGGGTGAGCGGCGAGGTGAGGCGTGGCCGTCGGAACGCTGCGGATCTTGGAGCCTGGTCTGTACACGCTGCTGGTAGATTTTGGCCGGCCCGGCTCCCGGAGCCTGGGGGTGCCGGTTGGTGGCGCCGCCGACCGGACCGCCCTGGCCTTGGGCAACGCACTGGTCGGCAACCCGCCGGACGCCGCCGCGCTGGAAGTTTGCCTGGCCGGCCCGACCTTGCAGGCCGACTGCAACCTGGCCTGCGTGCTGTACGGCGCCCCCTTCGAGATCCACAGCGACCGGCAGCGCCTGACCGCCGGCAAGACGTTCACCCTGTGGCCCGGCGAGACGCTGACGATCGGCGGCACCCCGGAGCGGATGCGCGCCTACTTCTGTGTACGCGGCGGCTTCGAGGTACGACCGATCCTCGGCAGCCGATCGAGCCTGGAGCCGCTCCGCACCGGCGCCGTTCTGCCCTGCACGCCGGGCGTCATCCATGCCCGGTTCCTGTGCCGACCGTGGGGTTGGGAGCAAGAGCACGGGACGCTGCGAGTCATGGACGGCCCACAGGCCGACTGGTTTGAGGTAGAGGAATTCTACAGCCAGCCGTTCACCGTTACGCCCGCCAGCAACCGCATGGGGCTGCGCCTGGCAGGGCGGCCGCTCCGGCTGCCGGGACGAGAGTTGGTGTCGGAGCCGGTCTGCCCGGGGAGTGTGCAGGTGACGCGCGACGGCCAATGCATCGTCCTGGGAGTGGATGGGCAGACCATCGGCGGCTACCCCAAGATCGCCCAGGTGATCAGCGCCGACTGCGACCAACTCGGCCAACTCCGGCCCGGCGATCGGGTGCGCTTCGTCCGGGTAAGTCTGGAAGAAGCGGAGGCGCTGTACCGGCAGCGAGAGGCCGAGCTGCGCGAGTGGGTGACCCGGGGGCGGGCGACTTGCTAACCAGACCGTGGCCAATAATATGGCCACCATGACGCTGATCACCCTGAGCTTGTGCCGCTGAAAGGGTCGTATGTCGAAAGTCTTGATCACTCCGCAAACTCTGGCCGGCCTTGAAGGGCCGCATCTGGAGGTACTGCGCCAGGCCGGCTTTGAACCCGTCTTCCCCGCCCACCCCGTCCAGCTGACCGAAGAGGATTTACTCCGCAGCCTGCAAGGGGTGGCGGCGGCCATCGCCGGTTCGGAGCCGTACACCCGCCGGGTGATTGAGGCGAACCCATCGCTGCGGGTCATTGCCCGGGCCGGGGTCGGCTTTGACGGAGTAGACCTGACGGCAGCTACCGAGCGCGGCGTCGCCGTCACCATTGCTCCCAACACCAACCAGGACTCGGTCGCCGAGCACACCTTCGCCTTGATCCTCGGCCTGGCCAAGGACCTGGTGGCGCAGCACCTGGCGGTCCGGGCCGGCGGCTGGCCGCGCAAGGCCAACCTGCCGCTCCGCGGCCGGACGCTGGGCATCGTCGGCTTGGGCCGCATCGGCAAGGCGGTGGCCCGGCGCGGCGCCGCCTTCGGCATGCGCCTGCTGGCCTATGAGCCGTTCCCCGACGCCGCCTTCGTCCAGAGTTGCGGCGTGACCCTGGTGCCGCTGGAGCAACTCCTGGCTGAGGCCGACTTCGTCACCCTGCATGTGCCGCTGACGGCGGCGTCGAGATATTTGATTAACCAGAAAACGTTGGCCCTGATGAAGCCGACCGCCTTCCTGATCAACACGGCTCGCGGCGGCTTGGTGTGCGAGGCCGACTTGCTGGAGGCGCTGCGGGAGCGGCGGATCGCCGGAGCAGCGCTGGATGTCTTCGAGCAGGAGCCGACCAGTGCCGCTAACCCGCTGTTCCAGCTCGATAATGTGCTTGTCACCCCGCACGCCGCCGGCGTGGACTTGCAGTCGCGCGAGGATATGGCGGTGTCAGCGGCGCAAGCGATCGTGGCGCTAAGCCGCGGCGAATGGCCGGCCGAGAAGGTGGTCAACCCGGAAGTGCGAGCCAGGTTCCGCTGGTGAGGGCCGATGCTCAGGGCTTCGACGGCCCGGCGAGGCACTGGAGCCAATCGTTCCGACTCCGGCAGTGGGCGATGGCCCGATCAAGGTGCAAGGAGTTCCCATGACTCGTTCCCTGTTGGCGGTGGCATGGCTGCTGGGTTTGCTAGTCCTGGCGGGCTGCATGGACGCGCCGACGGAAACCGCGCCGGACACGCCGGAGAAGCTCCCGGTGGTGCGCTCGGCTGAGTGCCGCTTCACGGCCGGGCCCATTCAGATCGACGGCAAGCTCGATGAAGCAGCCTGGCAGAAGGCCCAGCTGCTGCAAGATTTTGTTGTCTTCTGGCAGAACCGTCCGGCCAAGACGGCAACTCGGGCCCGCCTCCTCTGGGATGACCAGTATCTCTACTTCGGCGCCGACATGGACGACAGCGACCTGTACGCCACCGTCAAGGAACGCAACGGCATGACCTGGCTGAATGATGTCTTCGAGTTGTTCTTCAAGCCAAGCCGCGACAAGCTGACCTATTATGAGTTCCAGGTGAACCCCCTGAACACGCAGCTGGAGTTGTTTCTCCCTTCGCGCGGCGCCGGCGGCTATGGGCGTTTCGCCGCGACGACGAAGTTCGGCACGGAGTCGGCGGTGCAGCTGCGGGGGACGCTCAATGACTGGCAGGACACTGATACCGGCTGGACGGTCGAGGGCCGCATTCCCTGGAGCGCGTTCGCGGCCTCCGGTGGCCGGCCTGTCCCCGGTGCCCGCTGGCAGTTCGCCCTGTGCCGCTACGACTACTCGACGGCCTTCGACCGGACCGAAACTTCCTCGACCGCGCCGCTGACGCAGCCCGACTTCCACCGCTACGAGGATTACGGCGAGTTAGTGTTCGTCAAATGACCTTGTGAGCCGCACCGCGGGGCGTCCGGCCCCGAGCGCTTGCTAACCGGCCACTCGCTGCCCAAGATCCGTGCAGGGGGTGCCCGCGTCGGGAACGGCCTCTCTGCCCGCCTTTCCTATCCTGCACCGATCGCGCCGGCCGATCCGACGCTGCAAGTCCTTTTCTGCCACGCCTTACGTCGGCAACGTCAAAGGCGGACCGGACGCCGGCAGGACAGGCCAAGCCGGACCGCTTCCTTGGCATGTTGATTGCAGAGAGGGTAGGGCGCTGATTTAATGGAGGGAGTTGGTCCGTACCCTCCCCCACTTCAATCAGCGAGGCTTGAGGACCATGAGCGTAGACGCATCGGTATCCCCCGTCACCCGCATCGGCGAAACGGCGGGAGTCGTCTGGCGCTACCTCGATACCGCCGGCAAAGTCCCTATCAGAAAGATGCTCGCGGACCTCGACCAGCCCCGTGATCTGCTCATGCAGGCAATCGGCTGGCTGGCCCGCGAGGACAAGATTGAGCTGACGGTGGTCAAGCGCCAGAACACCATCGCCCTCAAGCGGTAACTGCCGCCATCGCACGCGGCATCCCCTCTGGAACCCGGACCTGAGGAGGGACTTCTCATCAACACCTTGCGCCTTTCGCCGGTTACGCGCGGCGGCCTGGAGTACCCGCGGTACATGACCCAGACTGGGACAAGCCACGAAAGCTCGCTCCTGCTCACTCTGGAGGAGATCAGTCAACTGGTCGCGCAGAGCCACGACCCTGGCGAAACCCTGGAGAACATCGTCCGCCTGATCCAGGGCCGGTGTCACACCGACGTCTGCTCCGTTTACCTGTTCGAGCCGGAGCGGGCCGAGCTGGTGCTGGGGGCGACCATCGGCCTGAAACCCGAGGGAGTCGGCCGCGTCCGCATGCGGCCAGATGAGGGGCTGACGGGGTTGGTTGCCGAGCGGATGACGCCGGTGGCCGTGGCCGATGCGCCGCAGCATCCGCGTTTCAAGTATTTCCCCGAAGCCGGCGAGGATCCATACCACTCCTTCCTCGGTGTGCCGCTGGTCGAAGGAGGCGAGCTCCAAGGCGTCCTCGTTGTCCAGACGGTTGAACCGCGCACTTTCTCCCCCGGTGAGGTCCGCATGCTGTTGACGGTGGCGTCGCAGCTGGCGCCGCTGGTGAGTGACGCCCGCTTGCTGGAGCGGGTGGTGGCGGCCGCCCACCAGGAGTCCGGCGCCCGGCCGGCCTGCCTGCGGGGCACGCCCCTGAGTCCGGGCGTTGGGCTGGGGCAGGCGTATGTCGTCGATGATTTTGAGTCCTGGCGGGCCGGCGCGGCCGACCACGGCGCCGACCCCGCGGCCGAGCGGCAGCGGCTGGCCCGAGCGATGGAAGAGGCCCGCGAGGAAATCGGCCGGCTCAGTCAGCACATCAGTGTGCTCGTCGGCGAGGACCACGGCGCCATCCTCCAGGCCCAGCTGATGATCCTCCAGGACCGGGTCATCGAGCAGGACCTGACCGATTGCCTGGCGGCCGGCTGCACCGCCGAGGCCGCCCTGCTGCAAACCCTGGACAAGTATGTGGCCGCGTTCCAGAAACTGGCCACACCGTTCTTCCAGGAGCGGGTCTATGACGTCAAAGACGTCTTCCGCCGCATCCTGTGGCACCTGCGGCCAGCGGGGACGGCCCCCGACGCGGCGGGGCAACGGCTGGTACTGGTGGCCCGCGAAGCGTCGGTGATGGACCTGTTTTCGGTGGACCTGGCCGACCTGGCGGCGGTGGTCGTGGAACATGGCGGGCCGCAGAGCCACGCCGCCATCCTGGCCCGCAGTCTGGGGGTGCCGATGGTCGGCCAGGTGACGGACCTCGCCGCGGCACGGCGGCCCGGTCTGCGGCTGCTGGTCAACGGCACCACCGGCAAGGTCTACCTGGAGCCGACCCCCGAGATGGTCGCTGCTCAGCAGGCCACTGACCGCCGCCCCCGTTGGGGCGTGGTCTCCAGACCACGCCCCAACGGGGGGGAGGCCCTGCCGAGGGAGGCGGCGACCAGCGGCCGACCGCAGGTTGAGGTGAACATCAACCTGATGTGCGAGGTCGGCGAGGCGCTGGCGCAGCAGGCCGTCGGCGTGGGACTGTTCCGCAGCGAGTTCCTGTTCCTGGCCCGACGCACCTTGCCGGGGGAGGAGGAGCAGGTGGACACCTACCGCAAGCTGCTGACGCAGCTGGGCGGCCGGCCTGCCACCATCCGCACCTTCGACCTGCGCCCCGACAAACTGGCCCACGGCGATCACCTGGCCACCGCGGTCGGCCATACTCTGGACTGGCGGCAGGTGCTGACCCAGCCGCCGCTGCAAAAGCTGTTCAAGGACCAGGTCCGAGCCATCCTGCGGGCCGCCACCGCCGGCCCTGCCCGTATCCTGGTGCCGCTGATCACGCGAACGGAATTGCTTGACTTCGTCCTGCGAACGGTGCAGCAGGCTCGCGAGGAGCTGCGCCGCGAGGGATTGGAGTTCGGCCGGGAGGTGCCGCTGGGGATCATGTTGGAGTCGGCCGGTGCCGCCCTGATGGTTGAGACCTGGCTCGATCAGGTGGACTTCGTCGCCCTGGGCACCAACGACTTGCTGGCCTCGGCGCTGGGTCTCAGCCGCGATGACCCGGTCGGCTCATCCCCCGGCGACCTGCTGCACCCGGGGCTGTTGCGGATCATCGATCACGTGGTGGAGGCGGCTCACGGGGCGGGCCGGCCAGTGACGGTCTGCGGCGAGATGGCGGCCGACCCGGATGGAATCGTCGCTCTGGCCGCCCTGGATGTCGATGTATTAAGCGTCCCGGTCAATCAACTCGGGCCGACGCGGCAGGTGCTAGCGGCCCGGCCGGGGCGGCGTCTGACATCGCTGACCGGGCAAATGTTGCGGTTGCGCAGCGCCGAGCAGGTGCGCCGACTGTTGCGGGAGTGAGCCCCCCGTTCGGCGCGCCGAGGAGCCCGGAGCGTCAGCGACGGGTTCTTCCGAGCCCGGAGTGTCAGCGACGGGTTCTTCAGAGCCCGGAGCGTCAGCGACGGGTTCTTCCGAGCCCGGAGCGTCAGCGACGGGGAGCGCCGCGCCCCATCGCTCACGCTCTGGACGCTGAGCAAAGGGCGCTTGGGGCGCTGAGCAAATCTTCCCAGTATTCTTAGGCTCTGCTCAGCGCACCGCTTCCAGGAAGCGATAGTCATACATCCAACCGTCGCCGTCCTGGTCGCTCAGGACAGCAATGCGGCCGGTGGTCAGGAACGCTAGTTTGAAAATCTCCCACTGCTCGTCGGTGATGTTCCCCTGCTGCGACGTGACTCCCCCCTCCTCCCAGACGATGGTGACCTCTCGGCCTCCGGCAACCTCGAAACTCCCCAGACGGGTGACTCGGCCGTAGTGCCACTCGAACTTGGCCCCCGCCCGCTCCGCCTGGGCCGCCTCCACCGCCTCCGAGCCAACCCCGCGCGTCTGATGCCCCTTGTCATGCGACCCTTGCCGCTTGGCCATGACCCAGCCCCTCCTTTAAAATGGCGTTTCCCATCAATCAACATGGACCGTTCTATTCGGTTATAGTGAAATCCTCCCGAGACGGCGTGCACAGGGCGGCGGAAAAAGCTTTTTTCGCCATCCCTCTACCATGCGCTGGAAGCGCTCGGATTAGGGGTGGGAGGGATGGGTCATGAGCCTGCAACCCGGCCATTGCTGCCTGGAGACGGAAGAGCGTGCCGGCTGCCCCCTTTCGAAACCCGAGCGGGCCGCGCGACGCTGGCACTGGCCGCCCAGTTGGCTTCCCGCACCGATCCGGACTGGTTTCCAACGCTTCGTGTTCTTCCCAGCTATTGCGGGCATTGCTGCTCTGTCAGCCGCCTTCAAAGGCCACGCTGCCCGCCGCTTTCAGGTCGAACTCTGCGAGGCGCGAGCAGCCCTGTCCGCCGCTGGGTCAGGTGGCAGGAGCTCTCCTGCCACCTGGATCATGCTCTCTTCCTGGTGGCCTGCCTCGTTGGCACACGGAAGCGGTTCATAACTGCTTCGAGAGTGCGCATAGGTCATTGAGGTCGATGATTGGGGGAGTTATTCCACGATGACGAAAGCAGGTCGGCTGGCCTGTCGCGTTCCATCCTTGCGAACGCCGACAGCAAAAAGGGCGTGTAACCCTGGCTCGAGCTTGATACCATCGACCTGCCAAGGGGCTTGGACCGCTGTGCCGACGATGCGATGGCCATCATGGAATTCTACCTTGACATAGTTCCCCTTGGTGTCGGCGACGAAGCGATGCGGTTCGGAGGCTTTCAGGTAACCGCCATAACCCAGACCACATTCCGGCCCGCCCCATCGACCGCCCCGTTTGCTGTATTCCAACTTCGGCGCGGTCAGGTGGATGTCGGGCCGGGCCGAGTGGTATGACCGCCACATCCAGGCAGCGTATTCATCCGGCAGCCAGACCGGACTGACCATTCCCTTAGCCTCTTTCACCGGCGTAATGGTATTCCACTGGCCGATTTCGTTATAGTCGCCGGCCCAACCGTCTTCGATATGGATCGGTTTAAGCTTGGTCGGTTGCCCTGGTGGCGGTGTTTCAGTTGGCAATCGCAGCGCGATACAGCGATCGAGAAACGCCATGAAAAAGTTAAACTTTGAGTAGATGCCGTGCGGGAAGCCGTAGGTGTTGGCACGGCAGGCGAAATCCGGCGGCGGCGTTAATCGATCCTTTAGCTCCGGCAGTCGTGCCGCGCGGAGCTTGATGCGCTCGTTCTCCTCATGCGGCGTGAATTCCCACGCATAGGCGAACGGCACTTGAGCGGTTAGCTCCGGCACTTTCGCCAGGCGATTCGGGAAGGCATCGCACCAGGCGATAATGCGGTCGGGCGCCCGCTTCCATACATCGGTGGCGAAGACGTTACCGTTTTGCATCAACCAACCAACGATCGGAGCCACGGCCAGTTCGGGATGCTTCGTTTCTTTGGCCGCGACCTCCAGGTAGCGCAATAGCAACCCCATGTTTTGCATCGGATGGCCGAGTTTGTAGCGGCCGTTGCGTTTGTCGTTATGACCCAAGTCGTATTCAAACGGCCAGGGGACCGTAACCAAAGCGAATTTCCACAGCCGAGCCAACTCGCGCGGGTCGCCGCTGTGGAAAACGAAGCAGGCAAACACGCCCCGAACGGTTTTGACCCCCGGTGG
Organism: Gemmataceae bacterium; assembly: GCA_035575035.1. GTDB lineage: Bacteria > Planctomycetota > Planctomycetia > Gemmatales > Gemmataceae > DATLYH01. The sequence goes on from DATLYH010000027.1 coordinate 51,625, forward strand.
CAGGTAGAGATGAATTTTGTCGTCGATCTTGCGAAATTCGGCCCACGTGGGCGTGTCGTCGAGCCGCTGGATTGGCAACCAGCCCGGCGGGAACTCGTCGGCGCAGGCTTTAGCAGTCATCGCCCACACCACAACACCAACAACAATCAGGTGTGAACCGTGGCGAACCATTATCCTACCTCCTTACGGCTGGGTCAGATTCACTTTTGCAACAGGTTCGCATTAAGTCTTTCGCAAATCGTAACAGGCGATAGCCCCGTCGTAGGTGCGGACGTAGAGGCGGCCCTCGAGGGCGGTCCGCCGCCAAGCGACTTCATAGCCGCCAGCATGCACCTCGCCTGCCCGCTGACAGGTTTCGTCCTTCACCACCTGGTGCCCGACGGCCTCGCCACCCGCATCAGTGACGACCCCGTCGATGGCCACCTGGACCGGCCCTGCGGGTACCAGTCGGGCCAGGGGCCGGTATCGGTGCGCTGGGTGTTTGTCCACGACCTCGCTGGGACGCACCGGGACGAGTAACGTCTTCACCACCGCCCCGGGACAGTCACTAGCCCGTACCCCGTGGGCTGACACAGCGTGACGACCTTCCAGGAACGGCGCGTCTCGGGTCGGCCTCTAGGGCGCTCTTGCTCTCGGTGGGCTGGCCCGCTACGGCCAGCCAGGCCGCGGTCCCCGTCAGGGCCAAGGCGCCGATCCCGATGCCAGTGCGGCGAGTGTGTATCATAGGAGTCTTCTTGGTGCAGGTTCGGCGAGGGTTATGTCGGTCATGGACATGAGGAAAGTAGCGGCGGCCGGCGCGGGGAGCAAGCAAATTCCCCGAGTGGCCGCGGGCCGCGTTTCGGCTTACAATCGCTGCGGTCCCTACAATCGCGGCGATCCGCCAAGCCCGCGACCCTAACCAGGAGTCCACTCTCCCATGCGACCGACCGAGCAGCTCCGCAAGTTGTTGAACAGCCCCGGCATTATCCGCAGTCTGGGGGCGCACGATGTCTTCACCGCTCGGTTGATCGAGGCGGCGGGACTGGAGACGGTCTTCATCGGCGGCTTCGGCACCTCGGCCAGCCTGCTTGGTCTGCCCGATGTCGGCTTCCTCACCCTGACCGAGATGGCCGACGCTGTCCGCCGCATGGCCCAGCGCGTTGCCATTCCAGTGGTGGCCGACGGCGACACCGGCCACGGCGATCTGCACAACGTGGCCCGCACTGTCCGTGAGTTCGAGCGGGCCGGCGCGGCCGGCGTCATCCTGGAGGACCAGGTCACCCCCAAACGCTGCGGCCATTTCCAGGGCAAGCAGGTGATCCCGGCCCCAGAGATGTGCCTGAAGCTCCGGGCCGCCCGCGACGCCCGCCGCGACCCGGACTTCGTCCTCATCGCCCGCACCGACGCCCGGGCCGTCGAGGGGATCGATGCCGCCATCGAGCGGGTCAATCGCTACGCCGAGGCCGGCGCCGATGTCTGCTTCATCGAGGCCCCCGAGAGCCGGCAGGAGCTGGAACGCATCCCCCGCGAGGTGCGCCGGCCGCTCCTGGTTAACATGCTCACCGGCGGCGTCACACCGATCCTGTCGGTCGCGGAGCTGGGACAGCTCGGCTACAAGATCGTCGTCTGCCCCATCGAAAGCCTTCTCGTCACCGCGACCGCCATGCAGCGACTCATCGACACCCTGCTGACCCGCGGCCGGGTCGATCTACCACCGAGTGAAATGATGACTTTCGCCCAGATCAAGCAGTTGCTCGGGCTCGACGAGGTGCTCGGGCTGAGGGACCGGCTCGCTCGGTCCTCGGAGTGTGGCCGGGGCTGAGTCTTCGACGCCCCGGCGCAGCGGACCGGGGTGTCGCTGTGCTCCGTCCCGGCCACCCAGGTAGGACAGGTTCGATAAGAGCAGATCCCCCAAGGCCCGCGGGCCGGATTTGACCCAAGAGGAGAGCGACATGGACCCGCAAGGCTACGATCTCGGCATGGTCGGCCTGGGCGTCATGGGCCGCAACCTGCTGCTGAACATGGCCGATCATGGTTACGCCGTGGCCGGTCTGGACACCAACCCGGACAAGGTCCAGGCCCTCAAGACGGAAGGGGCCGGCAAGAAGGTGGATGCCACCACCAGCGCCGCCGACTTCCTCGCCATGTTGCGCCGGCCCCGGGCCGTGATGCTGCTCGTGCCGGCGGGGCGGCCGGTTGACGCCGTGATCGAGACGCTCCTGCCGCTGCTGGAACCCGGCGACCTGATCATCGACGCCGGCAATTCCCACTTCAAGGATACCGACCGGCGCGCCAAGGCCCTGGCGGACAAGGGGGTCCATTTCTTCGGCATGGGCGTCTCCGGCGGCGAGGCGGGGGCGCGATCTGGCCCCAGTATCATGCCCGGCGGACCGCAGGCAGCCTACGAGCGCGTCCGACCGATCCTGGAGGCCGTCGCCGCCCAGGTCAACGGCGAGCCGTGCGTCACCTACCTGGGGCCCGGGTCGGCCGGCCATTACGTCAAGATGGTCCACAACGGCATCGAGTACGGCCTGATGCAGCTCCTCGCCGAGTGCTACGACTTGATGAAACGCGGCCTCGGCCTGAACAACGACGAGCTGCACGCCGTCTTCGACCAGTGGAACCAGGGGGAGCTAAACTCATTCCTGATCGAGATCACCGCCCAGATCTTCCTCAAGGTGGACGACAAGACCGGCAACCGGCTGGTGGACATGGTCCTGGACGTGGCCCGGCAAAAGGGGACCGGCAAATGGACCTCGCAGGACGCCATGGATCTCCAGGTGCCGATCCCGACCATTGACGCCGCGGTGTCAATGCGGGACCTGTCCGGTTACGAGGAGGAGCGCAAGGCCGCCGCCAAGGCGCTGACCGGCCCGTCCGAACGGTACCTGGGGGACCGGCAGGCGTTCCTCGGCCGGCTGCGCGGCGCCCTGTATGCCGCGACGATCATGACCTATGCCCAGGGGATGGCCCAGCTGCGGAAGGCGTCGCAGGTCTACGGCTACAACCTGAAGCTGGAGGACGTGGCCCGCATCTGGCGCGGCGGCTGCATCATCCGGGCCACCCTGCTGGAAGACCTGCGCACCGCCTACCAGGCCAATCCCGACCTGCCCAACCTGCTGCTGGATCCGAACCTGGGGCAGGCGGTGGCCACGCGGCAGGACGACCTGCGGGCAGTGGTAGGTACGGCCGCCCAGCTCGGCATTCCGGCGCCCGGCTTCATGGCGTCGCTGGGCTACTATGACGGCTACCGCAGTGCCCGGCTGCCGGCCAACCTGACGCAGGCCCAGCGCGATTACTTCGGCGCTCACACCTATGAGCGCATCGACGAGAAGGGGACGTTCCACACCGATTGGGACGAGGAGTGATAAAGACAAACGGGGCGCTCGCGGCTTGGCGCCGCCTCGCTAAGCCGCAAGCAGCAACCGCGAGACTCCCATGACACCCCAGCTCCGTCCGCCGCCGACCGTTGTGGTGATCTTTGGCGCCGGAGGCGACCTGACCCGGCGCAAGCTGCTACCGGCGCTGTACAACCTTTTCCTCGACGGCTGGCTGCCCGAGCGCTTCGCCGTCATCGGGCTCGACCGCCGGCCGATGGACGATGAACAGTTCCGCCGGCACGCACGAGAGGGAATCGACCAGTTCTCGCGGCGCGGCCCGGCCCAGGAGGCGGACTGGCAGAAGTTCGCCCCTGCCCTCGGCTACCAGGTCGCCGACTTCACCGCCTCGGCCTCCTACGCCCAGCTTGCCGGCCGCCTCGCGGCGCGGGAGCAGGATTGGGGCTCGCCCGCCAACTACCTCTTTTACCTGGCCATCACGCCGACCTTGTTCGAGACGGTCGCCCGGCAGCTGGGCGAGGCCCGCCTCGTCGCCGACCCCCAGCGCAGCCGGCTGGTCGTGGAGAAGCCGTTTGGCCGGGACCTGGCTTCTGCCGCCGCGCTGGACCGCAGCCTCACCGACATCCTGGCCGAGCGGCAAATCTTCCGCATCGACCATTACCTCGGCAAGCAGACGGTGCAAAACATTCTCGCCTTCCGCTTCGCCAACAGCATCTTCGAACCGATCTGGGATCGCCGCTATATCGATCAGGTGCAGATCACCGTGGCCGAGGAGGTCGGCATCGAGCATCGCGGCGGCTACTACGACCGCGCCGGCGCCCTGCGCGACATGATCCAGAACCATCTGCTCCGTGTGCTTACCCTGATCGCCATGGAGCCGCCGGTCTCCTTCGATGCCGACGAAGTCCGCAGCAAGAAGCTGGACGTGCTCCGCGCCATCCGTCCCATCCCGCGCGACCAGGTCGATCATTTCGCCGTCCGCGGGCAGTACGGCCCCGGCACCGTCGAGGGGCGGCCGGTCCCCGGCTACCGGCAGGAGCCCGACGTGGCGTCCGACTCCACCACGGAGACCTTCGCCGCCATCAAACTGTATGTGGACAACTGGCGCTGGCAGGGAGTCCCTTTCTACCTGCGGACCGGCAAACGGCTGGCGGCGCGGGTGGCGGAGGCGTCGATCGTCTTCCGGCCGGTGCCGCACCGCACCTTCCCGCCCAGCGCCGTCCGGCACTGGGTGCCCAACCGCCTGGTGCTGCGCATCCAGCCGGACGAGGGGATCTTGCTGCGGTTCATGGCCGACATGCCCGGCCCCGGCTTCACCCTGGAGCCGGTTGATCTGAGCTTCTCCTACGAACAGACGTTCCACAAGGCGATCCCCGAGGCTTACGAGACGTTGCTCTTGGACGCCCTGAAGGGGGACGCGACGCTGTTTATGCGTGCCGACCAGGTGGAGACGGCGTGGGCGGTGGTGGCCCCGATTCAGGAGGCGTGGGCGGCCCCGGCCGCCGACTTCCCCAACTACGCTGCCGGCACCTGGGGGCCCGCGGCGGCCGACGCCCTGCTGGCCCGCGACGGCCGGCATTGGCTGCTCCCCACCGCCCTGGAGAAGGGAAGGCCCCAGCCGTGACCATTGACCGGCCGAAGAAACCAATCCATAATTGGGGTCATTCCGGGGAACGGAGAAAGCGGGCGAAAACCAAGGGCCTCATTCCTGTTCAGGGGACAGCCATGAATCATCGCAAGCGTCGCTTCGGCAGGGCCGGCTTCACCTTGATTGAGCTGTTGGTGGTCATCGCCATTATCGCCATTCTCATCGCGCTGCTCTTGCCGGCCGTGCAGAAGGTGCGCGAGGCCGCCAACCGGACCCGCTGCGCCAACAACCTCAAGCAGCTCGGTGTGGCGTTGCACAATTATGAAAGTGCTTACAAGCAGTTCCCGCCCGGCGGCCGGAGCTACGGCTGGTGCAACCATGTGCCGGCCCAGGGTTACGCCAGCGACGATGTCATCCTGAACCTGAATGGCCTGGTGCTGTTGCTGCCGTACATCGAGCAGGACAATCTGTACCGGCAATACAATCCGCGGGCCGCCTCCTCCAGCCTGAACCGCTGCTTGAGCGGGACCAGTCGGAACGCGCCGCTGGCCGGCGACCCGATCGCCAGCGGTAATGGGGCCATGGCCGCCACTCTGGTGGCAACCTTCCGCTGTCCCAGCGACAACGGCGATCCGCTGCTGGATGATAACGACATTTACGGCATTGGCAACAACACCGGCATCCGCGCCCAGAAGACGAACTACGATTTTGCGGTGCAGTACTGGGAGTGGCGATGTAATGCCTGGAAGCAGACCTCGCTGAACATTCGCCGGATGTTCGGCGAGAACAGCACCACGCGCGTCGGCGACGTGACCGACGGCCTGAGCAACACCATCGCTATGGGCGAAACCACGCTGAACTGTGCCAACGGCAGGACCCCCGCGTGGGCCTACCGCGGCTGGGTGCAGGTAGGCGTGGACCCCGGCCCAACCGCTCAGCCCTCGGGCATCAACGTCTGGGTTTCTAATTGGACCCAGCCCAACCCCGGTCGGCCCCCGGCGCAGTTCGGCCGGGTTGGCAGCTGGTCGTGGCCGGGGAGCTTCCATCCCGGCGGGTGCAACTTCCTGTTCGCCGACGGTTCGGTCCATTTCTTCTCCGAAGGTACTCCGGTCGCGCGGCTGAATATACTGGCCGCCATGGCCGACGGCCAGGTGGTCACGTTCCCCTGAACGGTCCAGGAAACATTCTGAGGAGGCAGATGATGCGCCGGAGGCTTGCGTTTGGCCTGCTGGTCGGGGTATCGGTGCTCGTCGCCGGGTGCGGCAAGGGTTCGGGTGTTGTGCCGGTCGGTGGCCGGGTCACGCTTGAAGGCGAGCCGGTCAAGAATATGATGGTGAATTTCACGCCCGCCGGCGAGACGGAAGGGCACGGCGCCATTGCCGTCACCGACGCCGACGGCCGATTTACCCTGCAAGGTGTGCGCGGCGAGTCAGGGGTGCGGGTCGGCGAATACAAAGTGAGCTTTTACCCCGCGGACGTTCCCGCCACGCCCGATGATCCAGCCGACGTGGTAGGGGCCAGCCGGCGCAGGACGGGGTTGCCGGGAATTTACCTCGACGCCAACCAGACACCCCTGCGAGTCGCCATCCCCGAAGGGGGCGGTACGGTCGAAGTGATCCTCACCAAGTCGGGCAAGGGGGCGACCACCAAGGTCACGCCCAAAGAGAGCAAGTGACCGTCAGGTTGGTCCCGGGGCGTGCCGAAGGCGTCCTCCGCCGTGTCGCGGCCCGCTCCGGGGTGGTCTCGCTGACCGGCCGCCGCGCTGCCTCCTGCCCCGGTTCCCTGGGGTAGTTGTTTTTGATGGCGGCTCTCCTAGAATGAAGATAGAGACGTAAGGCCGTCTTAAAATGCTGGATGTGGGTTGCTCCTTCGCCACACAAAAAACAAGGAACTCTTCATGACCGACATCTTGGACGAGATCGCCTCTCTCAAGGCCCGTGAAAACGCCACCATCCTCGCCCACTACTACCAGGACAGCGAGATCCAACAGTTGGCCGACTTCACCGGCGACAGCCTCAAGCTGGCCCGGGCCGCCGCCCAGGTGAACAACCCTACCATTGTCTTCTGCGGCGTGCACTTCATGGCGGAGACGGCCAAGATCCTCAATCCTTCCAAGCGGGTGCTGCTGCCCGACCTGCAAGCCGGCTGTAGCCTGGCTGACAGCTGCCCCGCCCCCCGGCTGGCCCGTTATCAGGAAATGCTCCGCGAAAACGGCCGCCGTTTCCAGACCGTCACCTACATCAACAGCAGCGCGGCGGTCAAGGCACTGTCCGACTGGGTGGTGACGTCCGGCAATGCCGAGGAGGTGATCCGCCGGGTGCCGTTGGAATACGAGATCCTCTTTGTCCCCGATCGCCATCTCGGCCAGTACTTGCAGGAAGTCACCGGACGCAAGATGATCCTGTGGAACGGCTCGTGCATGGTCCACGAGATCTTCAGCGTCGGCGACCTGCTGGCCTTGAAGCGGAAGCTGCCGCATGCCATCACCATTGCCCATCCGGAGTGCCCGGCCAACATCCGCGAGCACAGCGACTTTGTCGGCGGGACCGAGGGAATGATCCGCTTCGTCGGCCAGTTCACCGCGCCGACCGACTTCCTGGTGGCGACCGAGGCCAACATGTTGTGGCAGCTGCAAAGCCGCTTCCCGCAGCACCGCTACCACCCAGTACCGGGTATTACCTGCGCCTGCAACAAGTGCCCGCACATGGCCCGCAACACGCTAGAGAAACTCCGCGACTGCCTGAGGGACGGCCGGCCGGAGATCACCTGGCAGCCGGAGTTCGACCGCGCCCGCGAGGTGCTCCAACGCAGCCTGCTCAACGGCCCGTCGAAGCCGGCCCCGCAGCCCGTCAGCGCCGTGGATGGCGCTTGAAAGCACCGTCCCCTGGTTTCGCCGCGAGCCTCCGGCGAGTGTGGCCGCGCATCTACCCTCATCAAACAGATGATCGTCGGAGGTTCGCAGCGACACGGAGGTTCCAATGCCCCTGATCCCGCATCGGTTCCTGTTCCGCATCGCCTATCCCTGCCGTTACGTCAAGGACATGCCGCGCGAGCAGGATGACGGCCTGGTGGAGTTGCCCGAGTCATGCCGGATCGACAACTTCGCTGGCCTCGACGAGAAGCGCAACTTCGCCGACGTGCGTCTGGCGTGGAACGAGCTAGGGCTGGGGCTGCAAGTCGAGGTGCGGGGCAAGGAGCAGCTGCCGCAGGGCGACGCCGCCCGGCCGCGCGGCTCCGACGGCCTGACCCTCTGGATCGACACGCGCCAGGCACGCGGCAGCCACCGCGCCAGCCGCTATTGCCACCAGTTCCACTTCCTGCCGACCGGCGGCGGCCCCGAGCGCGAGGAGCCGGTCTTTGCCCAGACCAAGATCAACCGGGCGCTGCAAGACGCCCCGCTGTGCGCCCCCGGCGCTGTGCCGTTCCGCAGCACCCCCCGCAAAGGCGGATATCGGCTGGAGGCGTTCTTGCCGGCAGCCGTGCTCAATGGCTTCGACCCAGAGCAGAACCCGCGGCTGGGATTCTTCTACGCCGTCCGCGATGCCGAGCTGGGCGAGCAGCTCCTGAGCGCCGATTCCGACTTCCCCTATTGGGAAGACCCGAGCCTCTGGAGCGTGCTGGAGCTGGTGCGGTAAATGCAACCGGCACCCTCCAGGTGCCGTCCGCTTGCGACTTGGCACGCCGGCCCCCCAAGAACGGGTGCCAAAGCCGCAAGCGGCCCCGACGACGGACGAGTCGGTATTCCCCGGAACCGATCACGGGTTGCTGGACACCTGGACGACCAACTCGTTGAACTCCACGGTCGTCTGCTTGCCGGCCTGAACAAGGATGCGGCGGCTCTCGGTCTGGGTCCGGCCGTTGCGCTGCACCTCGGCCTTCAGCGTGTAGGCGTAGGTCTTTCCCACTTCCAGCGGCGGCGTCTGGAACGACCGGGTGTCCGAGGTCAGCGTGCAGAGGACCTCATCGACATAGAGCCGGGCGTCTGCCGGCAGCCGGACGGTAATGCGGGCCGGAGCGGTTGGCGGCGCATTCAGGGGACCGAAATCGACCCGGGTCACCTCGCCGGCCCGGAAGGAGACACGCCGGGTTTCCGAAACGGTTTTGCCGTCGCGGATCGCCTCGGCCTTGAAGGTGTAGAAGTACTCGCGCCCCGGCTCCAGCTGGGGGGTCAGGAACGACTGGGTGGTGGAAGTCAACGCGACCGGCTCGCCATCCACGTACAGCCGGGCGTCGGCGGCCAGGGCGACCTGGATGGTGGCCGACTTCGGCGCCGACGTGCCCTGGTTGGCCGGCTTTGGCGCGGGCTTGTCCGGAGCGGCCGGCTTCGGGGCCGGCTCTACCGTCGCCGCCTGCACCACGACCCCTCCACAGCCAAAGCAGCCAAAGCAACCGCCGCAGCAGGCCCAGCAGCTGGCGAACCCAGCGCAGCCGAAGCAGCCGCAGCCCCAACAGCCACAGCCCCAACAGCCGCAGCCCCAGCAGCCGTGACAGCCCCAGCAGCCGTGACAACTCCAACAGCCACGACAACCCCAATCGGGGGTCGCCGTTGAAGCCGTCAACATGGTAGCCAGCACTACGCTATACATCAGTCAATCCCTCCTCACGATGAGAGTGAAGCCGGGCCGCGCGGGAAACCCGGGCGCCTTCGCTAAATCGTTCGCATGAGGAGCTTTGGGCAGATCGACTTCCTACGCTAACAACAACCAATCCACCGAGTCAAAATTAATCTGGGCAATTTCCGCAAAATGTAGGAATGATTATGCCGGTGACAAGACCAGTAGCGGCCCGGAGCGTCAGCGACGGGTCCTCCGAGCCCGGAGCGTTAGCGACGGGTCCTCTGAGCCCGGAGCGCTAGCGACGGGGCCCGTCGCTGACGCCCGTCGCTGACGCTCCGGGCTCTGAAAGAATCATTCCGGGTACTCTGAGCCCGGAGCGCTAGCGACGGGTCCTCCGAGCCCGGAGCGTTAGCGACGGGGAAGACTTGGTCAGGTTGTCCGCCTGCGATAGCATGTCCTGATGAGACATAGGGGAAGACCGTCGAGGGA
>DATLYH010000028.1:0-10806 GCA_035575035.1 Gemmataceae bacterium
AGAATCTGTTCCATAAATGGGGATTTGCGTAGAATGAAGTATGAGACGCAAGCCCTATCCCAGCGACTTGACGGACGAGCAATGGGCTCTTATCGAGCCTTTGCTCCCCCGCGTCCCGCGACGGCCGCGCCGCGGCCGGCCCCGCAAGGTCGAGTTGCGCGAGGTGGTCAACGCTCTGGTCTACCAGGCCCGGGAGGGGTGCACCTGGCGGGCGTTGCCCCACGACTTCCCTCCCTGGAAGACCGTCTACAACTACTTCCCATGGTGGGCCTGGGACGGCACCTGGCACAAGATCCTCGACACGCTCCGGCCACTGGCACGCGTCAAGGCCGGGCGTGCGCCGACGCCCAGCGCCGCCGCCCTCGACAGCCCGTCGGTCAAGACCGCCGAGGGCGGCAAGGACCGGGGCACCGATGGCGGCAAGAAGCTCAAGGGCCGAAAGCGGCATATCCTCGTGGATTCCTTGGGTTTTCTGATCGCCGTGGTGGTGACGGCGGCGAACGGGGACGATGCCCGGGCGGCTCACGATGTGTTCGCCCCGGTACGCGGCCGCGACTTCCCGCGACTGCGGGTGGTCTTCGTCGATGGCAAGTACCACAACGACGACCTGTACGACTGGCTGCGCATCCACCGTCGGCCTTACCGCCTGGAGATCCGGAGCCGGCCCAAAGGGGAGACGAAGTTCAAGCCTCTGCCACTGCGTGGGGTAGTCGAGCGGACTTAGGCCTGGCAGGGGCGCTACCGGGCCTTGAGCAAGGACTACGAGCACCCGCCGGAATCGAGCGAAACGTTGATTCGCATCGCGGCGATACATCACATGCTCCACAGGCTTCGTCCAAAGCGGCAGGCGCGCAGTCAACGCTTCCGGTTCAAACCGCGTCGCAAACGTGCCGCGTAAGAATTATGGAACAGATTCTGAGAGCAATCGAAGTCGGCACAGACACGCTGCCGGATTTCCTCGGGCGTCCGCTTCGCGGGCTCGACGACCGCCGGCCGATGGATGTTCAGGATGGTCACCACCAGGCCAAGGTAGGCCTCCGTCTGGCCGCCGGTCGGGAAGAACCATCGGCAACGGGCAGCGACGGCCCTGACTTTGTTGGCGATGGCGAACGCCTCCAACGTCTCCGCGCAGGGCACCCCTTCCAGCCAGTATGTAGATAATGCCTCCGTGACGGTCATCATCAATAACCGTGGTCCCTGGCCCAGGTCAGCCATGCCGGGGTCATTTGCCGCAGGTTGCCCCGATCCATCGCCGGGACGGGGTCCTCACCGGTGATGGCCTTCAGGGCCCAGAACCGGTGATTGCGATACTGCTGAAGTTCCTGCAAGATCCAGGGAATCGCTTCCCTGCCCATGCCGATGATCTGCTGGTAGGCCGGGTGAGTCGCCATCTCGGTGATCGAGGAGGTCAGGGCGGTCGCCTCCTTCCACTGGCACACCAGGTCGCGGAAGCGGCGTTCCAGGGCCGGGTCGGGGGTCGCCGCATCTCCTTCGGGCCGGGGAGCAGGTGCCTCACTGGCCATACGGCTCTCGGAGTCGCCGGCTATCCCATCCGTAAGGCCAGCGACCGTTGTCTCTACCCGGACGTGAAGCAACAGACCATCAGGCAGGGCTGCGGCGGAGGAAGCCGCTTCTCCCGAAGGCCCATCCCCTGGACGGCTCGCGGCACGACGTCGTGAGCCGTCTTTTCATCCAACCGACCCCGGCCTGGAATCCACAAATCGGCGGAAGCAGTGGGCTATACCCGGGCTCTATACAGGTGGCCTGGGGTGCGCGCAGCCGCACCGGGAAACCATCGCGGTGCCCATTCACCCTGAGGGGTTGCCTATTGAAAGGAGGCCCTTCTCATTCAACCCCACGCCCCATCATCCCGGCGCTCTCCGGACGGCGAGTGCCCCGCTCATTCCCTGGTTTCATTCATTGCTTTTCAGGGAGACTTGCACCGTGACGGGAAGAAACCTTTACACCGCTACCGCCCTGGTCGCCCTGGTCCTGGCCGCGCCCGCCCCGGCAGACCACATCCTGCCTCCCATCCAACGGGGGAACATCGCTATCGGCTTGCAACCCATCGCCACCGGGCTGGCCGCCCCCCTGTATGCCATCAGCCCCCCGGGCGACGCCAGCCGGTTGTTTGTCCTGGAGCAAAACGGACTCATCCTGGTGATCCAGAACGGTTCCCTGCTGCCGACGCCCGCCCTCGATCTCCGCGGCCGGGTGTCGCCTCCCCTCAATCCGAACAACGCTAACGACGAGCGCGGCTTGCTAGGGCTGGCGTTCCACCCCGGTTTCAACGATCCGAACAGCCCCGGCTTCCGCACGCTCTACACCTACTCGAGTGAACGGCTCGCCGACAACCCGCTCACCTTCCCGGTGCCGGTCGAGCCGACGCAGGGAGGCGGCATCAACAATTACGTCAACGTGATCAGCGAATACAAGATGACCACTCCCACCTCCCATGTGATCGACCCGAACTCGCGGCGGGTGGTCCTGACCATCGGCAAGGATGCGGGGAACCACAACGGCGGCACGATTGCGTTCGGCCCCGACGGCTACCTTTACCTGGGGACCGGGGACGGTGGCAACGCCAATGACCGGGGCCGCGCCCACGTGGAGCCGCTCGGCAACGCCCAGGTGATCACCAATGGCAATGTCTTGGGGAAAGTGCTCCGTATCGACCCCTTGCACCCGTCCCTGACGCCCGGCAGCCCCAATCCCGTCAGCGGCAACGGCCAGTATCGCATCCCGGCCGACAACCCGTTCGTCGATGGCGCGGGCCCCCAGGTCGATGAGATCTATGCCTATGGGTTGCGCAACCCCTACCGCTTCTCCTTCGATCGGCTCACCGGCGAGCTGATCCTGGCGGACGTCGGCCAGAACAACATCGAAGAGATCAACCGCATTGTCCGCGGCGGCAACTACGGCTGGGCAATCAAGGAGGGGGACTTCCTGTTCAACCGCCTTAACGGGACCATCGGGGCACGTAGCCCGGGGAGCCCGGCGGGGTTGATCGACCCGATCTCCGGCCCCTTGGGGACCCTGGAGTACGACCACGGCGACGGCATCTCGATCACCGGCGGCTTCGTCTATCGCGGCAGCGCCATCCCCGAGTTGTTCGGCAAGTATGTCTTTGGCGACTTGGCGCTGCGGAACCTCCCGCCGCGGGTGGATGGCCGCCTGTTCTATGCCGACCTGCAAACCGGCGAGATCAAGGAGTTCCTGCTCCCCCAGTTTGCCAACGGCCGCCTCCCTAATGGGCTGACCGTGCACGGCTTCGGCGAGGACGCCAACGGTGAGCTGTACGTGCTGGTCACCAACACCCCGCCCAATGGAACGGGGGGAATCATCTTCGGGATCACGGCGGTGCCTGAGCCCGGCAGTCTGGCCCTGCTCGGCCTGGGGACGCTGGGCTTGCTCGGCTACCGCTGGTGGCGTCGGCGGCCCGAGCCGTGATCCGAAGGAATGGGGAGCAGGGAGTAGGGCTGTTTGGGCAACTATTCCCTAACTCCCCAACTCCGGCGAGGTGTCCTTGGAGTGCAGGGGCAGGACATCACTGGGAATAGGGACCCGAATCCAGAGCGGTGTCCGGCCACCACTCTTAGCGCTACCTCTCAAGGCGAAAGGCGTCGATCAACCATGCGCGGAAGCAACCAGGCACGGGAGCCGAAAGACAGACGGCCGCGGAGGCGGCGGCAGGCGAAGACCGGGCGGACATGCCGACACGTTCCGTTGCAGGTCGAGCCGCTGGAAGCCCGCCTTGTACTCGACACCGTCACGCTCACACCCAGCAAAGACAACACTCTTTACGAAAGCGCCGCCGGCGACGTGAGCAACGGGGCCGGCGAGTTCTTCTTCGTGGGCGCGACCAACACCGGCTCCATCCGTCGCGGCGTCATCGCCTTTGATATTGCCGGCAACGTCCCAGCCGGGGCCACCATTAACAGCGTCACTCTCCGCCTCACCATGTCCCGGACCATAGCCGGGGCCACGCCCGTCGAACTGCGGCGGCTGACCGCCGACTGGGGCGAGGGGACCTCCAACGCTGCCGCCAACGAGGGGGGCGGGGCTCCCGCAACCGCGAACGACGCCACCTGGATCCACCGCTTTTTCCCCGCCACCACCTGGGCCGCGCCAGGCGGCGACTTCAGCTCCACCGTTAGTGCCACCACCTCTGTCGCCGGCCCCGGGGTCTACACCTGGAGTTCCCCGCAGATGACGGCCGATGTCCAGGCCTGGCTGAACAACCCGGCCAGCAACTTCGGCTGGATCCTCCGGGGCGACGAGACAACCAGCGCCTCAGCCAAGCGCTTCAACACCAAGGAAAATGCGACAGCGACGACGCACCCCGCGCTGACCATCGACTTTACGCCGGCTCCCACGACCCTGCAGGTGACGTCGTTCACAACCTCTCCCAACGGTTTCACCGCGACATTCAGCCAACCTTTCGTTGCCGGCGACCTGAACCTGTATGACACCGCGGTGGACAACTTCGGCCCGGCCGACGTGACGGTGACCGGTCCCGCGGGACCGGTGCGCGGCTCGCTGGCGGTCAACGCCGCCGCCAACAGCATCACTTTCCTCACCACCGGCGACCCGCTGTCGGCCGGCAATTACACGGTCATCCTGCGCAGCGCCGCCAACGGCTTCCACACCGCCGCCGGCGCCTTGCTCGACGGCAACGGCGACGGCACACCGGGCGACAACTACACCAACACTTTCACCGTGGCCGCCTCGACGGCAGCGCTGGTCAGTCTGCCTGACTTCGCCCGCGGCCCGGGGCAGCCCGTCGATGTGCCCGGCGGCAGCCCGGGTCTGCCGCTGCGGCTCAGCGACGGCACAGGAGTGAACCGGGTTGAGCTGACCCTGCGTTACGATCCCGGCCTGTTGCAAGTGGACGGCTTCACGGCAGGCCCCGGCATCCCGCCCACAGCGGTGACCTTCGCCGGGCCGCCCGGGCAGCGGACGCTGACCATCAACGCCGCGCTGGGTCCCGGCCCGGTGGAGCTAGGCCGATTCACGGCCCGCGTCCCCGACAACGCCCCCTACACCGCCAAGCATGTCCTCGACCTGACCGGGGTGCTGGTCAACGGCGCCGCTGCGCGGGACAATGATGGGCTGCACGTGGTTGCCTATCTAGGCGACACGACGGCCAATGCCGCCTACAGTGCCGCTGACGCCGCCCGCGCCGCGCGGGTTGCCGTCGGCCTTGACGGAGGCTACGGCACCTTCCAGCTGCTTGATCCGGTCATCATCTCCGACATCACCGGCAACGGCGCCCTGAGCACCGCTGACGCTACCCGCATTCTGCAAGAGGTGATCGGCCTCGACCGTCCGGAGATCCCGCCGCGGCCGACCGGCATCCCGGCCATTGTGCCCGGCGGCCCCGACCCCTTGCTGAATGTCTCGACCGCCTTCGCCGCCCGGGGCACGGTCATCACGGTGCCGGTACTCCTGGACCGCTCCGACGGCTTGCACACGGTGGACCTTGCCCTCTCCTATGACACCAGCCGGCTGGAGGTGCTGGCCGTCGAGCGCGGCAGCCTGATCGCCGACTTTGACCTGGTCGGGATTAACCTCGACCGGGAAGCCGGCACCATCCAGGCCGGGATAGCGCGGACTGCGGGGCCGATCCAGGACCGGGGCGGCGGCAGCGTGCTGCTCCTTACCTTCCGCGTCCGGGACGATGCTCCCCCCGGAACGGCCCTCATCAACCTGCGCCGGGGCCTTGGACTACTGACCACCCAGTTGAACGAGGGCGGACTTGATCTGATCCCCGACCCGAGCGATGAGGCGGGAGATGTTCTCGATGGTTGGATCACCCTCCTGCCCGAGGATGTTCGGACAGACGCCTCCGAGCCAGGCGGGCTAGCGGAGAACGCCCTTCAGACGGCGTTCGGGGCCGATTGGGAAGAAGGGGCGTCCGACTCGGCCGGGGAGGCCGGCTCACGGGTGGTGCGGCCTGCTTTCCTGATTGACATGGTCTTCGGGCAATACGCCGCGGACGGTCTGACCGTGGCTGAGGTGGCCGCCCTCGCGGGCTTGTTGCGGCGCAAGCGAGCCGCCCCTCGTGCCCCGGTCGAGGAGCTGTTCACATTCCCCCTGGCCCCGGGCCTGAATTCGCTGAGGTAAAGAGCCGGGCCCTTGCTCACGAGGGAGATGGCGGAAAGAGCCTTCAGCCGGCCGCTCGCTCTTCCTCAAAGTCGCGCGGCCGAACAGGGCGGACGACACAGCAGTTACGGCCGCGAGCCTTGGCTTCCCCCAGAGCGGCGGCGGCCACGTGCTTCATCTGGTCGTAGTCGGCGGCCGCTCCGGTGTCGGCGACGGCGAAGCCGACACTGACCGTCACTCGGATCGGCTCCCCCTTGTAGGTGATCCGGCTCCGCTCCACAGTGGCCCGGATGCGCTCGGCCAGTACCTGAGCGCCGTCCAGGTCGGTCTCGGGGGCAAGCACCAGGAATTCCTCACCGCCAATCCGTCCGACTGTATCCACCATGCGCACCGATCCTGTCAGGATTTTGGCCAGGCTGATCAGCACCTGGTCGCCGCCGGTGTGGTAATAGCGCTTGTTGATCTCGCGGAAGTGGTCGGCGTCGATCAGCCCCAAGGCGAGCGGGTTGCGGTAGCGGAGATGCCGCTTGACCTCTAATTGAGCGGCATCGTCGATGGCCCGCCGGTTGAGCAGGCCGGTCAGCGGATCGGTCAACGCCAGCATCTCCAGTTCGCGGCTGCGTTGATGGAGCAGGTGGTTGGCCTCTTCCAGCTCGCGGGTCCGCTGTTGGAGCAGGCGGTTGGCCTCTTCCAGCTCGCGGGTCCGCTCGACGATGCGGCGTTCCAGGTCCTGGTTGAGCCGGCGCAACTCTCCAAGCAACTGTTCCCGGCTGCGCTCGAGCCAGAACTTGTCAGCCGCGTTGCGCAGGACCTGGAGCAGCTCTTCCGTACGCCAGGGTTTGAGCAGGTAGTAGTAGACTTGGCCGCGGTTGATCGCCTCGATGGCACCCTCAAGCTCGGCGTAACCGGTCATCAGCAGGCGCACCGTCTTGGGGGAACGTTGGCGGACCCACTCCAGAAGCTGGATGCCGGTCACACGGGGCATCTTCTGGTCGGTCAGGACGATGTCAATCTCGCGGCGGGCGAAGGCTTCCTGCGCCGCCTCGGCCGAGTCGGCCGTGATCACTTCGAAGTCGTTGCCCAGCAGGGCAGCGAGGGTGGGGAGCAGGTAGTGCTCGTCATCCACGATCAGAAGGGAACATTTGTCGACGTTGCTCACGGGTGGCTCCAGGGGCCGAGGCAACCCGCCGATCGAAGGGGTAGACAAGCTGACGCGTAGGATTCCTCTTTAGTAGTTATAGCTCACAACTCGTCGAAAGCAAAAATTCAGGCAGAATCGGATCGCCCCTCAGGTAAAACCCGCATGGTTCCGCCGGCTGCGGACGGGAGGGCGGCGGGGAAAAATTGGCCGCTGCCGGGCCGGGCGCGGGGCGGGTTTTTGCCGCAAGAAGCGGGGTACGTAAAAGTTACGAATTTGCCGACGAGGGAAAGAGTTTTCGATAATAACTCTTGATATGGCGCCGGGCGGCCTTTACAATACGGGGACGAAATCGGTGAGAGGAGGCAATCCTCCCCACAGGCGGAAGCAGAGAGATGCTTGACCACGGCGGCCCCCTCTTCAGGTGAAAGAGGAGGCATCACCGGGGGTATTGCTGTCTACGGATGCAGGAGAACACCGTAACCGTCAGCGCGCGAAAGGGCTGCCCGCAAGGGTAGATGTCGAGGGAGTCATCGCCGCCTTCCCTCTCCCGCCTTGTCGCCGGTGCGGTTTGGCTGCCCGCGGCCGTTGGAACGGTCTAGACCCTGGGGCGGGGCAGGGCAGTAAAGACTCGCCGTTGCTACGTGGGCTCGAGAACCTCCACACTTTGGGAAAGACGGCCATGAAAACACGACGTCGCAAGCGCCAACCAGCGCGCGGCACTACTACTGTCGTTACACCCACCATCTTCTCCTCCGACCTCCTCACTCCTGAGGAAGAGCGCGAGTTGCTCGCTGCCTTCTGGGACTGCAAGAGTGAGTTGGTCCGGGTGCTCATCCGTCACTTCCCTCGCCTGCGGCAGCACCGACCGCCGCTAGAACCCTGGCCGATGGCCCAGTTCATCCGCGACCACTGCGGTCCCGAGGCCCGGGAGGTGCCAGCCGTCCGCCGGCTGCACGACCGCTACATCCACCTCAAGCATCGCCTGGCCTCGGCCAACATCCGCCTGGCGGCGCACGTGGCCAAGCGCTTCCGCCACCACGCCCTCAGCTATGCCGACCTGCTGCAAGAGGCGGTCTGCGGCCTGATGCAGGCCATCGACCGCTTCGACGTCAGCCACGGCACCCGCCTGGCCACCTACGCCACCTGGTGGATTCGGCAAACGCTCCAGATCGCGGTTGCCCGACAGAGCCATCTGGTCAGCCTGTCGCCGCACCACCTGCAAGAACTGGGCCTGCTCCAGCAGGAGTCGGAGGCCTTGGCCCACGGCGGCAAGCACCTTCCCAGCCCGCAGGAACTCGCCTCCCGCACCGGCAGCAGCCTGGAACATCTCACCCACCTGCAAACCGCCACCCGTACTCCTGTCTCGCTGAACGCCGTTCTCGACGACGACAGCGACTTCAAGCTCACCGAGGCGATGCCCGACAACGAAAGCGACACGGTCCGGCAGAACGCCGAGCGTCAGGAAGCACTGCAATTCCTGATGGAAACCTTGCGGCCGCGCGAGCGCAAGGTGCTCGACCTCCGCTTTGGCCTGACCGGCAACGGCACCCATAGCCTGCGGCAGATCGGCCATCTGCTGCGGATCAGCAAGGAGCGGGTCCGGCAGATCCAGAATCGGGCGCTGGAGAAGTTGCGGGCCTCGGCCGAGCGCGTTGGCTGGGAGCCCAGCCTGCTGCTCGGATGACCACAATACGAGCCCGGAGCGCCAGCGACGGGTCCTCCGAGCCCGGAGCGTTAGCGACGGGTCCTCCGAGCCCGGAGCGTCAGCGACGGGTTCTTCAGAGCCCGGAGCGTTAGCGACGGGTCCTCCGAGCCCGGAGCGTTAGCGACGGGGAACGTTCCCCGTCGCTGGCGCTCCGGGCTCTCGTATTGAAGATGCTCCGGGTTTGGACGGCGGATGCGCCGGGCGTGAGGGGACGGCCTGGCCGCCGGGAGGCCCTGGCGCCTTTACATTCCCCCCGCCAGCCTTTACATTTCCTGTTCAAGCCATTGCAAGACCAACGCCTTTACACCCGGGAGCGCGGCATGAAATCGTATCGCTTCAGGCTATCGGTGATGATGTTCCTCGAGTTCTTCATCTGGGGGGCGTGGCTGCCCAAGATCTTCGGCTACCTGGGACCGGACGGCTTGGGGTTTACCCCCTTTCAGCAGGGCTTGATCCTCAACGCCTTCGCCCTGGCGTCGTTCACCGCGATGTTCTTCAGCACCCAGTTCGCCGACCGCAACTTCGCCGCGGAAAAGTTCCTGGCCTTCAGCCAGCTGGTCGGCGGCCTGGCCATTCTCGGCTTGACCTGGGTGACAGACTTCCCGCTGTTCTTCCTTTTGATGCTGGTCCACTGCCTGTTCTACGTGCCGACCATTTCCATCACCAACTCGATTGCGTTCGCCAACCTGAAGGACCCACAGAAGGAGTTCGGTCCGGTGCGGCTGTGGGGTACGATTGGCTGGATCGCGGCGGCCTGGCCGTTCGTCTTCGTCTTCGTCAACTGGAGCGAGGTACCGGCGCTGGGCGAGGTGGGGTTCGTCCAGTGGCTGGGGGACGCTCTGGGGACGCCGAAGACAGGGCGGGCGGCGCGGGAGGCGACCAGCTACACCTATCTGGCTGCTGGCATCGCCTCGTTCCTGCTGGCCGGCTTCAGCCTGTTCCTGCCGCACACGCCGCCGCGCCGAGCCGAGGAAGGGGCCGAGAAATTCGCCTGGCTGGAGGCGATGAAGCTGCTGCGCCTGCCGTTCGTGCTGGTGTTGTTCATCGTCACCTTCTTCGACGCCGCCGTCCACATGTGCTATTTCATCTGGACCGACACCTATCTGATGAGCATCGGCATCCCGTCGAACTGGGTGATGCCGGTCATGAGCATCGGCCAGATCGCCGAGATCGGGACGATGGCAATCCTCGGCTACTGCCTGAAGCGGCTCGGCTGGCGGTACACGATGGTGATCGGCATCTTGGGCCACGCGGCCCGCTTCGCCGTCTTCGCCTTCTTCCCCTATCCGTCGGTGGCTATCGTCATCAACCTGTTGCACGGCATCTGCTACGCCTTCTTCTTCGCCACCGTGTATATCTTCGTGGATGAGTTCTTCCCCAAGGATGCTCGTTCCAGCGCCCAGGGCTTGTTCAACTTCCTGATTCTCGGCCTGGGGCCGTTCGTGGCCAACTTCGTCTGGCCATTCCTCGGTGAGGTGTTCGCGGTCGATAAGAAGGTTGATTTCGGCCGGCTGTTCCTGGTGCCAGCGGGCGTGGCATTGGCGGCGGCGTTGTTCCTGTTCCTGTTCTTCCGGCCGCCAGCGAAAGCCAAGGCGGACATCGAGGAGGTGCCGGCAACGGTCGTCTGAACCGGCCGGCTGACGCCGCCCGCTCGCCCGCACCGGCCGGCTGACGCCGCCCGCTCGCCTGCACCACGGCTCACGCCGACCGGCGCCGGCCCAGCACAGCGATCTCCACGGCCACCAGCTGCTGCACCACGGTGGCGGCCAGCGGTCGGTCCTCGGGCCGGCGCGCCAGCATCCGCCCGACCAGGGCGGTCAGCGCCTCCGGCAGGTCGGGCACGTACCGGCGGATA
>DATLYH010000029.1:0-29705 GCA_035575035.1 Gemmataceae bacterium
ACCAGGCTGAGTAACAAACGTGGACGGTCCTAAGGTAACACTTCGTTGCCCTGCCCATCAGTAATGATGGGCTGAGCATCCGGCCATATGCTGGGAAACCCGAGTATCCCACACTACCAGCCGCAAGGCGAAGCTCGCAACCGAAGCTCCAGTAAACGGCGGCCGTAACTATGACGGTCCTAAGGTAGCGAAATTCCTTGTCGGGTAAGTTCCGACCTGCATGAATGGCGTAACGACCGGATCACTGTCTCCACGAGCGACTCGGTGAAACTGTAGTTGTTGTGAAGATGCAACATACCCGCAATTAGACGGAAAGACCCCGTGAACCTTTACTGCAGCTTAGTATTGGGTTTAGGCCCAGCATGCGTAGAGTAGGTGGGAGGCTGTGAAGTGGGTACTCCGGTATCCACAGAGCCGCCGTTGAAACACCACCCTTGCTGTGCTTGAATTCTAACTCCGTTCCGTGAACCCGGGCGGTGGACAGTGCTAAGTGGGCAGTTTGACTGGGGCGGTCTCCTCCTAAAGAGTAACGGAGGAGTTCAAAGGTACCCTCAGCCTGGTTGGCAATCAGGCGGCGAGCGCAATGGTAGAAGGGTGCTTGACTGCGAGTCCCATAAGACGAGCAGGGACGAAAGTCGGACATAGTGATCCGGCGGTGCTGGATGGAAAGGCCGTCGCTCAACAGATAAAAGGTACTCCGGGGATAACAGGCTTATCTCCTCTGAGCGTTCACAGCGGCGAGGAGGTTTGGCACCTTAACACATCGGGGTGCTGCAGGAGAGATCCTGCACCAACAATTCGGCTTATAACGGTGGACCCGTCAGCGGAAACTGTGAAATGATGATTCCGCCCGGCAATACCGTGGGAAGTCTAACACCAACGCAACATGCCGTTCTGGTGGGTAGTCTCCTCGGTGATGGTACACTCCGGCGACAGGGCAAACGATTGAATGCTTTGTTCGAGGTGAACCATTGCCTCCAGTTTCGAGACTACGTGGACTGGAAATGGCAACATTTCCGGGAATACGTCCTGACCCCTCCAAAGCCCCGCAAAGGCAATGGCAAGCGTGTTGCGTATCGGTTCACGACTCGAAGCCTTCCGCTTTTCACGCGCTATCTGAAGTGGTTTTACGTGAACGGCAAGAAGGCTGTGCCGCCCGATCTCGAACTAGATCCGCTGAGTCTAGCGGTCTGGTTCATGGATGACGGTTGCAAGAGTCGCAGCGCATGGTATCTGAATACGCAACAGTTCTCGGTTGAAGAGCAGGAATTCTTGATCCTGTTACTCAACAAGAGATTTGCGATTGAAGGGACGCTGAATCGGGACAAGTGTTATTATCGAATCCGAATCAGCACCGGTAGTTCAGAGCGGCTTCGGGAGTTGATAAGCTCCCATGTTTTGCCATGCTTCCGATACAAATTGGTGGATGACCCCGTAACGACTGATCCGAAAGGTGAGAGTTTCCTCTTCGAGGAAGCTAACACGCCGACTCCTGTCCTTTGCAAGTCAGAGTATGGTCACATGGACCTAACCTCGACGACAGGATGAAGATATAGTCTACACCACTGCGAAAGCAGGGAATATGGTACGATGTCGGCTCATCGCATCCTGGGGGTGGAGAAAACGTAATCTTCTCTCCTCATCGGAAACGGTGAGGTAATAAACGAGCTCAAAACGGTGAAGGCCTTCAAGTTGTCTCGGAAACGAGTTTTTTGGAGGTTAACCCCGTGGGAAAGCCGCTTACCGAAGTCGAGCGAGCTTATTTGGCGGGTTTTCTGGATGGCGACGGCGCGATCATGGCGCTGATTGCCGGTGGCGTCCAAGGAAGACCTGATCGAAGTAGCTCAATTGGCAGATGCATTGTCGAAGTTCAACGTACGGTCCAGACTCCGGCGTAAGAACCATGCGGCAATGATCCAGGCAAGCGTGCTCCCGTAACGACTGATTCATACCCCGGTCTGGGGAGTATGATGAGATAGGCGCTTCTGGCGCTCTATCACACGGCTCGCACCTAAGGCCCGCCTGGTGACAGGCGACGCTATGGTGAAGGTATAGTCTTACCCCATCAGTAATGATGGAAGGTCGAGCTCCCAAGGGTTTGGCTGTTCGCCAATGAAAGCGGTACGTGAGCTGGGTTTAGACCGTCGTGAGACAGGTCGGTCCCTATCTGTTGCGGGCGCAGGAGACTTGAGCGGTTTTCTCCCTAGTACGAGAGGATTGGGAGGGACGCACCTCTGGTGTTCCAGTTGTCGCGCTAGCGGCACGGCTGGGTAGCTAACGTGCGGCCAGGATAAACGCTGAAGGCATATAAGCGTGAAGCCCTCCGCAAGATGAGGTCTCCAGCCCTTTCAAGGGCGTAGGCTCCTGGAAGACCACCAGGTAGATAGGCCGGGTGTGTAAGCGCAGTAATGCGTTCAGCTAACCGGTACTAACAGCCAAGCGCTTTGCCGCATTCATCCTTTTCTCGGTGGCACGCGGGCGATGCCGCCCGCCGACACCCCAAGAGCTGTGTGAGAGCTTCTCGCTATCACCTGTTGATATACTTGCCGTCCGGTGGTGCCGGTCGTGAATCCTTTTCGCGGCCCGCGCCTCTAATAGAGGGAAAGCGAATCCGCAACACCGCCAGACGGCGGAGCGACTTTTTCCGGTGACCATACCTGGCGGGAAACACCCGTTCCCATTCCGAACACGGCCGTTAAGCCGCCAGGGCCGATGGTAGTCCGTCAAGGGCGAGAGTAGGTCATCGCCGGGATTTTTCTCCCTCGGCTCCTTGCCGGGGGAGGACTTGAAACGTACAATTCCCTTTGCGGAATTGAAGCGATCTTTGACAATTTGGTTAGCCCCAAGAAGAACCAATGCGAGGATGGGTGAAGCCTTTACGGCGCGACTCATCCTTGCTCACGCAAGTTCTTTGAGTCTTGCCAAAAAGGCGACCTCAAACTTTTCAAGTTGCTCACAAGCCGCTTCCTTTCGGGGAAGTGGTTGAAAGCAAATTTTTTTGAAGGGTTTGATCCTGGCTCAGAACGAACGTTGGCGGCGTGGATTAGGCATGCAAGTCGAGCGAGGACTGTCCCGTAGCAATACGGGGCAGAGCCGAGCGGCGTAAGGGGCAGTAATGCGTGGGTAACCTACCCCGGGGACGGGGACAATGGGGTAATACCCGTAAATACCCGGCGATTCAGCAGCGGCGCATGTCGCTGCTGGGAAAAGAATTTCGCCTCGGGAGGGGCTCACGTGGTATTAGCTAGTTGGTGGGGTAACGGCCCACCAAGGCAACGATGCCTAGCTGGTGTGAGAGCACGACCAGCGCCACTGGCACTGAGACACTGGCCAGACACCTACGGGTGGCTGCAGTCGAGAATCTTCCGCAATGGGCGCAAGCCTGACGGAGCGACGCCGCGTGCGGGATGAAGGCCTTCGGGTTGTAAACCGCTGTCAGGGGGGACCAATACCTGAGGTATCCCCAGAGGAAGCACGGGCTAAGTTCGTGCCAGCAGCCGCGGTAAGACGAACCGTGCGAACGTTGTTCGGAATCACTGGGCTTAAAGGGCGCGTAGGCGGCTTGCATAGTCGGGAGTGAAATCTTCCGGCTCAACCGGAAAAGTGCTTTCGATACTAGCAAGCTCGAGGGAGGTAGGGGCAGATGGAACTTCCGGTGGAGCGGTGAAATGTGTTGATATCGGAAGGAACGCCGGTGGCGAAAGCGATCTGCTGGACCTCTTCTGACGCTGAGGCGCGAAAGCTAGGGGAGCAAACGGGATTAGATACCCCGGTAGTCCTAGCCCTAAACGATGGGTACTGAGTAGTGGACTTACATGGGTTCACTGCTGTAGCAAAAGTGGTAAGTACCCCGCCTGGGGAGTATGGTCGCAAGGCTGAAACTCAAAGGAATTGACGGGGGCTCACACAAGCGGTGGAGCATGTGGCTTAATTCGAGGCTACGCGAAGAACCTTATCCTGGGCTTGACATGTGCGAAAGCGCCCGGAAGTAGCCGCCGGAAACGGCCGGCCAACGGTAACCAGTCCGGAACCGGGCACAGGTGCTGCATGGCTGTCGTCAGCTCGTGTCGTGAGATGTCGGGTTAAGTCCCATAACGAGCGAAACCCTTGCCTCCAGTTGCCAGCGGGTCATGCCGGGGACTCTGGAGGGACTGCCGGCGTCAAGCCGGAGGAAGGTGGGGATGACGTCAAGTCCTCATGGCCTTGATGCCCAGGGCTGCACACGTGCTACAATGGCGCGTACAAAGGGACGCCAACCCGCGAGGGGGAGCCAATCCCAAAAAGCGCGCCCCAGTTCAGATCGAAGGCTGCAACTCGCCTTCGTGAAGTCGGAATCGCTAGTAATCGCAGGTCAGCAACACTGCGGTGAATGTGTTCCTGAGCCTTGTACACACCGCCCGTCAAGCCACGAAAGGGAGGGACATCCGAAGTCGCTGCGCCAACCCGCAAGGGAGGCAGGCGCCTACGATGGACTTCCTGATTGGGACTAAGTCGTAACAAGGTAACCGTAGGGGAACCTGCGGTTGGATCACCTCCTTTCTAAGGATTGATTCCGCCGGGCTCTCACGGCCCGGCTACCTCAAACATGTCCGCCCCTCGCACCGGCCCACGGGTGCTCCCGAAGCAAAGATAAACCCGCTGCCCCTCAAAAGGCAGCGGGTTTTTTTGCGCCGTTACCGGGTCATCCACGCCCGGAGCGCCAGCGACGGGTGGGGTTAATACCAGCCCGGAGCGCCCGCGACGGGTGGGGTTAATACCAGCCCGGAGCGCCCGCGACGGGACACGCCATGCCCTCCGCGCACGCTCCGGGCGCGGATGAACCCGGCCGCCTGCTCACGACACCGCCGCTGCCTCGACCAGCGGAGCGGTCGTCTGCCCCTCCCCCAGTTCGCGGCGCAGCGCGATCCGGTTGATCACCTGCAAGAACGCCAGGGCGCTGGCCTCGATGATGTCGGTGCTGACGCCCCGGCCGCGGAACGTCTTGCCGTTGTACTCCGCCTCGATATGCACCTCGCCCTGGGCATCCTCGCCGATCGTCACGCTCCGCACCCGGTAGTCCTTCAGGGTCACGTCGATGCCGGTGATCCGCTCGATCGCCTTGAAGACGGCGTCGATCGGGCCGTCGCCTGTTGCCGCCTCGCGCACCACCCGGCCCTCCTTGTGCCACAGGCAGACCGCCGCCGACGGGATGGTGCCGGTGCCGGCGTTGCAGGTAAACGCCTCCAGCGTCCACAGGGCCGGCCCGCTGTGGATCTGGGCCTCGGCCAGCGCCTCGATGTCGCTGTCGTAGACCACCTTTTTCTTGTCGGCCAGCGCCTTGAACGCTTCGTAGACCTTCTCCAGCTGCTCCTCGTTGAGGTGGTAGCCCAGGTCGCTGATCCGCTGCCGCAGCGCGTGCCGGCCGCTGTGCTTGCCCAGCACCAGCTCCGTCCGCAGCAGGCCGATGTCCTCGGGGTTCATGATCTCGTAGGTGGACCGCTCCTTGAGCAGGCCGTCCTGGTGGATGCCGGCCTCGTGGGCGAAGGCATTCTGGCCGACCACCGCCTTGTTGCGCTGCACCTGGATGCCGGTCACGTGCGAGACCAGCCGGCTGCAATGGTACAGATGCCGGGTGTTAATGCCGACTTCCAGGTTGAAGTAGTCCTTGCGGGTCTTGACCGCCATGACCACCTCTTCCAGGGCGCAGTTGCCGGCCCGCTCGCCCAGGCCGTTGATGGTGCACTCCACCTGCCGGGCCCCCTCCTTCAGCGCGGCCAGGCTGTTGGCCACCGCCAAACCGAGATCGTTGTGACAGTGGACGCTGATGACCACCCGGTCAATGCCGCGCACGTGCTGCTTCAGATAGCGAATGGCGGCGGCGTACTGCTCGGGTACGGCGTAGCCGACCGTGTCGGGGATGTTGACCGTGGTGGCGCCGGCCTCGATGGCCCGCTCGACCACCTCGGCCAGGAAATCGAGCTCGGTGCGGGCGGCATCCTCGGGGGAGAACTCCACGTCGTCGCAGTAGCCCTTGGCCCGCTTGACCCCCTCGACTGCCCGGCGGATGATTTCCTCCTTGCTCATCCGCAGCTTGAACTCGCGGTGGATGGCGCTGGTGGCCAAGAAGACGTGGATGCGCGGCCGGGGCGATTCCTTGACCGCCTCCCAGGCCCGGTCGATGTCGGCGGGGTTGCAGCGGGCCAGGCCGCAGATGATCGGTCCATGCACCTGGCGGGCAATCTCCCGCACCGCCTCGAAGTCGCCGGGCGAGGCGATCGGGAAGCCCGCCTCGATGATATCGACCCCGAGATCCTTCAAGGCGTGGGCAACCTGGAGCTTCTCGGCCAGGTTCATGCTGGCGCCGGGGCTTTGTTCGCCGTCACGCAGGGTCGTGTCGAAGATGATCAAACGGTTGTTGGACATGGCGGATGCTCCCCTGAAAGAAAAAGCCCTGGGACTTTTTTGGTCCCAGGGCCGATGTCAGCAGATCAGCAATCGCTTTCCGATGACCGCGTACCTAGGACCAATCCCCCAGAAGGGGGAGGGCAAGGTCCAGGAGCAGCAGCAACGCAGTCATCGTCGTATGGCGGTCAAGGATGTTCTCCGGGCCCTATCCCGGAGGAACATGAAATCAATGTAGGCGAGAGCCGCCCGGAAATCAACTTAAATCTTCCCGACTTGGAGCCGGGGGCCGGTGGCAAGGTGCGGGGGCTCTGCTAGGATGCCGGTATGGGTTACGCCAGCTTACAGGCGTGCATCGCCGATCTGGAGCGTACCGGCCAACTGGTACGCATCGAACAGGAGATCGACCCCTACCTGGAGGCGGCCGCGATTCACCGCCGCGTCTACCAGGCCGGGGGGCCGGCCGTCTACTACGCCCGTGTCAAGGGCTGTGCCTTCCCGATGGTCTCCAACCTGTTCGGCACCCTCGAGCGCACCCGCTTCCTGTTCCGCGACACGCTGGAGGCGGTTCGCCACCTGGTCGAGCTGAAAGTGGACCCATCGGTCTTCTGGAAACGGCCCTGGCGCTACCGCGATGTGCTGCGCACCTTGTGGTTTTTGCGGCCGAAGGTGGTGCGCCACGGCCCGGTGCTGGCCCGGCAGACCACCATCGACCGCTTGCCGCAGCTGGTCTGCTGGCCGCGTGACGGCGGGGCGTTCATCACCTTGCCGCAGGTCTACACAGAAGACGCCGACCGGCCCGGCTGGCGGCACTCCAACCTCGGCATGTACCGAGTGCAGCTGTCCGGCAATGCCTACCGGCCCAACCGAGAGGTCGGCCTGCACTACCAGATCCACCGCGGCATCGGCGTGCACCACGCGGCCACCCTTCGCCGAGGGGTGCCGTTCCGGGTCAACATCTTCGTCGGCGGCCCGCCCGCCCTGACCTTGGCCGCCGTCATGCCGCTGCCCGAGGGGCTGCCCGAGCTGGCCTTCGCCGGGGCGCTAGGCGGCCGCCGCGTCCGGTTGGTCTATCCCCCCCTCACCCCTGACCCCTCTCCCCCCGTGGGAGGAGAGGGGGACAAGAGTTCCTCCCCTCATGCGGGGATGACCTCTCACTGGAGCCGGGCTACCCGCGAGGGAGGAGAGGGGGACAAGCCGTCCTCCCTTCTCCCCCGTTTCGGGGAAGAGGGGGGCAAGAGTTCCTCCCCTCGCCCTCGTTTCGGGGGAGAGGGGTTGGGGGTGAGGGGGCTCCCCATTGCCGCCGATGCCGACTTTTGCATCACCGGCACCGTCGATCCCGAGCGGCAGCTGCCGGAGGGACCATTCGGCGATCATCTCGGCTACTACAGCCTCGTCCACCCCTTCCCCGTCCTCAACGTGGAGCGCGTCTACCACCGCGAGGGGGCAATCTGGCCGTTCACGGTGGTCGGCCGGCCGCCGCAGGAGGACACTTCCTTCGGCGCTATCATCCACGAGATCACCGGACCAATCATCCCCACGGTCATCCCCGGCCTGCACGCGGTTCATGCCGTCGATGCCGCCGGCGTCCATCCGCTCCTCTTGGCCATCGGCAGCGAGCGCTACGTCCCTTACGCCCAACCGCGCAAGCCGCAGGAGCTGCTCACCTGCGCCAACGCCATCCTGGGGCAAGGACAACTCTCACTGGCCAAGTACCTGCTGATCGTAGCCAAGGAGGATGACCCCGACCTGGACATCCATGACATCCCGGCGTTCTTCCGGCACCTGCTGGAGCGGGTCAACTGGCAGACCGACCTGCACTTTCAGACCTGCACCACCATCGACACGCTCGACTACTCGGGGACCGGGCTGAACGAGGGGTCGAAGGTGGTGATCGCTGCCGCCGGTCCGCCGCGCCGTCGGCTGCCGACGGTGCTGCCGGAGGGGTTCTTCCTGCCCGACGGTTTCTGCGAGCCGCGGGTCTGCCTACCGGGAGTCCTGGCTGTGCAGGCGCCGCGCTATCAGGCGGGCAGCGACGAGGTGGAGCCGGGCGTGCGGCGGTTCTGCGAGGCGTTCCGGCCGACCGACGCCCTCAATGCCTTCCCGCTGGTGGTGTTGGTGGATGACAGCGAATTCACAGCCCGGACGCTGAACAACTTCCTGTGGGTGACCTTCACGCGCTCCAACCCGGCGGCCGATGTGCACGGCATCGGCGCCTTCATCCGGCAGAAGCACTGGGGCTGCGCCGGAGCGCTGGTGATCGACGCCCGCATCAAGCCGCACCATGCCCCGCCGTTGGAGGAAGACCCGGCGGTCCGCAAGCGCGTCGATGCCCTTGGGGCGCCGGGCGGCCCGCTGCATGGGATTATTTGACACGCCTCAGGCGGCCGACGAAACGCCAACCAGTGTCAAGGCGATGCCTAGGGGGGCCTTCTGACCGTCCACGATCACGTCGATCTTCTGGAGGACAGCCTGATGGCCCTCGCCCTTGTCCACCAGCTTGGGCTGGGCCTCGGCACCGTCGCCGGGGAAGAGCAGGAAGACCGCCGGATGGGCCGTCCCCGACGCCCGCAGGCTCAATGACTGGAGCTCCTTGGGGTCCATCGGCGCGGCGTCCTTCTCCTTGTCCGCAGGCACCGCCAGGAGAAACTCGGCATGCGGAGCGGTGCCCATGTGATCGCCGTCCTGCGGCTGGTAGCCCAGGCGGAGGGTGTAGACGCCCGGCTTGATCTTCTGTTTGCGGTAGTCGGTGATCGGTCCGACGACCCGCAGCACCGCCAGCAGGGTGGTCTCCGGGATCTCGCGGTAGCTCAGCCCGCTCTTGAGCTGCTGCGGCGTCGCCTTGCCCGGCACCTCCTTGCGGAACCACACCTCGCAAAGCACCGTCCCCTTGTGCAGCAGCTGGGCCGAGCGCTCGCTCAGCAGTTTGCGGATGGCTTCCGGAACCTCCTTGGGCGGGGCGTTGCCGGTTTCCTTGAGGCTGTACTGGGCGGGAGCGGCCGCGGTCATAACCAGCAGGACAACGGCCGCCAGGAAGGTGCGAAACATGAGGGGCCTCCGAAAAAAACACTTGCGGCTTAGCGGGCCGGGGCGACGCTAAGCCGCAAGCAGTGCGCACGGCTTGTCTGTCTTCCGGTTAGCGGATCTCGAACGACCCGACGTAGGCGCCGCGGCGCTCGGCCTCCTTCCAGGTGGCATTGAAGGCCTTGCCGGTGAAGGCGTGCTCGGTGGCCATGGCCGCCCGGACCTTGACGTTCTTGGCCAGCGGCGGGTAGAAATCGGATTCATGGCCGCATGCCTTGTCATGATTGGCATCGAGGCAGCGGGTCTCGATCCGGGCCGTACCGGCGTCCAACTTGGCGCAGACATCATTCTTGCAGGGGCAGCGCGTCAGTTCGATCGGCGCCGTCTCGACGGCGATGACATTGCGGAGCAGCTCGCCTCCCTGCTGCCGGGCCAACCGGATCAGAGCCGACCGCTGGGCCTCGCTGGCCCGAGAATCAACGATCAGGATGGCCTTGGCCGGGCCGGTCTGCTCCAGACCCAACGTGTCGCTGGCCTGGACCACGGCCACGACGCCCAGCCCGTCCAGCGTGACGCCGTCAAGCGCCCCCTTCTCGACTTTCCAACCGAGCACGGCATTCCTGCCGCTCAGGTTCATCTCAGCATTGGCGAAGCAGGCGCCCGTCCAGACGTCGCAGGTACGGGCTTCGATGTACTGGCCGGTGATCCCGGCGGCGCTGAGCGGAGCGGCCAGGGCAAGGAGGGCTAGCGCGGCAACAGCAAGGCAACGGGTCATGGGTGGAAACCTCCAAAGAGGACCGAGGCAGGATGGTTGTGGGATTGAGCGTACTTCCCTGAAGGGTAATTGTCGAGAGGGGAGGGAAGTCCGTCAAGAGGCTTTCGCCGGCGTCCCGCGCACTGAGGCCCGGTTCAGCGCGAAGGCTTACCGGGTCGGCTGCCATTCCAGGGCCAGCCCGGTGGCGCGCTGGCGCTTGGCCAGCACCTCCCAGGGCGTGCTCGGGTGGTCCTTGGCCAACTTCTCCAGGATTTTGCGGGCCTCGTTGGTCAGCCGCCGGGCGGTGGAGTCGGTCGGCGGCGCCGACAACGAGGCCACCTGCCAGCCGGTGTGGACCTTCGGGTCGCGCGGCGGCAGGTCCTTGCGCATGGCGCCGAGCAGGGCGTTGTATTCGTTCAAGTAGGCGAGCTGCAACAGCAGCCGGGCATGGATGTAATCATAATGGGCCTGCCAGCGCTTTGATCCCTCCTGGTCGCGCTCCTTGCCGGCCGCCCGCAGGTCCTCCAGCGCCTCGTTCAGCTCGCCGATAAGGGTGGCCACCTCGCTCATCTGGTACTGCTTGATCTCTTCCTTGAAGCGGTTCTCGTTGTCCGGCGCGGGGAAGACCTCGCGCAGCCGCTTGTCGCGCAACTGGGTGTTAAGGAAATCACGGGCGCGGAGGACCGCTTCGCGAAAGGGGGTCTTCTCGCCGTCGTCCTTGTACGGCTCCAGCGCCTTGGCTGAGAAGGCCGGCAACAGGTCGAACCGAAGGGCCTGCCCGGCGCGGTCGGCCCGGATCGGCGGCACTTCCAGTTCGCGAAGGATGCCCTGGACCAGTCCGCTGCTGGCCGCGCCCCCTTCAGGCGGCGGGGGCGGCTCGATGACAAGACGAGGCGGCCGGGGTTGATCGGGGTCATAAGGGGCGCCCATCGGCGGCTCCTGGCCGGTCAGACGCGATGTCTGAACTTTCTGTTCCTTTGCCAGGATAGGTTTCATCCGCTGGTTGACCTGTTCGACCAAAGCGGCCAGGGGCAGCGGGTCTTCCGGCCTCTGGGCCATGCCCGCCATTCCCTGGGACAGGGCCGCGCTCAGCGCCTCCTGAAAGACGCCATTGTCGAGGGCAAGGTGATCGAGTTCGTAGGAATACTGCCCGGCCACGCAGGCGGACCAGACCTGCACGCCGGGCGGGGGTTCCTTGAGGGCGGCGTCCAGCACGGGCCCCATCGGGCCGCTACCGGGCCGCTCCGGGCCGCGTGCCGGGTTCAATCGGCAGACATCGAGCACCAGCACTTTTTGCCGGGCCTGACAGGCCGCCAGCCGATCGTACAGCCACTTCAGCGGTATCAAGGTCTCCTTGGCTTCGAGGTCGCCTTCCAGGGGAGCGAGGTAGGGCTCCTCGTCGAGTTCGACGGCGTGGCCGATGAACATCACCAGGACGCGATCCTGATTGCGCGAGGCGGCCAGGAAGTCGCTGACCGTCTTCTCGATGACCGGTTTGAAGGGGAGCCGGCCCGGGCCGACCGGGGCCGCATCGCTGAGCACAGCCGTCTGGTCGGCCGGGATGCGCAGCCCCGTGGTGAGGCGGTCGAGCAAGGCGGCGATGTTGTGTCCGCCGCGGCCGGGGGGGCCGGCGTTGATCGGATTGGCGTAGAGGTAATGATTGACGCTGATGACCAGGGCGCGGCGCGGGAACGCATCTGTCGGCACCGGCCGGATCGGCGGCCGGCTTGTCTCCGGGGGCCGGGCGACCGGCGTCGGCGAGTCCGGCGCGGGGGTCTGCTCGGGCACGACACGGGCCGAGTCGTCGGGGCCGGCGGGTGCCTCGACATGGGCCGGTTCGCCCTCGGCAGGGGCCGGCTCCGGGCGGGGCAGGTAAGGGCCGTAAACCGCCAGGGCAAGGCCGGCAACCAGCAGGATGCAAAAGGCGAGGAAGAGTCCCTTGCGCCAGCCGCCACGCCGGCGCGGCGCCTGGGCCGGCGGCCGTTTCTCCGCCAGACCGCTGAAGGGAACATCTCCCGGCCGGGTCGGCGGCACGGGGGTGCGGGCCGCGACGGAGACGCCCGGGGGCGCGGTGGGCTTGGCCTTGGCCTTGGCCTGGATCACCAGACCGCAGTGCTTGCAGCGCATCGGCTGGTAGATCCACTGCGCGGGGATGCGCAAGGATTTCTTGCACCCCGGACACGTCGCCTGGACATGCAGCGCCACAACACCGCCCTCCCCTCGAACCCCGAACGCCTCTATCAGAGCCCGTCGCTAGCGCTCCGGGCTGGTAGGAACACCCCTCGTCGCGGGCGCTCCGGGCTGGTAGGAACACCTCCCGTCGCGGGCGCTCCGGGCTGGTAGGAACACCTCTCGTCGCGGGCGTAATCCAACCATGTCCCCCTGCTTAGACAAGATTCTAGCTCATTCGGTTCCCGGAACCCAGTCGGAGCGGGGCAGACAGGGACAAGCGGCCCGGCACCTCACCGATCGCGGCGCTTGATCATAGTGATCTCGTTCCCCTTCTCGTTGTGGTAGACCTCGTCCATGAAGGTGCGGATCAGCAGCAGGCCGCGGCCGCTGACCCGCTCCAGGTTGGACGGATCGGTCGGATCGGGCAACAGCGCCGGGTCGAAGCCCGGCCCTTCGTCGCGGATGATGTAGACCGCCTCGGTGGTGGACTCGCGGGCGGTGACGTAGACGCGGCGGGTGGCATACGGTTTCTGCCGCCGCCGCTCCTCGGTGAGGGCGTAGTAGGCCTTGTCGTCTTTCTCGCGCAGAGCGGAACTGACTTCCAGGTTGCCGTGCTGAATGGCGTTGGTCAGCGCCTCTTGCAAGGCCACGCTGACACGGATGCGGCCGATCTCGTCGCAGAGTTTCAGGCGGGCCAGGTTGTCTTGCAGATAGCCGATCAAGGGCGGGATCAGGGTAGGGTCGTTGTCAAGGATGAAGTGGGCCTCGGTCTTGGTGAGGCATTCCAGCAGGCGCTGCTGGTTGCGGCTGCCGCGCGCCGCCGCCAAGACGTTCTCAACCGCCTCGGCCAGGTCCTGGGCCAGGTTGCGCTTGGGCACGTAGTAAGCCGCCCCCTTCTGCAACGCCTGAATGGCGATTTCCTCGCTGCCGTGGGCGGTCATTAGGATCACCGGCACCAGCGGGTACTTGCTGCGGATCTCCTGGACCAACTCCAGGCCGTCCATCTCGGGCATCAACAGGTCGGTGAGCACCACCTCGGGCAGCTGCTGCTGCATGGCGGCCAGGGCCTCTCGGCCGTTGGCGGCGTACACCGGCGTCAGCCCGGTGGCCTTCTCCACCAGGGTGCCCGCCTTGTGACGATCCATCGCGAAGTCGTCCACCACCAGTACTGTTGCCATGGCTCGTCGCTCTCCTTCGCCCCCGTCGGTGGGCAGTTAGCGGTCTCACGAGTTGGCCCGGGCCGGCGCTGGCAAGGCGGCCAGGGCCGACCGGAGCCGTTCGATCTCTTCCACCAGAGCAGCGGCCGCCTCGGCGGCGCTAGCCGGGTCGTCGTGCCGGGCCCGGACCTCCAGCCGCAGGGCCGCCTGGTAGGCGGCCTCGCCGCCGAAGTGCAGCGCCGCCCCTTTGAGGTTGTGCGCCAGCCGCCTCAGCCGGTCGGTGTCGTGGTCGGCCGCGGCCCGGCGCAGCTCGGCCAACCAGTGCGGGCTTTCTTGCAGGAACATCTTCATCAATTCGCGCAGCAGCCCCTCGTCGCCCCCCACGTGCTCCAGGGCGGCGGCCCAGTCCAGGACCTGCCCCGGCGGCGCCGCGGGCCGGCGCGGCTCAGGCCCCCGTCCGCCCCCGACCAGCCGGGCAATGGTGTCGAACAACTCCTGCGCTCGGACCGGCTTGGCGAGGTAGGCGTCCATGCCGGCTTCCAGGCAGCGCTCCCGATCCCCTTTCATGGCATAGGCGGTCAGGGCGATGATCGGCACGTGGCCACCGGTCTGTTTCTCCCTCTCGCGGATCAGGGCGGTCGCCTCCAGGCCGCCCATCTCCGGCATTTGCACATCCATCAATACCAGGTCGAAAGGTTCCCGCTCCAACGCCGCCACCGCCTCCCGGCCATTGTTGGCCACGACCACCCAATGCCCTTGTTTTTCGAGCAGGCGGATGACCAGTTTCTGATTGAACAGGTTGTCCTCCGCCAGCAGGACGCGCAGGGAGCGGTGCTCACCGGCTCGCGTCTGCGCCGGCCGATCCGTCACCTCCTCCACCTCCGGGGCCGACCAACCCAGGGCCATCTGGATGGCCTGGCACAGGTCGGCCGGCTTGACCGGCTTGCTCAAGCGGACGATGGTGCTTGACTCCCGGTCCACCGCCGCTTCCCCCTTCTGGACGGCGGTCGTCAGCAGGATGAGGCTCGGCCCGGCCAGATCGGCCTGCTGCTCGATATGGCCGGCCAGCGCGACGCCGTCCATCTCGGGCATCTGCACATCGGCGATGACCAGCGGGAAGGGTTCGCCGGCAGCGGCCGCCCGCCGCAGCGCCTCCAGGGCAGCCGAGCCGCTGTCCACAACTGTCGGCCGGAAGCGCCAGCCACGAAGCAACTCCTCAAGGAGCGACCGGCTGGAAGCGTTGTCGTCCACGACCAGGACCGGCAGCCCCTGCAACTCGGCCGGCGGCGCGGGGGGCGGACTGTCGGGCGTCGGCGGCAGCTCGAAGCGGGCGGTGAAGTGGAAGGTGCTCCCCGCACCCGGCTGGCTCTCGACCCAGATGCGTCCGTCCATCAGCTGCACCAGCCGCTCGGTGATGGCCAATCCCAGTCCGGTGCCACCATACTTGCGCGTCAGTGAGCCGTCGGCCTGGGAGAACGGCTTGAAGATCGCTTCGCGCTGGTCGGGCGGGATGCCGATGCCGGTATCGCGGACAGAGAAGTGCAACAGACAGGGGGCGGGGGTCAGGGGACAGGTCTCAGAGGTCAGGGGATAGGAGGCATCCCTGTGAGCAGCCGGCGTGAGCCGGCCGGTCGCGGCGCTGAGGGATCCACCGGCCGGCTCAGGCTCGGGGGGAGCGGCCGGCGTCAGCCGGCCGGTCGCGGCGCTGAGGGGGCCACCGGCCGGCTCAGGCTCGGGGGGAGCGGCCGGCGTGAGCCGGCCGGTCGCGGCGCTGAGGGGTCCACCGGCCCGCTCACGCGGGCCGCTCGCTTGGAGCGCCGGTTTCTCCTCCCCGCCCGCCGGTTGACCTCTGCCCGTTTCCTCCTGCTCCCTGACCTCGACCACCACCTCTCCCTGATCGGTGAACTTGATGGCGTTGCCGACTAGGTTCACCAGGACCTGATGCAGTCGAACACGGTCGCCGATCACCAGGTCGGGCACGCCGGGATCGACCCGGCCGACCAACTCCAGGCCCTTCTGGTGGGCCTTGAGCGCGAGGATGTCGAGGGCGCCGTAGAGTGTCTCGCGGAGGCGGAAGGGAGCACGGTCCAGGTCGAGCTTGCCCGCCTCGATCTTGGAGAAGTCGAGGATATCGTTGATCACCACCAGCAGCGACTCGGCCGACTTCCGGACCATCTCCAGGTACTCGCGCTGCTCCGTGGTCAGCTCGGTGTCGAGGACCAGGTCGGTCATGCCGATGATGGCGTTCATCGGGGTGCGGATCTCGTGGCTGACGTTGGCCAGGAAGGCGCTCTTGGCCCGGTTGGCCGCCGCGGCGGCCTCCTCGGCCTGCTTCAGGGCGGTTACGTCCCAGCAGATCCCCTGGGTCCCGACCACCCGCCCCTCCGGATCGCGGACCGGCACCTTCACCACCTGGAAGTAGGCCCGGGTGCCGTCGGGCCGCTGGTGGGGCAGGATCTCGTCATAAACCTGGCCGGTCTGAATGACCCATTCGTCGGCCTGGTGGTATTTCGCCGCCTGCTCGGGCGGCCAGAGGTCGAAGTCGGTCTTGCCGGCGATCTGTTCCCACCCTACGCCCAGGGCCTCGCAAAAGACCCGGTTGCCGAAGGTGAACCGGCCGTCGCGGTCCTTGCGGAAGACCTGGACCGGCAGATTCTCGACCAGCGACTGATAAAGGGCCTCGGCTTCCCAGAGCCGCTGTTCCGCCTCGTGCAGGGCGGTGATGTCGCGAGTGATGCCGACCAGGCCGACCACCCGGCCGCCTTCGCGCAGGGGAACCTTGCTGGTCAGCACCCAGCGCGGCCGACCGGCCTGATCCACCGCGCGCTCGCGGCGGTTGACCAGCGGTTCACCGGTGCGGACAATCGCCTGTTCGTCGTCGTAGTAGGCTTGGGCCAGCTCCCGCGGGAAGAAGTCGAAGTCGGTCTTGCCGACGACCTCCTCCGGCGAGCGGGCGCCCAGAACCCCGAGATGGGCGGTGTTGGTGGTGAGGAAGCGGCTCTGGGCGTCCTTGACGTAGACGTAATCGGGCAGGTTGTCCATCAGGGTGCGCAGCCGGTTGCGTTCCTCGGCCAGCGCTTCTTCCGAGCGCTTGCGGGCGATGAACTGGCCGATCTGGCTGCCCAGCGAGCCGATCGCGCCGAGCAGCGACTCGTCCGGGCGGCGGATCTGCCGGCAGAAGAACTCGATGACCCCGGTAACGTGCCCCTCGGTCAGAAGCGGGAAGCCGAACGCCGCGTGCAGTCCCGCGCGGGCGGCTACCGGCGCCCGGGGGAAATTGGCATCGCGGGTCACGTCCTCGATCCACTCCGGCTTGCCGCTGGCCCAGACCCGCCCCGGCAGGCCGATGCCGCGCGGGAAGATCTTTTGCCGAGTGACGGCCACAAACTCGTCAAGGCCGGCTCCAGGCCGCGACCAGACGTCAACGCAGCGCAGCGCCTGGGCATGCCGGTCGATCTCCCAGATGGCCCCCAGGTCCCAGCCGATGCTCTCGCCGATGACCTGGAGGATGCGGGGGGTGGCCTCGCCGAGCGTACTGGCCTCGGCGAGCACGGCAGTGACAGCGGTCTTGGCCGCCAATCGCCGCTCGATCTCCTGGAGTTGGGCCCGCTCGGCCTCGGCCCGCTTGTGGGCGGTGATGTCGCGCAGGACCACCACGCCGCCGCGCAGCACTCCGGCCGCGTCGCGGAGCGGCCGGGCATTGACGCTCAGCCAGGCGCCCTCGGGCCGGCCGGCGTTGCGGACAAAGACGACCGCCTCGTCAACTTGCTCCCCCCGCAAGGCGCGGGCCAGCGGCAGCTGGTCGGATGGATAAGGGGTGACGGTGTCGGGCAGGAAGCAGCCGTAGCGCGCGGACCACTCGGCCTGCGGTGCGTTGGTCAGGCCGACGCCGATAATTTGCTCAGCGGCGCGGTTAAAGTGGACCAGCCGCCCCTGAGCGTCGGCGACGACCACTCCTTCGCTGATGGTGTGGAAGACGGCCTGGAGGATGTCGGCGAGGCTGTGGAAGTTGTCGGCCGTCGGCCGGGACTGTTCGGACTCCAGCGTGTTGGTGATCATGGCCGCATCCCCCTCAGCGAGAGGCCGGCCGAGACAGGCGCCTGGGGTCGGGCGGTCGGTGCTCATGCCGGGAGGGAAGGTAGTGTCATCGGCCCCGGCCCGGCAGCAATCCGCGGCAGCAACAAAAGGTGGCACAGGATGTGGACCCCCCGCCTCCGCCTGCGCAGCTCGTGGGGCCGGATACCTTGTTGATGCTACGCGGCCGCACGGCCGCCTGCAAGGGAAAAGGGGACCGGTCCTTCGGAAGGTCAGAACTCGCGGAAACAGGGGCGCTGGGGGTCGGAGCACAGCTCCAGCGAGACGGCGCCGCCGTCGGGACCGAAGGATTGCGACGTTTCCAGACACCAGAACTCGGTCATGCCGGCCTGGTACTCCGGGTCGCTCTCGAAGTCCTCGCCGTAGACCAACATCGACTTGCAGCAGAGGTTGCGGCAACGCAGGCGATAGGGGGAGGCTGGAGTGTCGGACATGGGAGCAGGCTCCGATTTCAGAGTTGAGATTGCGGATTGCAGAGTTGAGATTGCGGATTGCGGATTGCGGATTGCGGATTTGAAGGCGCCGGTCAACGACCGGGCTGCTTCAAATCTGCAATCTGCAATCTGCAATCCGCAATCGATTCAGCGCCACTTGCGCGATTCCAGCACCTTGACGGTCCCGTCATCTACGCCTCTCAATTCCTCCCATCCGCAATCCGCAATCCGCAATCTGCAATCCGTCTACACCTCCCAGTACTTCTTCTGACCGGCCGCAGTCAGCAGGGCGCGCTTGACCGCCACCTCGATCAGTTTGACCTTGTAGGCGTTATGGCTGAGCGGCTTGGCCCCGCGGGCGGCGGCGACGCCGGCCTCGACCGCCGTTCCCTCGGTGATGGTCTGGCCTTCCAGCCCCTTGGCCGCGGCATCGGCGACCAGCGGCGTCGGGGCCACATGCCCCAGCACCACCTTGACATCCCGCGCCTTGCCACCGTCAAGGTTAAAGGCGACGGCAGCCTGGACCAACGGCCAGTCATACGACTGCTTGTGCCGTACTTCGTAGCTGGCGTTTTTCAGCCCCTGACTGGGGATCGACACCGCCAGGACCAGCTCGTTGGGGGCCAGCACATGCTCGCGCTCGGACGCCTTACTCGGAGCATGGAAAAACTTGGCCAGCTCGATCGTCCGCTTCCCCTTGGGGCCGAGCACCTCGGCGACCGCCCCCAGGGCGATCAACACCGGGGCTAGCGTCGAGGGGTTGACGATGACGCAGGGGTGGCCCTGGGTGAAGACGGCATGGTAGCGGTTGTCGCCGTCGGTGGCGTAGCACTTCTTGCCCCCCTTGAGCAGGCAGTGGACATGCTCGTCGCGGAAGTACCAGCAGCGGTTGCGCTGGCAGAGATTGCCACCGAGCGTCCCCATGTTGCGGATTTGCGGCCCGCCGATCAGGCCGGCGGCCTCGGCCAGCGCGGGGAACGCCTTGCGGATCTCGGTGTGCTCGGCGATCTCGGCTAGCTTGGTGCCGGCGCCGATGACCACGCGGCCCCCTTCGGTCTTGATGCCTGTCAGCCCCTTGACGGCGCCGAGACTGATGACCTTGTCGGGCTGGGCGATGTACTCCTTCTGCAAATCGAGCAGGTCGGTGCCGCCGCCGAGCAGCTCGGTGGTGCCCCATTGGCTATCGAGTAAACCGACGGCCTGTTCGGGTGTCGTCGGCCGGTAGTAGGTGAAATTCTTCATTATCCCTTCCCTCCCTTCTGAGCGAGAGCGGCCAGGACGCGATCCGGGGTGAACGGTGCGTAAGGCACCCGCACGCCCAGGGCGTTGAAAACGGCATTGCCGATGGCCGCCGTTGTCGAGATGGTGGGCGGCTCGCCGATGCCGATGACGCCGCGCTCGGGCATGTCCATCATGTGGACGATGATTTCCGGCATGTCCTTGATGCCGGCGAGCTTGTAGAACTCCATGTCGGGGTTGAGCTGCCGGCCGGTCTGGCTGTCCATGATGCGCTCTTCCCACAGGGCAGGGTTGAGGCCCATGGTGACGCCGCCGGCTACCTGCGACTCGCACCCTTGCTTGTTGATCATCAGGCCGCAGTCCTGCACCGCGACGATGCGGGTGCAGCGGACCACGCCGGTTTCGGTGTCCACCTGGACCTCGGCAATCTGCACGCCGCAGACGCCACCTGAGGACAGGCCCGGGGTCCAGTCCCCCTTGCCGACAATCACGTCCATTCCCAGCCGGGCGCAGGCCTCCTTCCAGGCCCATTCCTTCTTGTTGGCCCGGTCCACGATCTTGCCCGGCGCGATGGCCAGGTTCTCTTTCTGGGCATTGAGGCGCGGCGCCAACTTGTCGAGCAGCGCGTCACGGGCGGCGGTGGCCGCGTTCAGCGCCGCCGGCGCCGTGCCGGGCGTCGTGGTGCTGCCCCCCGAGCCGGTCGAGCGGCCGTATTGGCTCTCGCCGATGCGGACGGTGATGTCCCGCGGCTCCAGACCGAGCACCTCGGCGGCGACGATGGCCAACACCGTCCGCTCGCCGGTCCCCAGGTCCTGGGTCGAGGACTCCAGCAGGACCGAGCCGTCGCTGCTGATGGTGATGGTGATGTCGTTGTTGGCGCGGCCGGCGCCGCCCCAGGTGTGCAGGGCCATGCCGATGCCGTGCTTGATCGGCCCCTTTGTGGGCCCCTTGCCCGGCGGGTGCCATTTCTTGTCCCACTCGGCCAGCCGGGCCGCGATCTTGATCTCTTCGGCGTACAGCTTCTCGCGCACCCCCTGCCAGGTGTTGCCGGCGCCCGGCGGGCTGGGCGGCAGGTTCTTGAGACGAAGCTGCATCGGGTCCATATTCAGGGCCGCCGCCAGGTCGTCGATCGGCCACTCGGTCATGATGCAGCTCTGCGGATGGCCGGGCGCCCGCCAAGCCCGCTGCGGCGCGCAGTTGAGCCGTACCACCAGGTTGTCCTTCCGGATGTTGGGGATGGCATCCGAGTAGACGTAGGGCAACTCGTTGAAGCGCACGCCGGCCGAGGTTCCCATGCCGGGCGAGCCGTAGCAGTGGGCCTCGAAAGCGATGATCTTGCCGTCCTTGGTGCCACCGATCTTGACTCGGCCGTAGGCCGACGGCCGGGTGCCGGCCGTGGTCACTTCCTCGTCGCGGTCGAGCATCAGCTTGACCGGCTTGCCCGTCTTGCGGGCCAACTCGGCGGCGGCGATCCCCTCAACACCCGGTTGGAACTTGCTGCCGAAGCCGCCTCCCATGTAGTGGGTGATG
Organism: Gemmataceae bacterium; assembly: GCA_035575035.1. GTDB lineage: Bacteria > Planctomycetota > Planctomycetia > Gemmatales > Gemmataceae > DATLYH01. The sequence goes on from DATLYH010000029.1 coordinate 20,787, forward strand.
CAGCGGACCTTGTTGGCCGGAACCTTCAGCGCCGTGGCCAGTTGGCCCGCCACGCCGGTGGTCGCCTGGGTCGAGCACCAGACCGTCAGGTCGCCGTCCTTGCTCCACTCGGCGACCAGGCCGTGCGCCTCCAGGCACTGGTGGGCGATCACCGGAATGCCGTAGGTCCCTTCCACAACCTTGTCGGCCTTGGCGAAGGCGTCGTCCACGTTACCGGTGGCGTCCTGGTTGGACTGGAAGACGTTCCCCTTGCCGCCGACCGTGTTGGCAGAGCGGTTGTTGAGGGCGTCCTCTTCGCGGACCAGGTGAGGAAGGACGTCGTATGTGGTCTTGACGGCCCGGATGGCGTCAAGGGCGTGTTCCTCGGTGTCGGCGGCTAGGGCGAGGATCTCGGTACCGGCGAAGAACAGCTCCGTGCCGGGCTTGGTGATCAGATGGATGGCAGCGACGCCGGGCATCTTTTCGGCGGCGCTGGTGTCGAGGCTCTTGAGAATGGCATGGGCGTGGGGGCAGCGCAGGATCTTAGCGTGCAGCATGCCCGGGCGATTGATGTCGTAGGTATACTTGGCGCGCCCGGTGGCCTTGTCCGGGCCGTCGAGGCGCGGAACCTTGGTGGAGAGGACGCGGCGTTCTTTCGGCCAGGTTGCCATGGCTTAGCCCCCTTTCCCTTGCTTCTGGCACAAAGCGACGATGGCGTCGCGCATCTGCTGGTAGGTGCCGCAACGGCAGATGTTGCCGGCCAGGGCCTCTTCGATCTCGGCGGGCGTGGCATTGGGGTTCTTGTCGAAGGCGGCACGCATGGCCACGACAAAGCCAGGGGTGCAGAAACCGCACTGCTGCGCGTCGTAGCGGACGAAGGCGGCCGGTACCGGGTCGAGCTTGCCGCCCGACACCAGGGCCTCGGCGGTCTTGACCTCGCGGCCCTGGGCCTCCAACGCCAGCAGGGTGCAGGCGTAGATCGGCTTGCCATCCAAGAGCACGGTGCAGGCGCCGCAGGTGCCCCGGTCGCAGACGCGCTTGCAGCCGGTTACGTCAAGGTAGTTGCGCAGGGCGTCGAGCAGGGTAACGCGCGGCTCGACGGTGGTGGTCATCGTGGCCCCGTTGACGGTGAGCTGGAGCTTGACCGGCCCCGGCCCCATAGCGGGGACGCCGGCTGGGGCGGCCTGGGTCTGCTCGGCCAAGGCGGCGACCGACGCTTGCCCCAGCGCCGTGGCCGCGGCCGTGACCCCGGACCCTTTGAGGAAGTCGCGGCGGGACAACCCGGGTCCGTTCTTGTTGTGGTGGTCGTTGTGCATCTCTGGGGACCCTCTCCTTGGTGATGGACCATGAAAGCGATTGCCGGGCAGAGCGGCACGACCGAAAGGGGCGGACTCTCCCCGCAATCTGCAGGCGGCAGTGATTGTAAGACGGCTGCAACCGCGCGACAACAAGCAAGTTGGAATTTTTGCGCAGCAGACAGGACCGCATCCGAGCCCGGCGCGTCCGCGACGGGTCTTGTCCGAGCCCGGCGCGTCAGCGACGGCTATTGTCCGAGCCCGGAGCGTTAGCGACGGGTCTTGTCCGAGCCCGGCGCCCTCTCACACCGTCACATTGCCGTCGGCCCGGCTGGTCCCATCCGGCATTTGCAGGTCCCCCTCGCTCCCCCGGGCCAGGAAATTGTTCACCACGATCAGATGGCGCGATGCGGTGTCGGCGCTGATCGATGCCCGGAAGGTCTCGTCCTTCTCCCGGGCACGGATCGTGCAGTCAGCGATGCGCACCACGCGGCTTTGACGCACCAGGATGCCGTACCCCCGCGCCTGGATCACCTGACAGCCGGTCAAGCTGACATTCTCGCAACCATCAACCTCCACACTGGCCTCGGCCGGTCCCTCCGCCGGCCGGGTGTGCTGGAGCAGCAGTCCCGTCAGGCTGACGTGGCGGCAGCCCCGCAGCAGGATACGGTCAGTCGAGTTCCCCTTGTACTCCGGATTGTGATCGATGCTGTTAGGGCCGATGACCAGGTGCTCGGAGTCCTCGGCCCACAGGGCGTTGTGGTAGCCGCTGTAGATGCAATTCCCCGAGACGGCCACGCCGCGGCAGGCGCGGAGGTGAACCGCAGTCTGCTGGCTGCCGATCAGGTTGCCGGTGATGGCGAACAGGCCAACGGCGTTGGGGTCTTCTTTGCCGACGCCGAGCAGCCGGACGTTGGCCCCGTTCGGGCTCCGCCGCGCCTGGATAGTGTTGCCGACAATCGTCCCTTCACGCACCGTTCCCGCACGGCAGTCGAGCAGGACATCGGCCGACGTTTCCGCCTCCAGGTCGTAGTTATACTCGATGTCGTTACTACAAATTTGCAGGTTGCGGATCTCGCTGCCGACGATCTTGATGCCTCCCTGCTTGCAGTAGCTGATGTGGCAGCCGTGGATGTTGGTCTGGTGGAGGTTGACCCGGTCGAAGAAGATGCCGACGCCGTGGTTGTGGTAGATATGGCAGTTGGCGATCAGCACATTGCGGTCGCGGTTGGCCAGGTGGATACCGTGGCGGCAACGGCGGATCAGCAGGCCGGTCAGGGTCGGCTGCATGGCCCCCTCGATGCGGATGCCGTCCGCCTCGGGGTGGGCGCCGACAATTTCCAGGTTGGAGATGGTGGGCAAGCGTTCGCGCTGCCAGACGCCTTCGGCGAAGCCCTCGGGGTCGGCGGAGCGGCGGTGCGTCCCGAGCAGGTTGATGGCCGGGCCGGGGCCGGTCATGATTAGCCGGGCCGTGCCGCCTTGCCCTTCGATGCTGACCCGGCCGTGCAGCTCCAGCGGTACATGCAGCGGCTGGCTAATGAGGTAATCGCCGCGGGGAAAGACCAAGTGGCCGTCCCCCTGTTGCAGGGCATGGCTGAGGGCAGCGGTGTCATCGGTCCGGCCGTCCCCCTTCGCGCCGAAGTGACGAACGATGGACATGGCTGTTCCTCCGCACGGTCATGAGGAATAGGAACACTACCCGTCGCCCGTCGCCACCCGTCGCTAACGCTCCGGGCTCGGATAGTTCCCCGTCGCGGACGCTCCGGGCTCGGACAATACCTGACGCTCCGGGCTCGGATAGTTCCCCGTCGCTAACGCTCCGGGCTCGGCCGGCGCACGCTCCGTTGGCCGGCGAGCCCCTGCTTTGCCAGTAGTTGCTTGCGCCCATCGCCGCGCATCGGTTTTTTTCAGAAAGTGCAGAGGGAAACCAAACGGTTATCTCCGCGGCCTTGATGCCTGGTCCAGTGACCTCGTTGCCGATGACCTAGCGGTTGGAGGGCGCCCCCGGGCCTGGGAGCGTGCATTAGGGCTTCTTGGCTTTCTTGGGAGGTGGAGGCTCGACAACCGGCCCGGCCAACGGCGGCTTCTCGAAGTAGGAGCCGTCGTCGATCACCCGCGGGTCGCCGGTGCGCCGCAGTTCGGCCATCAGCCGCTCGTTCAACTCTGCGCGGACCTTGGCATACCTCGGGTCGTCGGCGACATTGTGGACCTGATGCGGGTCATTGGCTAACACGTACAGCTCCTCCCGCGGCCGTTTGCCGAACGCCCGCTCGTAGTAGGGTTGCCATTTCGGATCGTTACGGTGCATGATGAGCCAGGCCTTCGTCGGGCTGGCGTCCATGTCCTGGAACGTCACGCGCGTATCCTCGGTCAACTCTTCGAGGGTAGGAGGCCGGCCGTCGTCCAGCCGGTACGGATTCCCCATCGGCCAGCGTTCGGGCCGGAAGTTGATGATGTAGAGGTGGTCCCGGGTGCGGAGGGCCCGCTGCGGATATGGCAGGTAGCCGTCGCGGGCCGACTCGACATGGCGCTCACGGCCGATAAGAACCCAGGTGCGTTCCGGGTCTACCTGGCCCGACCGATCCGATGTCAACACGCCGACCAGGCTGCGGCCGGTCATGGTTTCCGGCGGCTTGATGCCGGCCAGCTCGAGGAACGTGGGCGCCAGGTCGGTGAGGCTGACCAGGTCGTCCACCACCCGTCCGCCCTTGGCACCGCCCCAGCGTAGGACCAAGGGGACACTGGAGCCGAAGTCGTACAGGTTGCACTTGCCGTGTGGGAAGCCCGGGCCGCCGTGGTCGCCGCTGACGACGATCAGCGTGTTGTCAAGCTCGCCGATCTCTTGCAGTCTGGCCAGCAGTACCCCCAGGACAGCGTCGAACGCCTGGATTTCGCCGAAGTAGTCCGCCAGGTCCTCGCGCACTTCGGGGACATCCGGCAGGAACGGCGGCATCTTCCCCTTCAACTGGTCCGGGTCGATTCCCCACAGCGCTTTGCCGGAGCCCTTGACCCACTTGCGGTGGACGTTGGTCGGGCCGAACCAGTAGCAGAAGGGCTGTCCTGGCTTGCGGGCCGCCAGGAAGGCATCGAAGTTGGCCTTCACCTCGTCATAGAGGACTTGCTTGGCCGCCTCCAGCGGCCGGCCCTGCTGCACCATCCGGGTGACATTCTCCGAGAACTGGTTGAACCGCCCGCCCGCTTTCTCGTAGGAAAACTTCGGTGCGCCGTAGGGAGCATCGACCGGGGTACCGGGACTCCACACCTTGTACGTCTCGCCGATGTGATAGCCCGCCGCGTGCAACAGCAGCGGATAGGACGGAATCGCAGGGTCCCACACCGCTCCGCGCAGAATCGCCCCGCGGCCGGTGCGCCAGAAGTGCTGCCCCGACAGCAGGGCGCTGCGGCAGGGCGTGCATGATGGAGCGCTGACGAAGGCACGACGGACCAGCACCCCTTCGCGCGCCAGGCGGTCGAAGGTCGGCGTCCGGATCACATCATTGACCGAGCCGGGGCCGTCGATCGCTGCATAGATGCTGGCGTGTCGGCCCCAGTCGTCGGCAAAGGCGAAGAAGATATTCGGGCGCTTGGGCTCGGCGGCGTGCGCGAAGCTGACGCCGACCGCCAGGAGCATGAAAAGGGCAAGGACCAATCGTCTCATCATGGTGGCTTCCCCGGATTCAAAGTGCCTGCCCGTGGGGAACGCGGGGGCGTTCCTTCGGACGCGAACCGCATTGATTGTAAGGCCGCGTCCGGCACATGCCAGCGGAATCGCCGTTGCATCGTGAATGATTCGGAAATATCGCCAATCCACCTGGAGAACCCTTGTCTTCTCCGGCCGCTGAAGAAACTGCGGGGCGAATGGCTCGCGCATCAAGCGGGCGGCAGGAATCATGGGCGCTGCTCGCTTCGTGGCTTGAGAAATTCCGTCTGCCGGGCGGCGAATTTCTCAAGCGGCCCGCCGCTATAACCGATCTTTCCCGTACAGCCGTTGCCGCGCCGATCGACCGTCCCGGCGCGGGAGCCGGGAGCGCGGCAGGCAGAGGAAACGGCGCGGGACGCGGTGGTCTGCGGACCGGGGAGGGGCTTCGATGAGTCTGGGAACGTTGACGCTGGCCTGTCTGCTGCTGGCCGCCGGCAACCAGCCGCTTGACGTGGCCCCCATCGGCCAGCACGCCTTCGATATTCCCATTCGCCTCGATCCGGCCCGCAAGGCCGAGATCCGGGAGTTGAACCTCCTGGTCTCCACCGACCAGGGAAAGAGTTGGCACAAGGTCGCTGTGGCCACCCCCGACCAGACCGCCTTCAGTTACCAGGCCCCTTCCGACGGCATTTACTGGTTTAGCATCAGCGTGATTGACCAGAAGGGGAACCTGGACCCGCCCGACCCGTTCCAGGTGGCTCCCGGGCTGAAGGTCCTGGTGGACACCCTCCCGCCTCAGCTTCGCATTCGGTCGGCGGAGCGGCAAGGGGAAGAGGTCGTGGTCCGCTGGGAGATTGTCGATCAGTACATCGACCTGGCCACCCTGCGGCTGCAATACCGCGCTGCGGACGCTTCACCCGCTTCATGGACCCCGGTGAGCATCAACCCGGCAGTGGCCGGCCAGGCCTCGTTCCGGCCGGGGACAGCGGGCCCTCTCAAGGTTCGTATGGAGGTCCAGGACCTGGCTCAGAACCCGGCCAGCGCCGAAGCGGACGTGGCGGCCGCGCCGGTGGCCCCCGCTGCTGCCGTCACCGGTTACGTGCCCGCTCCCGTCGCCCCGGTTGGTAGTCCGCCGCCGGGATGGAGTCCGGTCGTGAACCAAGCGGCCCCGCCGGTCCTCCTCCGCGATCCGCCGCCGCCCCGCGAGCGCAGCGAGGGGATGGGGCACGCGCCCGGCTGGGGCAATCCACCGACAGTGGCACCGGCTGACACCCGGTGCCAGGGGGAGCGCAACCCAGGGATCCAGGTGGTGGCCTCGTCGCATCACGGCCCGGCAATGGAAAGTCCGGGGAATGTCCCGGCGGCCGCGCCGCGGTCGCCGTCCAGTCCGGCGGCGCCGCTACGGGTCGTCAACAGCAACCGAGTCACCCTCGATTACGAGGTGGCCAAATTCGGGCCGTCGGGGCTGCGCAGCGTTGAGGTGTACGTTACTCGGAACGAGGGCCGACCGTGGAACTGGCAGCGGGTCGGCGAGCAGAACATCGAGGGACTACAGCCGCAGGAGCTGCAAGGGCCGGAGCGGACCGTCCGGCGCTCGCTGGCAGTGGACTTACAGGACGACGGCGTCTACGGGTTTTACCTGGTGGTGCGCAGTGGGGCCAACCGGGGCAAGCCGCCACCGCAGGCCGACGACCCGCCGCAGATGCGCGTCGAGGTGGACCGCACCCCTCCCGAGGCCCGGCTGTACGCGCCGACGCCTGACCCGAACCGCCGTGACGCCCTGATCCTGCGCTGGACGGCCACCGATCGCAACCTGGCCAACAACCCGATCACGCTGCAATGGGCCCGGCCGTCACCCGACCGGCAGCAGCCGCTCACCTGGGAGCCGATCGGCCCGGCCGAGCTGCCCAACACCGGCGTTTATGTCTGGCAGGTGCCGCCCGGCATGCCGCCGAGCGTCTATCTCCGTCTGATCGTGCGCGACACGGCCGGCAATAGCGGCGTGGCCGAGACCCCGGAGCCGGTCCTCATCGACCTGACCGAGCCGGAAGTCCGCATCCTCAGCATCGGCAGCTCTCGTTGATGCAGGTGTTGGTTGCGGCTCCACGTTCGCCAGTGGCAACCAGGACCAATTCCCAGACGCCTCCTACGGAGGCGGTCGTGGTCCGGGCTGGCTCCTATTCCGATTCGGCCGGCACACACTTCCAGTGGAACACCTCGCAGCGCTCGATGGTCTTTTCCGTCTTGCCCAGTTGCAGCTCGTACCGGGCACGATCGACCAGAAGCAGCTTCCGCCCCGCGGGGCAGCTTGCCACCAACCGGCGGCAGTTCCGGTCGCCGCTAAAGCGCAGGCACCAGACCTGCCCTCCTTCCCGAAGGCGGTCCCAGTCGATCCGGCCATCCCAGGCGATGCGGTCCTGCTGCTGGCGCAAATACCACTCGAACGTTGCCCCGATGTGCTTGCCGGTATCGACAATCACAATCTGATCATCGGGACCGGCTTGCCGGAAGACATCGGTCACGATCTGCCGGACCATGCGGTCGCCCTCGGTCTTGTATGGTTTGACCAGGTCGCGCGCCAGTCCGCCGGCACCGACCAGGCCCAGCAGGACGCAGGCGGCCAGTGCCCACCGCGGCTGGGTGTCGGCCAGACGCAGCCGGCGGAGCAGTCCGGCAGTGCCGAGCCCGGTCAACAGGCAGATGGCTGGGGCCAAGTGCTGGGCGACGCGGGCGCTGCCGCCGTAGGGGTAGCGGTGTAGGGCCGCCGCTGTCAACGTCAGCGCGAACGGGACCAGGCTTAGCGATAACAGGTCCCACTGCCGGGCCCGTCCCGCCTGCCAGACGCCCGCCAGGAAGAGCAGGCAGGTCAGCGCGCTGAGGCCGTTCGGACCGCCCACCGGATAAGCCATCAGGTTGCCGGTGTGGATCAGCACCAGCCACTTGAGCAAGGCAAACGGCTGTCCCGGCGGGAACGATTCCTGCCAGTACCAGTTGTCGGCGCCGCCCGTCGAGCCGTACTGCCCAGCCCCCACGAGCAGGTACAGCGCCGCAAAGCTGATCCCGACCAGGACGTTGTAGGCCAGGTAAAGCGCCCGGGCGGCCCACCCCGGCCGGCGCCACACGGCCGGCAGTAGGGCAACGCTCACCGCCCCGGTCACAAAGACCGACGGGTACGACGCCGCCAGCGCCATCGGCGCCAGAACGGTCAGCAGGGCCAGCGGGGCCAGCCGCTCCGGCCGGCGCAGCCAAGCTGCCGCGGTCAGAAGCAGTGCTGTCGCCGCCAGCAGGTCAAAGGCATAGGGTTTGACCTCGCAGCTGTGCCGCACCGGATAGTACGAAACCGCCAGCAAACCAACCGCCAGCACGGCGGCCAGGGGGTCCAGGGTCAGCCGGGCCAGCCGCACAAACAACAGCAGCGCCGCGATGCCGGCGAGAAACGGCAGCAGACGCAGGGCCAGCTCCGTGTATCCCAACAGGTGATGGGCCGCCCACTCCACCCACAGGAACAGGACGGGGGCCACCTGCACGAAACGCAGCGGCCGGGTCAGCCCCAGCAGGTCGCGGTCGAGGAAGTTCAGGCAGACGTAGGCCTCGTCTCCCCAGATGGGGAACTGCAAAAGATAGCGGAGCGTGCGCCATGCCACGCCCAGCACCACCAGGGCGATGACCGCCCCGCGGAGGGACCGGGGCCAGGGCGCTTCTGCATCGGAACAGGAAGGTAAGGCAGTCAAACTTGCGTCTCCTTACGCTTGACGATCGGAACCGGCGTGGCGCCGGCCGCCGGGCCGGGTGTCGGCCAGTCGTGGTATACCCTGCCGTCGGATTCCGGGGAAGGCGAGATGGAGGGCGAGCGGCCGGCGTCAGCCGGCCGGTCGAGGCGCCGAGGGATATACCGGCCAGCTGACGCAGGCCGCTCGCCGGCGTCAGCCGGCCGGTCGAGGCGCCGAGGGATATACCGGCCAGCTGACGCAGGCCGCTCGCCAGCGTCAGCCGGCCGGTCGAGGC
>DATLYH010000030.1:0-21210 GCA_035575035.1 Gemmataceae bacterium
CCGCCGATCAGCCCGACGCCGACGACGGTAAGGGTGTGGATCTTCATCACGGCGGCAATCCGCTCCGCATCCGGGCGACGGAGGGATTATACCAGGAAGGGACGGAGGCGGAGATGTTCGGCGCCCCTCCTTGCCCTGCTCAACCGCGGCCGGGAATGCTACATCCGGAAAAGTATGTCCTTCTCGCAGAGAGCCGCTGGCGTGCTCCGCGTGTTGTCCGCCGCAACGTTACCCGACGCGGACGTTCCGGGCTCGGATCGAAGATGCGCCGGGCGCCGACGTGGGCCGCGGCTCGACGGCCCTCTGCATCAGCTTTCTCCGTCACATGGTGTCGGGGACGCGGCTTGCCCTCTACTGTTCCCTCGCCGGAGGCGGTCAATGCCCCACTCGGCCGCCGTCCAGACGACGCCCGCCAGCGGCCCGCCCACGAGGGCCGACCCGGTCAGGACCACGAACCCCTCGGCCCGGCCAGAGAGGGCCCACAGCAGGCCGCCTAGCGGGGCCGCCATCACCAATCCGAGCACCAGCCCTCTCACCGCCCCGCGCCGGAAACGTCGGGTGCCCGACTCCCTACCCTGTTCCTCTTGCACCAGGTTTCCTTTCGACTCTCCTCGCGCCGCCATTGCTCTCAAGACCCACCCGCGGGCGCGGGGCCCCCCACGGACAGCCGCACCAAACTGGGCGGGCCCGCCACGCCGAACCGATTGACCGCCCGCACCGACAGGGAATTATCTCCTTCGTGCAGCCGCCACTCATACCTCGACCCTTCCACTCGCAGCGGCGCGTCCCCGTCGATGCTCACCTCGAAATACGCAAAGTTGGGAGTGACCGTCCGAAAGCTCAGACCCAGCGTCTGGCCTTGCTCTTGCCATCGCGCCCCGACCTCCGCCTGGTTGAGCGTCCAGTACAGATCCGCCGGGCTGGTGGTCGATGGCCTCAGCAAACGATTCAATCCCTTCCAGGGCGGGGAGCGCGGGTCCTGGTAGAACAGCCCCGAGCACTCCCCCCGGGCCGGATGGCCGGGGAAGTAGCGGTTGGTCAACCAGTCGTTGCGCAGGTCGGTAAGCTGGATGTGGTGGTACGACGGGATCGTCTGCTCAGGCCGCAACTCCCACAGCCCCAGGTGGACCAGGGTCGTCGGGTCGCCCGAGGTCTGCTCGCCGCGGATGATTTTAACCCGAGTGGGGCCGGGTTCGAAGATCTCGTTGTGGACCTCCAGTAGGCTGAGAGGAACCCCGTCCTTCTCGAAGTAATGATTCAGCTCCGCATCCATCAGCACCCACTTGCGGTACTGGTTCGACCAGACTTCCACCATGCCGTGGCCGGGCCAATCATCCTTGGCCACCAGCCGGGCCTGATGCCCCATGCTGAGCAGGACCTGACAGTATAGACGGGGAAAGAAGTAGCAAGGGTCCATGTGCCGGCGGGGATCGAATGGCTCGTCGGCGTCGTTGCGATGGCCGCGGTCCAGGATGGCCAGGGCATCGAAGTCCTCCATGAGCGGTTGGTAATCCTTCCGGCGGAATTGGCTGCGGCACCAGTTCCGCAGCCGGACCTGGGCCTCGAACTCATCGGCGGCCGGGGCGATGACCTGGTCGAGGCGGTAGCGGGTCCGCAGCTCGTAGAGTCGGGGCTCGTCGTATGGCTGGTAGGCGAAGCGAAAGCGGCTGCGCACGATCCGCTCGTTGTGGAGCTGTAAGACTGTCACCCGCCGGTTGGAAGTGCATGGCGGCCGGGCTAGCAGGTCTTCGATTCGCACGGTGCCGTCGCTGGCCGGGTCAGGCTCGGCGCCGGGGCCAAGGGGAGCCGCCCTGACCGGACAGGGGTCGTGAAGATAGACAAGGGCGGCGATCAGCGCCTGCAACTCGTCGCGGAGCAAATCCTGCACCGCTTGGCGGAAGGAGACATCGTGGCGGTAGGCGAGGACGGCGGCGGCCAAGGCATGCACGACCAGCCCGATCCAGGCAACCTTTATTACAACCCGCGACAGCACACGGAAACCGTGGCGGATCCAGGAAAGCGCCCCAGTTATACCCTTGCTCCCATAGCGGCTGAGCTTCTGTGATTCAGCGGCCTGTGTCATTGCGGGTCCCTGTCAAATGAGTCGGCCAACTGGAACGACCTTGATCTCCTGCTCCCGGGCGAAAGGCTACATCGGTTGGGAGTCATGCCTGCGAAGAGGGGCGAGCAGGAAGCATTATTTGCAGGTCAGGACACAAAAAAACCTCCTACCTTCCCTTGGTTGGATTGGTAGGAGGAGCTACCTTAGCCCACCCCTGATGCTTGGGCGAGAGCAAGGTCAATTTACCACGCAACGAGTTGGCTTGTCAAACAACTCGCCGGGGGAAAGCCAGCGGGTCCCGGGGTCGGAGGGCGGCCGCGGGTCGCTTGCCAAATCAGGGGGCCGACTTAAACTGCCAAAGGGCGTTTCACTAAGGGCCGGTGCGCCGGCCATCGAGGGGACAGGAACTTTCTCATGGTGCAACGGATCGAGGGCAACGGGGAGACCGCCGCACCGCCGGGATGGAACGTGTCTCCCTCGGAAGAGGCCGGCCGAATCATCCTGAGCTTCGACGTCGAGGAGCACTTCCGCATCGAAGCCGCCGCTGGGTTGGTCATCGACCCGGCGCTGAAGGCTCATTACAGCGAGCGGCTGGAGCCGTCGGTACGCTGGCTGCTGGACCAACTGGGCCGGCGAGGCATCCGGGCCACCTTCTTCGTCGTGGGGGAGATCGGCCGGGACAACCCGGACCTGATCCGGGCCATCCATCGGGCCGGCCATGAGCTGGCCAGCCACAGCTGGGACCACCGGCGAGTCCACCACCTGACGCCCGCGGCCTTTCGCGAGGACCTGCGCCGGACCAAGGATACCTTCGAACAGATCACCGGCGTGGCGGTGGTGGGCTACCGGGCGCCGACCTTCAGCATCATGCGTCCGACCGCCTGGGCCATTGACGTGCTAGCCGAGCTGGGCTTGCTGTACGACTCGAGCATCTACCCGGTGCGGCACGACCGCTACGGGGTGCCGCAGGCCCCGCGGGGACCGTTCCTGGCACGGGGCGCTGAGCGGTCCATCCTGGAGTTGCCGCCGGCCCTGGTGCAGTTGGGGGGCGTCCGCATCCCGGCGGGCGGCGGCGGCTACTTCCGGCTGCTGCCGTTACGGTTCCTGGAGCTGGCCATCCGCCAGGTGCGCCGCGCCTGCCGGCCGCCGGTGGCGACCTTGTACTTCCATCCCTGGGAATTCGACCCGGACCAACCGCGGCTGCCGTTGCGCCGCCTGAGTCGGTTCCGCACCTACGTCGGCATCCGTCGCAGCCGCGGCCGGCTCACTGCCCTGCTCGACCGGTACCGCTTCGTGTCAGCTGTCGAGGTTGCCCGGGAGTTGGACCGCCGCCGCGACACCCTGCCGACCTTCGCCCTGGCCGAGTGAAAGGAGCCCCCATGCCGACCGGCTCCGAGCCGCGCGTCCTGGTGGCGCTGGCGACCTACAACGAGCGGGACAACCTCCGGCCGTTGGTCCAGGAAATCCGGCAGACCTTGCCCTCGGCCGACGTGCTGATCCTGGACGACAACTCGCCCGACGGCACAGGAGCGCTGGCGGACGAACTGGCCGCGGCTGATCCCCGCATCCATGTCATTCATCGGCCGGGCAAGCTCGGGCTGGGGACCGCCACCGTGGCGATCATGCGCTACGCCATGGAGCACGACTACGACTTCCTGATCAACATGGACGCTGACTTCAGCCACTCGCCGCGCTATCTGCCTGCCCTGTTGGCCGGTATGAACCACTATGACGTGATGATCGGTTCGCGCTATGTCCAGGGGGGCAGCACCGTCAACTGGCCGCTGTCGCGCCGGCTGATGAGCCGGTGTGTCAATATTCTGGTACGGCTACTGATGCGCATCCCGGCCCAGGACACCAGCGGAGCCTTCCGTTGTTACCGTGTGGCCAAACTGCGCCAGACCGACCTTCGCCGGCTGCGGTCGCGCGGCTACTCGTTCCAGCAAGAGGTTCTCTACCGTTGCCGCAAGGCCGGCTGTCGCATCGGCGAGACGCCCATCGTCTTCGAGAACCGCCGTGCCGGCGCCTCCAAGGTCAACCCGCGCGAGGCCGTCCGCTCGCTGGCCGTGCTCGTCTGGGTCGGCCTGGGCGCCCTTTTTGGACATGACTGAACCGGCGCCGCTTTCGAGAACTTTCTCCGGAGAGACCGGCATGTACGCGCTTGTCGTCCATCTGCTCCAGCCGTACCCGCTGCTGCTGTTGCTGCTCTGGCTGGCTTTGGCCGGCCTCTGGCGGAGGCGGCGCGAGACCCGCCGGTGTCTGCTCTTCGTGGCGGTCCCGCTGCTGCTTCTGACGCTGATGAGTCTGCCCGCGGTGGCTCATGTCGCGGCCGGGACGCTGGTGTGGCGCTACGCCCCCGCGCTGCCCGCCGCCTCCGATGCCGGGGCCATTGTGGTGCTGGGCGGGGCTGTCCTTCCGCCTGACCCGGGCCGGCCGCACGGCGAACTGGCCACCGATTCGTTGCTGCGCTGCCTGCGCGCCCGCGAGCTCCACTGCTGCAACCCAGCCATTCCTGTCCTGGTGACTGGAGGTAAGGTTGACCCTGACGTGCCCGGCCCCACGGTGGCCGAGGCGATGGCTGATTTCCTGGAAAGTGTCGGGGTGGGGCGCGCGAGCTTACTGGTGGAGAGCGGATCGCGCACCACCTATGAGAATGCGGTCGAGGCACGCAAGTTACTGGAGGCGCGGCAGGTGCGCAAGATCATCCTGGTCACCGAGGCCCGGCACATGCTTCGTGCCGAACTCTGCTTCCGCAAGCAAGGGTTTGAAGTGGTTCCCTCGCCCTGTGCCCACAGCGCGGCCGAATTCCGGCCAGGGGTCGCGGAGTTCCTGCCCCACCCGAACGCCGTCCGCACGTGTCAGCAGGTGGTTTACGAATGGCTCGGCCTGGCCTGGTACTGGCTGCATGGCCGGGTCTGAAGTCCGTGGCGGACCCCGCGACGCTTCACTTCTTTTCCGGCTCGTAGGGCTTTACCAGTTTGACCTGCCCATCCTCCAGACGGGCGACGTACAGCGTCCGCACGGCGTGCAGGTCCTTGCCGAAGGAGAGCGGCCCGGTCAGGCTGTCGAACTTCTCGGTCCGGCCTAGCTCCCGGCGGACCTCGGCGGCGTCGAGGGTCCGGACCCGCCGCATGACATCGAACAGCAAGCGGGCACCGTCGTAGGCCAGCGCCGCGGCGGTCTCGGGCGGCTCCTGGTAGCGGTCCCGGTACTTCTTGACGAACTCCTGGTTGGCGGGCGTGGCGACATCGGCCAGGTAGGTAACAGCCAGGAACGTGCCCCGGCCAGCCTCGCGGTCGGCCTGTAGCAGGGGGAGACCTCCTTCCGGGCCGCCGTAGAGCCAGGCCGTCTTCAGGCCGCCCTCCCGGACGAGGGTGCTCAGGCGGAGGAAGTCGCGGGGAGGTGCAACGATCAGCACGGCCTGCGGCCCAGCCCTGGAAAGCCGCTTCGCCAGGTCGGATAACTCGGCCTCCTGCTGGTAGGTCCATTCCTCTACCTTGTCCCGGGGGAACTCGCGGGCGAAGGCGATGGCCAGGTCGGTAAAGAGCGGGCTGCGGCCGTCGGCGATCACAACAACCCGGGCCGGCTTTAGCTCCTGGACGACAAATTGGCCCAGGATGCGCCCCCGGTAAGCGGGTGCAGGGACGAGAGCAACGGCATCGTCGTTGCCGGTCGGAGTGGGCAAGGCGCTGAGGGTCACGACCGGCAGGCCGTAAGGCTGCCCGGCGCGGACGATTCGCTCGGCCTCGGCCGGGTCGATGCCCCCCAGCAGCGCGGCGACCTTGTTGACGGTGATGAGGCGGACGGCCTCGGCGTGAGCGGCCTCGGCGTCGCCGCGGTCATCGGCATGTACAACGGCAACGCGCCGGCCGTGGACGCGCTGGCCGTCGCGGTTGGCCTCCTCGACGGCGAGGAGGATGGCCTGCCTGGCATGTTCGCCGCTGGCCCGGTCGGGGCCGCTGAGCGGGGCCACATGCCCGACCCAGATCACTCGGGGGGTATTCCTCTGCGGGCAGCCCGCCAGCGCCAGCGCCGACAGCAGCACGAGCGCTCGCCCGATGGTTGCCATTTCGGTTCCCCTTAAGCCCGGCGGTCCAGGTGTCGCGACAGGGGCCGCAGCGTCCTGCGATCATTCTAATGCCAGCTCCCAGGACTGGCGGTGCCATCCGGCATGGCCGGGACGGAGCACCGCGACGTCCCAGCCACCCTATCCGTGGGGCTTCGCAGACTCCGCTCCGGCTACCCAGCCCGCATGGCTATCGACAACCAAATCGCTTGACCAGGCACCAGGCGGCGGGGCCGGTTCAGATGCCGATGCTGGCGAGGGCATCGAGTAAACGGCGGGTGATGCCGGCGGCGAACGGCGCCTGGGCCTCGGCGGCGGCATAGGTCCGGGTCAACCGGTCGCGGGCGGCGGCCAGTAGGCCGGCGTCGCGGTGCTGCCGCAGCGCCTCGACCAGATGGGCGGTACTGTCGTGCAGGTGGGTCATCTCCTCGGCCGACAGTGTGCCGCTCTCTAGGGCATGCTCCAGCTCGGCCACGACCTCGGCCAGCGACTCCTGCACCTCGGGACCGAGATGGTGCGGCTGGCGGAGCAGTTGGGCGGCGAGCCGGAGGTTGGCATGGACCTCGGCGGAGACGGAAGGCGGCTGCTCCGACATGGCGAAATCCTCCTGCATCGCTGAACGAGGGACCAAAAGCGGCCGCGCCTCAACACGCAACCCGCGCCGTCAGATGTAGACGCGCCGGTTGTAAATATACCACTCCAACAACAGCAGCAGTAGCGCGGCGGCCACCACCCACTTCCACAGGTCGCGCGGCTGCATGTAGGCCTCCTCTGCCGCGATGCGGTCTTGGCCGATCTGCACCCACCGCCGCGGCGCCAGGTCGCTTTCGTTGGCGTCCATCAGGTTGACCGCGAAGTTACGCTGCAGCCGGCCCTCCCACTTCACCGCGTAGACGCCCACCTGCTCCGTCTTGCCGTAGGCGAAAACCGGCCGCGTGCCCCGCTTGAGCACCTCGGTCCGCCCGGCCGGGTCGATCACCTCGATTTCCTTGACCGCCACGTCCGGCCGGAGCAGCTTGACCTCGCCGGGCTGCACGTTGTCCTCGCCTGCCGAGTCACTGACGTTGCCCAGGCTATACAGCACGTTGCGCAGAAAGAGCGGGAAGCGCGGTTGCAGCGGCCAGTTGGTCGTCCACTCCCCCTTGTCGTTGATCAGCGGGAAGGTCATCACCAGGTCGGTGAACGACTGCCGGTCGAGCGTGAACAGCAACGCCACGTCCTTGCCGGCCTCGATCAGGCGCGGCGTCCGCGGCGGCACGCGGGGGTCCTTGAGGTCGAAGCGGAACGCTTCGGTCAAGCCGATCTCGGTCAGGCCGGTCAGATAGCGCAACAGCGGGTGCTTGCTCATCCAGCCCTTGATCTCCGGGTTCTCCAGGCGGGCCATCTGCTCTTTCTTCCACGGCGGCGGCACGGCGTCGATGAAGAAGGTATTGGACAGCGGCAGGTCCTCCTCCCGGGCCGGGGCGCAGCGGTCGAAGACGACCAGGTCGTAGTACCCCTCGCGGGCCGGTCGGCCGTACTTGGCCTCGTCGCCCAGCTCCGCCGGGCTCAGGTAGGTGGTGGTGGCGATCTTCTCAGTGGCGGGGTGATCGAAGAAGGCGTGCAGGATCGGATTGGGACTGCCGACCACCAGCACCTTGGCCTTGCGGACCAGACCGATCGTCAGCCAGGCCTGATCGTCCAGGGCGAACTTGTCGCTGACATCCAGCAGCCGGGCGTGCAACACCACGTTGGCCCCCTCGGCGATGTCGGCCAACACGAACGTTGCAACCGCCTCTCCTGGCGTGTCGCGTCCGGGCGGCTGTGCCCCCTCCGCCTTACCCCTCTCCCCCCCCAGGGGAAGAGGAGTAGGGGTGAGGGGGGGCGCGACCTCGCAGGCCGCCAGCAACAGCTTCTCCCGGTAGGGGTCGTCGATCCGCTCGCCGTTGACCGTCCACTCCACCTCGACCCGGCACTCGACCGGCGCGGTGCGGAAGTTGAGGACGCGGAGGAAGACACGCAGCCGGCCAGGGTCGGTGTCGTCGCGGACGGCGCTGAAGCTGACGATGCCGACGTTGTCGCGGCCCTGCGGCCCCGGCTCACCGACGGTATGCAGGACCACATTCAGGTTGGCCAGGGCAAAGTCGGGCAGATCGGGGAATCGACCGTCGGAGAAGATGTGGACCTCGGTCGGCGTCCCTTCGAGGGCGGCAGCGGGCTGAGGGGCGGCCTCATCGGCAGAGCGGTTGGGGTTGGCCAGGCTCTCGGCCAGGCTGAGCGCCTCCTCGATGCGCGTCGTTCGCTGGGTCGGGCCGATTCCCTCGACGGCCCGGCGGAGCAGGTTGCGGTCGTTGGTGAACGATTGCAGGATCTCGGCCGAGGAGTTGAAGACGATGACCATGCCGTAATCGGTATCGCGGCGGGCGTCGATCTCTTTGAGCGCTTCCTCCTTGGCCTTCTCCAGGCGGGTAGGCTGGATGTCGGTGGCGGACATGCTGGCCGAGTTATCAATGAGCAGGATGAAGCGGTCGCGCATCTCTTCGCGGCCGTGCCAGCGCGGCCGGATGATGGCGTAGATGAGGAACAGGATCACCAGGAGCTGTAACAGCAAGAGGACGTTCTCGCGCAGCCACTGGAACAGACTGTTGACGTGCAGGTCCTCGATGCTCTTTTTCCAGAGGAAGGTGCTTGGCACCTGGAGCGGCTTGCGCTTCAGCTTGAGGAAGTAGAGCAGGATCAGGAGCACCGGCAGCAACAGCAGCAGGACGATGGCCCACCCATGTTCCGGGGCGATGGCGACCTCGTAGGTGAAGTGCCAGCGCTCGCGCAGCCAGTTGTTGATCGGACCATCAAGGCCGAGCAGATAGAGAATGAGCAGGATCATCCCCGGCAGCGCGAGGATCAGGAGCCCGAGCAGCGCCAGGGGGAACCACATGGGGGCGAGCCAGGTCAGCCAGTCGGCGGGTCGGGAGTTCATCGGCGTGGTCGGTAGATCCGGGCAATGGGCGAGGGCCTCGTCAAACCGCGGCCTCCGCTCGCTTCGTTCCGCGCATTTGTTCTCTCCCCTCAAATCATACCCGCGCATCGTCTCCTTTGCGACGGGCGGTGCCGTCGCCGCCGCCCACCGCCGGGATGGCGCGCTATACTCGAATAGCTCTCTTCACCCTGACGAGCGGATCTTGCCAGCGCACCTCGGCCCGCACGACGAACACCTATGACCCCCTGTTCCCGCTTCGCCGCCCTTGCGATGGCGGCGCTGCTGCTGGCCGCTGTCCCCGGATGGGCCGGTGGTCCCATCTTTCGCGGCGGCTCTTTCGGGCTGGGATTCTATGCCCCCAGCCATTACGGCTACAACCTGGACGACCTTCACCCCGGGTACTTCGGCGGCTCGCGCTACCGGGAATACTACAGCTACGGCCGCGGCTATGGCCTGGCAAACTACCCCGGCCCCCTGCCCGGCCCGGTCTACTCTCCGCATTATGGTTTGCTCCCGCCGCACCGGCTTCCACCGGTCCATTCGCCGCCCGCGCCGCCGGAATACCCGCTGCCCACCGCACCGCCGAGCAGCGCGGTCGCTTACTTGACCGTGGAGACACCTCCCGGTGCCGATGTTTGGCTGGAAGGCGTCAAGTCCCGGCAGCCGGGGCCGACGCGCCGGTACGTGTCGCCCCCGCTCACCCCCGGCGCCCGGTACGCCTACGCCATCCGGGCCCGCTGGACGGAAGACGGCCGCGAAATGGAACAGACCCAAGAAGTGACCTTCCAGGCCGGCGACCGCCTGACCGTGCGCTTCCCCATTGGGCCTGACCTCGAGCTCCTGCCGACCCCGCAACGCCTGTCCTCCCCGGACGAACGCTGACGTATCAGAAACAGGTGCCGTCTGCCGAACAGGATCACTTCTGTCCGACAGCCGGCGCCTGCTTCTTGATAGTACCCGTCGCTCACGCTCCGGGCTCGGATAGTACCCGTCGCTCACGCTCCGGGCTCGGATAATTACCCGTCGCAGACGCTCCGGGCTCCGCCTACAGCCCGACCAGGTAGCCGAAGCGTTCGCAGAAGCGTTCGGGCGACAGACCGGCCGCGGCGGCGATCGGGGCCAGGCGCTCGGGATCCTCGAAGTCACGCCGCTCCAGCCGGATCATGTAGCGGCGGGCACACTCGTATGCCTCACCGTCCACGTCCACTTTGCGCGGCCGCATCCGGCCCGTGGCAGGATTGATCAGGTCCTCGAAGGGCAACGGTTGCAAGCGTCCCTCCACGAAGCAGATGACCGCGCCACCCAGCGAGGCGGCCGCCTCGGAGCGCAGGAACTTGACCGCTCCGTAACCCAAGTCACGGGTGTACTCGATATCGAACGGGACGGGATCGGCGGAACGCAACTCGTAACCGACTTCCTTGTCGATCAGCGCCACTTGCAGTCCCAGTTCCTCCAGGCGGGCGCTGAGGCGGTCGCGAAGCATCCGGCCGAACTCGATGTCGCCCAGGCGGAGATGGCCGTGCGGGTCGCGCTTGAGCTGACCGTAGCGGCTCAGCTGGGCCGGGCCGAGCGTGTCCATCAGCCCTTTTTCGCCGAGCAGCTCGATCAGCCCCTCAGCGATCACGGCCAGCCCGAAGCGAGAGCCCTGGCTGCGGCGCTTGACGATGGCACCGATCAGGATGTCGCAGATCTCGTCGAGGGTGACGGACCGGCCGCGGAACTCCTCCGGGATGATGGTCAGGGTGGCGGCAGCGGCCTTGCCGATCCCCAGGGCCAAAAAACCGGCCGCCCGCCCCATGCTGGTCACCAGGTACCAGCGCGAGGTGGTGCGGGCGTCCTCGGCCAGGTTGCGCACGATCCCGACGCCGACATGCCGGGCCGTTTCGAAGCCGAAGGTCGGGGCGTAGCCGGGCAAAGGCAGGTCATTATCGATGGTCTTGGGGACATGGGCCACGCGCACCGCGCCGCCGGCCCGTTTACAGACCTGGCTGGCCGAGTAGGCCGTGTCGTCGCCGCCGATGGTCACCAGCGCCGTCACTCCCAGCCGCCGCAGCACCCCCAGCACATTTTCCATCTCGCGCTCGGACTTGGTAGGATTGGCCCGCGAGGTCCCCAAGATCGACCCGCCGCGGGCGTGGATCCGCTTGACCTCAGCGATGGTCAGGGGCTGGTAGTGGGTGGCGTCTCCCTGGGCCAGCCAGTGGAAACCGTCGTGGAAGCCGATTACCTCCATCCCCTCATTGGCCGCCTGGATGGTGGCCGAGCTGATGACCCCGTTGATGCCTGGGGCCGGGCCACCGCCGACCAGTACGCCCAGCCGGGTGGGACTGCCTGCGTTGGCCATGAGCACACCTCGCCTCTACCTTGTCGGGAGATGCCGGCCCGCCCTATGTCTTCACAGACAAGCTGGGCTCGGCACGGCCAGGTATTATTCTCTCTTTATAAGTAGACATGGCAAAGACGGGGGCAATTCGCATGGCCAAGGTAAAGTTGGGGGAGCGCGGGCCGGGGGCTCACTCGTTCAGTGCGACGCGCTGGCCCTCGGCCAGACTCCGGACCGCTGCCTTCAACCAGCCGAGGACCCGGCAGGCATCGGCCAGATTGGGTTCCGGTGCTTGACTGTCTGTGAGTGTCCGGTGAAAGCGCTCCAGTAGCATCTGGCCGAGCTGTTGCCTTGGAGGGAGGACGTGTGCATGCCGGCCGTCTTCGTCGTTCCATTGCAGACGGGCCGGTGGCTCTACCATGGCCGAGCCGCGCTCGGCCGCCACGCGGAGCCGCAAGGCCCGCCGCGCCCCGGGCGCTCGCCAGTGCGTGATCTGGGCTGACCGACCGCCGCCGAACTCCAGCAGCAGTGTCGTGAGCGGCCCCGTGCCGCCGCCCGCCAGAACGTTCGCCGGCTCCTCGCCGAGCAAGTGAGCGCACCAGTCCAGCAGTCCGACTCCGCGGCCGCCCAGGAGGTTTCGCAAGCGGGCCGCTGCCGCCTCCCCGTCGCTGGCTGCTTCTTCCTGAGCCGGCTGGATCAGCTCCACCAGGACCGTTCGGGCGGGCCCCAGCCGGGTTTCGAGTAGCTCGCGCAGCCGGAGCGTTGCCGGGACGAAGCGCAGCGCCATTTCCAGCATCACGGGGAGCCGGCTCTCTTGCACCTGACGGCAGAGTGCGTCGGCGTGGACCTCGTCCTGCTCCGGCGTGGCGCAGCAGAAGACCGGCCGGCCGGCGCGGCAGGCCGCTTCCAACGGCCACAGTCGATACCACGGCGGGTCAAGCAGCAGGAGCGCGTCAATGTCCTCCCCTTCCAGGAGCTGGGTGGGTCCGGCCACCGCGTCGCACCCCAGTCGGTGGGCCTCGTTGATGGCCCGCTGGTAAACCCCATCGCACAGGGCGCGAACCTCGAAGCGGTCGGACAACTTCAGCAGCGCCGGCCGATAGCGCTTCTGCCAGCGCCGCCCCAGCCCGATCACTCCCACTCGCAGCCGTTTGGTCATCAGTCCGCAGTCCGCAGCGACAGTCTAACGCAGTGCCGAGCGACCAGTGTTAACCGGCCGGTTGACACCGGCCGCTCGCCCACTCACCGGCCGCTCGCCCACTCACCGGCCGCTCGCCAACTCACCGGCCGGTTGACACCGGCCGCTCGCCAACTCACCGGCCGCTCGCAAGAGAGCGCTTTTTAATATAACGCAATCGCCCGCCCTGGCCCGCCGTGGCAGCCGCGGATTTTGACCGCGGCGAACAGGAAGTACGGCTTCTCCGGCAGCTGGCCGACATTGGTCAGGAACTCGACGCCGACCATCCCCCTGCTGCCCAGGGCCCAATAGGTCCACAGCGCCCGTTTCGGCTCGACCCCGCCCAACGTCGGGGCATCGGTCGCCACGCAGCGGATCCCCTTGCCCGCCAAGTAGACGATGGCATCGGGACCCGGCGCCGGCCAGCCCTCACTCTTGCCATTGAGCGGGTCGGCCATGCAGGCGTTCCCCTCCGGGAAGGGGCGAAGGTACTTGTCGCTCCAGTCACTACGGAAGATGACGATCTCGCCCGGCTGCAGTTCCCCTTTCTGGGCCTCGTATTTCTTGATGTGAGCCGGCGTGATCTCAGGCGAGGCCGGCCAGCTTTTCTTATCGGTGGTGCCGATCAGGTCGCGGATGTCGATGACCCGGGCCTCGCCGCAGGTCTGCGACAGGGGCACCTTCTCTGTCGTGACGTCGCTGGTGCCGCGCGGGCCGTACTTCTTCTCGTACTCGGCCAGCCACTCGCGTACCTCGGAGGAGTAATGGCGATTGTCGAAGCCCTCCGGCGGCAGCGCATATGCCGGTGGCACCAGGTGGGTACCGGTGTGGCTGTCCATCGTGTGCGTTTGGCCGAACCAGGGGCCGCCGTACTGATCGAAGGTGTGGAAGACCTTGGCGTAATACGGTTGGCGGTGGTTGCCCATGCCGGGGCCCGGCCACCAGACGGGCAGGTCCTCGGCCAACAGCACCGACAGGTCCGCCACGTTCCGCTTGCGGGCTGAGTCGATCAGCCGCCGGGCCAGCGGGTCACCGACGATGGCGAAGGCCCGACCCTCGAAACCGGAGCCGCGGGCATGCTTGGGACCGATCATGCAGTAGAAGGCGCCGGTCGGCGGCAGCTGGCCCAACCCGATGCACCCCTCCGTCCAGATCATGCCGTGCTTCAGCCCGGCCACGTGGGTCGCGACAGCCAGGTCGGGGATCGGGCCCATGCTCGGGCTGTCGGTGCCCAGAGTCATCACCTTGCGCGAGGCCAGGTACTCCATGCACTCCGGGTCAGGATCGGGCCAGCCGGGCGACCGGCCGGCCAGCGGGTCGGCCGTGAAACGCCGTCCTTCGGGGAACGGCTTGTAGTACTTGTCACTGAAGCCGCTGTAGAACAGCACCACGTCGCCGGGGCCGAGCGGCCGATGCTTCTTCTCCCAGGCGATGATCCGCTCTTTCTTGATCAGGTCGCTGCGGCCGTTGGGGGTGGTATCGAGCAGGTCGCGGCAGTCGATGACGCAGGCCTCGCCGCCGAACTGCCAGGCCGGTATGCGCTCGGCGGTCATCTTGTTGAGCGGCCCGGCATTAGGGAGCTTGGACTCCGGCGGCGGGATGAAGTGGGCGGGCGCATCAAGCTGGGTGCCGGTGTGCTCGTCGATGATCAGGATGTCGCTGTTGTACGGGCTGGCCGGCCCGATGCGCTGGTAATGGTGAATCACGAACGGCGGCGCGCCGGCGGCCCAGGTGCAAGGCAGCTCAGGCGCCACTAGCAGCGACAGGTCGATGACCCGCGGCGGCGCCTCGGCCCCCGGCCCGGCCAGCAACGGCAGCACCCCGCCCGTCAACCCAAACACGAGGAAGAGCGATCGCATGGTACATCCCCACACTGGGAATGCCGAATGACGAAGCCTCAATGACGAAAGAATGCCGAATGACAAAGCCCCAATGACGAATAGCGGAAGTGTGAGCCTCCCCATCGAGGGGAGAGCACCGGGAGCCGACGTGCCCCCTTCCCTCCTTGTTTCGTCATTCGCCATTCGTCATTCGTGCTTCTTTCGTCATTGGTCATTCGCCATTCGTCATTTGGGCTTTCCCTGAAGCCATCGGTCCAGCCACTCATACGCCACCCGGCGAACCTCGGGCGGAAAATTGTGGTCGCAGTCGGGGTAGTTGGCCGCCAGTTTCTCGGGGGCGCCCAGGAGTTGGTACACCGGCCGGGCCGCCGTGATACAGTCCTTGACCCCCTGCACATCGAAATTGTGGTCATTGACCGGGGCGCTGGCCAGGAACGGCCGCGGCGCCAGGGCCGCTACCACCTCGGGGAAGTCGAACGGCATCTTCTCCGGCTTCAATTCATAAACGGTGCGGATGCGCGGCATGTAGCCGTCGTGGCTCCACCCTTTGAGATTTCCCTTGAAATAGGTCGGAAAGCTGCAGAAGCCGCAGTTCGACACCACGCACGTGATCCGCTCGTCGAAGACGGCGACGAACATGCTGTTGTGCCCGCCGAGCGAGTGGCCCAGGGCACCGATCCGGAGCGGATCGACCTCGGGCAGCGACTGCAAAAGGTCCACACAGCGCCTATGGTTCCAGATGCCCTTCATGGTGGCGCTGGCGTAGCCGTTCGCGTAGGGATCGAACTTGTACTCGCCCATGTTCACGTAATCCGGCGCCAACGTGACGTAGCCGCGCTCAGCCAGATGGACGGCATAATGGCGGTCATCCTTGGGTCCGAGCCCGGCCACCACGCCCTTGCCTAGCTCGCGGTGCGTCGGGTGGAGGCAAAGCACAGCCGGCAGCCGACCCTTGCGCTCATGCGGGATGAGCAGGTACGCCGGCAGCCGGTCCCCCTTCTCGACGGCGAAGGTCAGCTTGCGGCGGACAAACTTGTCGGTCCTGACCTCTTCCTCGACCTTGACGTCGGGCGGCACCTTGCGTGCGTCGTCGGGCAGCGGTCCCATGACCTGCTGCATGTGGGCGAGGATATGGGCCCGGCGCTTGGCCCAGTCGGCGGCGGTGCGGACAGGGTGTTCCGTGCCGTCGGCATCGCGGTAGACCAGCAATTTGGTTTTGTCGGGGTAAAAGGGGGGCGCCTCTGCCCAGGCCGGCAGGAGCAGGTTCAGGAAGAGGAGCGGGGCCGACGCAGCAACGACCCAGGTAGTTCGCATGGCTGGACTCCGGCGAGAGCGAGCTTCTTACTTGTAGCAGTCCCGGCGGGCGTCGGCCAGCAAATTCACCGATTCTCACGCCGCGGCCATCAGCATGGCGACGAGCACCATGACCGCCGTGCCGGCCAGCAGCGGGCCCGCCACCCGGCGCGACAGCTGGAGCGGGGTAGTCCCGGTCAGCGAGGCACACATCAGCGTGACGGCGGCGACCGGCGACATGGTTCGACCGGCGGCCGCGGCAATCGAGACGACAGCACCGACATGGACCGGGTCGATGCCCAGTTCCAGCGCAGGCTCAGCAAAGAACCGGTCGTACAGGCTTTGCGTGGCAGCCATCCCGGAGCCGCTCACCCAGCCGAATGCCAGCGGCAGCGACCCCGCCGAGGGGAGCAGCAGGGCCGGGAAACTCTCGATCAGGCCGCCGAGCAGTCCCGCCAGGCCGATCTGCTCCACCCCCTTGCCGAAGCAGGAAGCGGCGACGATAAGCGCGATGATGTGGGTGAAAGCGTAGCCGGCCCCTTCGAAGAACGCCCGCGCCACTCCCGGCAGGGCCCGGGGGCTGAGGAGCGTGGCCGCGACCACGCCAACCAGCATCGCCGCCCCGATCAGCCGGGTGCTGTACAACTCCGGCCGTTCGTCCAGCCCGACCAGCCAGGCCCGGGGGACGGCGAACAGCCGCTGCGGCAGGGCGGTCATGAAGAGCAGGGCCAGGGGGAGCAGAGGCACGGCCGCCTTGAGCAGATTGACGCGGAATGCCGGCGCCTCCGCCGCCTTTTCGGGAGGCGCCGCCGACTCCTCCGGGAGTTTGCTTCGCTCGGCCCAAAGACTCCACGCCCAGAAGACGGCGGTTGCCAGGCCGAGCTGGACCATCACTAGGGGAAAGACGTGTTGCACGCAGTCCGCCGAGCCGACCGCCAGTCCCCGCTTCTGGAGGGCGTTGCTGATCGTGTTCAACTCGGGCGCCCCAGGGTTGAGCAACTCGCCCCCCAGCGACGAGCCGAGCAGCAGCGCCGCCCCGGTGGTCACCGGCGAGATACGGGCGGCCAAAAGCAGCGGGACCAGCACGGTACCGACCGCCACGGCCGTGCTGGTCTGGCTGATCACCGGCATGTTCACCAGAAAACCTACCCCCACCGCCCCCGGGATGAGCAGGAAGCGCACGCGCCGCAGCGGCCGGGTCAGCAGATGCACCAGGTGTTGATCGCAGCCGGTGTGCCGCAGCACCTGAGCGAAACCCATCGCCGTGCAGATCGGCACCACGAACTTGGAGTCGCTGAAGGTTGCCAGGAAGGTCCGTACCACCGCCTCGGGTTCGCCGGCGACGATCCCCAGCGCCAGCGCCGCCAGCAGCAGCGCCAGCCGCACGTCCACCCGGCGCAGAACGGCCGTCACCGCAGCGGCAATGATGATCAACCCCAGAATCAGCTGCACGGACAGACCCTCGTTTAGCGGCGAGCCCCCTCACCCCTTCCCCTCTCCCCCTGCGAGGGGAAGGGGTGAGGGGGCGAGCGCGCCGGGCGGCCCCGTACCTCTCGCGCTCGCCAGCCTCTATACTACGACAGAGGAGGGCTGATCGCTGACGCGGAACGGTTTTTTGAGTGGAGGTGAGCGGTGAGTGAGACGACGTCCCCCTGGGTCATCGACGTGGGCGAGGCCGACTTTGATCGCCAGGTGATCGAACGCTCACGCGAACGGCCGGTGGTCGTCGATTTCTGGGCGCCATGGTGCGGCCCCTGCCGGATGCTCGGGCCGATCCTGGAGCAACTCGCCCGGGAGAAGCAGGGAGAGTTCATCCTGGCCAAGGTCAACATCGACGAGAACCAGCGTCTGGCTCTGGAATACGGCATCGAGGGGATTCCCGCGGTCAAGGCCTTCCGCGACGGCCGGCTCGTCGGCGAGTTCGTCGGTCTCTACCCGGAGCCGGCAGTCCGCGAATTCGTGGACCGGCTCCTACCCACCGAGGCCGACCGAATCGTCGCCGAGGCCGCGGCGCTGGAGGTCGGCAATCCCGCCGAAGCCGAGGCGCGCTACCGCCGGGCCCTGGAACTGGATCGCAACCACGATGGCGCCCTCGTTGGGCTGGCGCGCCTGCTGGTTGCCCGCGGCCAGGATGACGAGGCCGGCGAATTGCTGGCTCGGGCGGGTCGGGTCGGCGAGCATGGGGCCGAGGCGGAGCGGCTGGAGGCGATCGTGTCTTTGCGTCGGCTGGCCCGCGAGTTCGGCGACGAAGCGACGGCCCGCCGCCGAGTGGAGGCCGACCCGCAAAATGCCGAGTATCGCTACCAACTTGGCGTGGTCTTGGCCGCCGCCGGCCGACATGCCGAGGCACTCCAGACGCTGCTGGCCGCCGCCGAGATGGACCGGGCGCTGGCGTCGTCGAAGGTGCGCGAGGCGATGGTCCAGGTCTTCCAGGTCGTCGGTGTCCGCAGCGAGTTGGCCGATGAGTACCGCGACAAACTCACCCGCCTGCTGTATTGAGGGGCGGTCGGCCCAGCGCGTCGCCCTTGAAACATTGACCGGCTTCAGTGAGGGTCAGTGAGGGGTCCGATGCTCGACTGGCTTTTCCGACCGTCATGTCCGTGCGACCCCGCCGCAAAGGCATGGGTGGAGGAGCGGCTTGCCTGGCTGGCCGAGGAGTTCGACGACAACGCATTCACCGGCCGGCAGATTGTGCTCCCGACCGCCGAGTTCTTCCCCGACCGGTATGACGGGTCCAAGAAGGCCGTCCGTAAGTTGCTTGACCGCGTGTGCAGCTACATGGATGTGGTGCCGGACCTTGTCGCCCTCAAATTCGTGGCCGAGGCCGGCAAGATTTGGCTGGTGAACGATGCCGGCCACTACCTCCCTGGTGCGGCCGGCACCTACGAGGAGGGCGAGCGGAAGTTTATCATCCGTATCGACAAGTCTGGGCTGGACGATCCGATGGGACTGGTCGGCACCATCGCCCACGAGCTGGCCCATGTCCGGCTGCTGGGCGAGGGCCGGATCATGCGAGAGGCGTTCGACAACGAGCTGCTCACTGATCTCACCGTCGTTCATTTCGGGCTGGGCATCTTCCTGGCCAACACGCCCCGGAACTGGGAGAGCCAGTACACCAAGTGGCCGGATACGGACCTGCTCAAGCCGGAGTACATGACGCCGCCGATGTTCGGCTGGGCCCTGGCGCATCTGGCATGGTTCCGCGGGGAAGAGCGGCCCGAGTGGGCCCGCTATCTGAACAGCGGCGCACGGACCAACCTCAAGCAGGGCCTCCGCTACCTGCTGGCGACGGCGGACTCGTCGTACAAGCCGGCCCGTCTACGGCGGGGCAGCCAGCGCACCTAATCCGCTCGCGCTATCCGTCGCCGAATCCGCCCTCATGCGAGTTATCCCCCGAGACGTAGCCGAATTCGCCAGAATTCGGGCCGTCCCCCCTTCAAGCCGCAAGCCTGGGATAGCAGGCAGATTTTGTCAGCGCCCAGAGCGTCCGCGACGAGAACGGCACCGAGTGTCATCCAGGAGAATTTCCCTCCCGCCAACGTTCGCAGGGCGGTGGAGCCAGCCGAGTACCCCAAGGTGGGCCGGCTCATCTAACCGGACGGCTTCAAGGGCGGGGCCGACGGGAAATAGCGCGCCAGCAGTTTGCGCACCGTGGCGCGGTTCAGGCCCAGCCAGCGCGCCGCCTCTTGCCGGTTCCCCTGAACACGGCGCATCACCTCCTCCAGAAGCACCGGCTCCACCTGACGGAGCAAGTCGGCATACAGGTGAGTCGGCGTCTGGGCCCCGCACGCGCTGATCCGCTGGGCCGCCCACAGCCGGACGGCTGCCGCCAGCTGCTCGGCCGGGTCCGCCGGCGACGGGCCGACAGCCAGCGCGGGGAAGTGCTCCGGCAGCAGCGGCCCGCCCCGGGCCACGATGGCCGCGTGCTCCAGGGCGTTGCGCAGCTCGCGGACATTGCCGAACCACGGCAGCGACTTCAAATACTGCTCCGTCTGGGGCAACAACGGCAAGGCGCGCGGCTCGAAGCGGCGCAGGAAGTGTTCCGCCAACGGTACGATGTCCTCGGGCCGCTCGCGCAACGGCGGCAGATGGATCTGGAAAACGTTGAGGCGGAAGAACAGGTCGTGGCGGAAGTGCCCCTCGGCCACTCGGCGGGCCAGGTCCTGATGCGTGGCCGCCAGGATGCGGATGTCGAGCGGCTGCGGCTGGGTGCCGCCCACCGGCATCACCTCGTTATGTTCCAGCACGCGGAGCAACTTCACCTGCACCGGCAGCGGGATGTCGGCCAGTTCGTCCAGGAACACCGTGCCGCCGTCGGCCAGGGCCAGCAGTCCGGGGCGGGACTGGGTCGCCCCGGTAAACGCCCCTTTGACGTGCCCAAATAGCTCGCTCTCGACCAGGTTCGGGTTGAGGGCGGCGACATGGACGGGGAGGAACGGCCGGTCGCGGCGGGCGCTGTAGCGGTGAATGGCCCGGGCGACCAGCTCCTTGCCGGTGCCGCTCTCGCCGGTGATCAGCACGCAGGTGTCGCGCGGCGCGGCCAGGGCGATCCGCTTGAAGACCGCCTGCATGGCCGGGCTTCGGCCAACGATCTCCTCCGGCCCGGTGTCCGGCTCGCCGTCGTCCGTAGGAACCTGGCCCTGCAGTGCCCGACGCTGGACCGCCCGGCCGACAGCCTCCAGCGCCTGGCCCAGGTCGAACGGCTTGGCCAGGTAGTCGAAGGCGCCCCCCTCGACTGCCCGCACCGCCGTGTTCAGGTTGCCGTATGCCGTCACCACAATGACCGGCGCGTCCCTGGTCAGCTGGCGCAACCGGCCCAGTGCCGACAGACCATCGAGCCCCGGCAGGCGCACGTCCAGCACGACGGCATCGACCGGCTGACGCTGGGCGATGGCGAATCCCTCCTCGGCTGAGGCCGCCACCACTACCTGGTGTCCCTCCTGGGTCAGGGCCCGTTCCAGAGCCCAGCACACCGCTTCCTCGTCATCGACGATCAAAACCCGGCTCACTCCCGTTCCTTTCATTGGTTAGCTCTTCCTCGCCCCTCGGCTCCAGCGGCAGCTCAATCATGAAGCAGGTCCGGTCGGCCTCGCGGCGCCAGTCGATCCGCCCGCCGTGCGCCTCGATCACCTGCCGGGCGACGGCCAGCCCTAGCCCCACGCCGTCCTTCTTGCCGCTGACGAATGGCTCGAAAAGGCGCCCGGCCACCTCCGGCGGCGGTCCCGGCCCAGAATCGACCACCGTGACGATTGCGGATGGCGGATGGCGGATGGCAGATTCTCCCGGCTCAATCCGCAATCCGCAATCCGCAATCCGCAATTCCACCTCGACCCAGCCGCCGGCCCCGACCGCCTCGACAGCGTTGCCGATGACATTCAGAAAGACCTGGCCGAGTTGGTCAGGGTCGGCCATCAGTCGGCAGTCAATCGGCGGGGGGTGCCAGCGCAGGTCGATGTGGGCGTGGCGGCACTGGGGGCGCCAAAGCGCCACCG
>DATLYH010000031.1:0-3626 GCA_035575035.1 Gemmataceae bacterium
ACGCTCCGGGCTCGGAAAGAGTCATTCCGGGCGCTGCAAGCCGCGGGTCCGCGGCGGCGATTTCTTCATCGGGCCGTCCCCTTCCGATTGATTTTCTTCGCGCATCCCGGAAGAATGAGAAGGGTGGTGTCGGGCGGTTCGCCTTACCCAACCGGCACCGCGGGGAGGAGCACGCCGGCTAACGTCGGACTGAGCCGGCCCCGGAATGACTCGCATCACCGGGCCGGAGCCGACCGCTTGCCCGGGCGGCGATCCGGACAATTGATCTTCAACCCACGGGGCTCATGAAGCGACTTCACATCGCCATCGTCTACAACGCGTACACCGAAGGGCAGCCGGAGCCGCCCGAAGACCGCGCGGGCATGTCCGACCTGCGCACCCAGATCCGACACATCGCGCGCACGCTCCGGCGGCTGCGGCACACCGTCACCGTCCTGCCGCTGGCCCACGACCTGTTCGCCTTCCAGCGCAAACTGCGGCGGCTTCGCCCCGACGTGGTCTTCAATCTCTACGACGATGTTGTCCACGGGGCCCTGTATGACATGCGCCTGGCGGCCTTGGTGCGGATGATGGGCTTTCCCATGACCGGCTCGCCCGCCCTGGCCCTGGGGCTGACGCGCTACAAGTTCATGACCGCCAGTCTGCTGGCCGGCGTCGGCATTCCGATCCCGCCCAACACCGCCATCCTCGAAACCGTCCGCGCCGTCGATCAGCATGCCTGGCAGTTCCCGATCATCGTCCAGGCCAGCCAGGAGCACGCCGGCGTCGGCCTGGACCGCACGTCGGTGGTCCACTCCAAGAAGGCGCTGAAGCTCAAGGTCCGCGAGATCCTGCAAACTTACAAACAGCCGGCCCTGGCCCAGCGCTTCCTGCCCGGGCGGGAGTTCAACGTCAGCATCCTCGGCGGCAATCGGCTGCGCGTCTTGCCGCTGGCCGAGGTCGATTACTCCGCCCTGCCGCCGGACATCCCGCCGATCATGTCGTATGCCGCCAAGTGGATCGAGACCTCGACAGAATACCAGAAGACCCGGGTGATCTGCCCGGCGAATGTGGAGCCGGAGTTGGCCCGGCGCATCAGCGATGTGGCCCTGCGGGCCTTCCGCGCCGTCGGCGCCCGCGGCTACGCCCGGGTGGACATGCGCCTGGACGAGATGGGCCAGCCCTGCGTTTTGGAGGTGAACTGCAACCCCTGCCTCGACGAAGGAATGGGCCTGGCCCGCTCGGCAGAGAAGGCCGGGATTACCTATCCGCAATTACTCCAGATGATCGTCCGGGCCGCCCTGGAACCGATGCCTTACGACCTGGAAATCCCCATGCTCCCCGAGCCGGATCGCAAGCGCGCCGCCCAGCCACTCCCCCAGCCGCAGACCGCCACGACGTGAATTGGTCATTCGTCATTGGTTTCCCCCAATGACAAAGGACGCCGAACGACTACCCGGTCAGTCGTCCGGTGTAGGCGAAGTCCATCGCCAGGGCGGTGGCCAGGGAGGTCACATCCATGATCTTGGCCGCCAGGTGGCCGCGGCGGAAACAAAGACCCAGGGCGTCGGCCCGATCCTCCAGTTTCAGCAGCAAGGTGCGGACCTCTTCCTCGTCCAGCCCACTCCAGCGCGTCACCCGGCTGACCAGGTCGTCGCGGTGCTTGCGGAGTAACTCGCCAGCCGGGACAAGCGTTCGGCCGCGCGCCGGCGGGAAGACCTCACGGAGCTTGTCATCGACATAGCCCTGGGCGGCTGTGCGGTAGCGTTCGGCCCGCTGGCCGTAGTGCTCCGCCAGGAGAATATCCATCTCCGACGCCGGGGTGCAAAGCTGCCCGCGGGTACACTTGGGCGGCTCCTCCCGGATCGATTTCATCAGTCGATCGACAAACTGGAGTTTGCGCAGGGCCGGCCAATTGCGGTAGCGGCGGCGCCAGCCGGAACGCGGTGTCAACCAGACGGCGAACGTCTCGGCGAAGTCCTCGTCGGGATGCTTCTGGGCATAGGTCCGGCCGTACTGGTGGTGCGGCAGGTGGCGGACGAACTGCCGGCTAAACGGGTTGGGCCGGAAGGTGTCGCGGTACGGCTTCGAGAACGAGCCGAAGACCTCGACCCATTCCGGGTTGCGGTAGAGCCGGTAGGCGTAGTTGATGGCGTGGCCGGCCTCGTGCCGCAGCAGCATCATGATCTGCGGGCCGGTCTCGATCTCGCCGGTCTGCTCTTCCTCCAGACGGGCCAGCCGCTTGTCGGTCAGGTAAAACGGGATGCCAATGACCGGCACCTCATCAGGACATCCCCAGCTGTCGGTCGGGTAGACATCCGGGCGGAACTGGAGCCCTTTCTGTTCCAGCTCCCGGTAGAGCCGCCGGACGTAAACCTCCACCGGCGAGCCCTCGATTTTCAGTTCCAGATCGCAGATACGGCTGTTCAGCAGTTCGTAGCGAATCGTGTCCCAACCGTTGACCAGTCTTTGGGCACGAGCGGTGGCCATAGCTGCTCACGATTGAGCCGCCCGACCGCCTGCACCAGCGGCAGTCGTTCGGGCAGCCAAGTGTTCTTGGGAGAAACGGGCCGGCCGGGAGGGTACAGGTGATTTTCGAGAGGCTCCCTTCACACCATCCCCGGCGATCCGCCGGAGACGAACCTCTGGGCCGCTTCGATATTCTAGCCGATGGGCAGCCCAGCGATATAGACCTGTTACAAAAAGGGACACAACCCCTGGACGTGCAAACAATTAAGATTGCCTACTCGTCAGGGACGACGCCGGACAGCCGCAGTCTCCCCGGCACCGGGTTTCAGACCCAACTACTTGCCGGATAAGCACAAACGTCGTCATTTGTCATTGGGGAAACCAATGACGGACGAATAAAGCCATCCCCCGAAGCGGCCCTTGCCCTGAAGGGGTTCTCGATCCCCCGCTTTCTATCCCATCACCCCGTAAGCGTAAGGTGTCTTGACCAGGTCGTTTTCCTCGAAGCGGGCGAGGCGGAGGGGGGTGATGTCCAGCGTCGAGGCCCGCCCGTCAACGATCAGCTCGGCCATGAGCTGGCCGACGATCGGCGACATCTTGAAGCCGTGGCCGCTGAAGCCGACGGCGCAGTAGGCCCCTTCCACACCCGGCAGACGGTCGAGGATCGGGTGCCAGTCGGGGGTGATCTCGTACAGGGCGCCGAAGCCGCCCCGGCCGTAGCCGCGGTGCATCGCCGGGTAGCGGCGGGCCAGGCGCTGGCGGACCTGCGGCAGCCAATCGCCGTCGGCCGCTTCGTTGTAATGGTCAGGATCGACCGGATGGTGGATCTCCTCGCCGGCCAGACTGCCGGCATGAATCATCTCGCCGTGTGTCGGCTTGAAGTAGATCCCCTGGACGAAGTCGCCGTAGACCGCGCCGCGGCGGGGGCAATCGACCGGGCGGCGGAACAGGGCTACCTGGGTGCGGCAAGCTTGCACCGGCAGCTTGACGCCGAGGTCGCCAGCCAATCGGGCGGCCCACGGCCCGGTGGCCAGCACCACACCGCCGCAGGAATACCGCCCTTCGTTGGTCTCCACCCCCACGACCCGCCCCTTCTCGACCAGGACCGTCCGGACCTCGACCCCCTCGCGGACATCGGCCCCGTCACGGCGGGCGGGGTTGTACCAGGCCGTCTGCTC
>DATLYH010000032.1:0-6988 GCA_035575035.1 Gemmataceae bacterium
GCCAAGGACGCGGACGTGACCGTGGTGCTCTACACCAAGGGAGTGGTGAAGGCCAATCACGCCTTCAAGAAGGGCGAGTTGAAGGACAAGGACATTGACCGCATCGTGGCCGACCTGTCCAAGATCCTGCCCGAAAAGTAGTCAGCCGATGCACGCTACGCCTGGTTGAACCAGGGATCGCTGCGGACGCCGTCCTGGACCCTTGGCTTGGGACGGCGTCCGCCTTTGGGGCCGCTGGCATGCGCCCGTCACGGGCAGCCGTCGGGCGACAGGCCGGTCAGAGGAAGGGCTGGACACTTCGACACCCCATCGCGATAAAGTATGCCCTGTTGAGAAAGAGGCTGTTGCGTGTTCTTCGCATTTCACGCCGGTTCAACCCGGCAACTCGCCGCGGCGGGCATCTATCCGCTCCTTCCCTCCATGCCCGTTGACCCGGGCTTCACCTGAAGTAGCCGCTGATTCCGACGGCATGCCCGTTCTCTTGTTCCGTTGTGCTCCTCATCGTCACACCGCCGCTTTGGCGTTTTCGGCCAAAGCGGCCTGCCGCTGAACCGGTTATTCAAGGCCGGTAGAGGGGGTCGGCGCCCCCCACGGGCTGCAAACCCGCTTGAGGGTGTGGTAAAGACGCATCCTGCTCGGTTCGACTCCGAGGCCGGCCTGGTTTCACCCATTCGTCAGGGAGGACAAAATGCCCCTTACTCGCTGGTTACCAAGAAGGACGATGCTGACCGTTGCCACGCTGATTGCCCTGAAACACCTGGCACCCAGAACACACGGGTGGCTCGGCGGTATCTGGACCGGCTGCAAGGCTCCCTGACGAGTCAACCTTCGCCGCCCCAAACAGTGCAGAGACAATCGCCATGAATCGCTGCGAGAAGCAGGGCGAATGGAAATAACGCCGGCCCCTCGATAACGGCTAAGGGCTGCCGCCTCCTGCCGAGGGCGCTCCGGAAACGCCGCCGCCACCCCATCTCCCGGTGGGAAGAAAGGGTGGCGGCGTAATTTCGGCAAGCCAACGCGTTGGGAAGCACAGGACTACTTGCCGTAGTCCACCTTGTTTACCTTGATGAACTTCTTGCCCTCCTTTTCCGAGACGGTGCCGGTCACCGTTCCTTCCTTCCCCTCCTTGCAAATGGGGCCGTGGTACTTCTTGTGGGCATCGGCGTCAAATTGATAGATGACGTCCTTCCCCCCTTCCTTGACCACGATGACGGTCGTGCACTTGTCGGCCTTGTTCAGGTCGCACTTCAGACAGGTGACCTTCCCCTTGAGCGTGGCCTCCTTCTCCTGGGCGTACACGGTCGCCACCATGGCGAAGACCAGCAGCGCTACCATCACCCACCATGTCTTGCGCATCGGATGTCCTCCCCTTGAAAGGGCCCTAACCGGATCGCGCATGGCCGCCCGGCCATACGAACTATGTCCTCCAGGGGTAGTATCTTAGCACCCCTTCAAGAGATGGCCAGCAAAACTCTGGGCCGCGCTGGCGGCGCCTGGGCCGGGCCATTGACTCTGCCCTGGTCGCATCTACAATCACTTTTTGTTCTCCCCGTGACCCGGTCGATGCCGTTCCCCGCAGTAATCCGATGGATGCTGCCATCCGCAAGGCCGACGTACTGATCGAGGCGCTCAGCTATATCCGCACCTTCCGCGACCGGCTGACGGTCATCAAGTTGGGCGGCAGCGTCATGGAAGACCCTGATGGCCTGCGCGCCTTGCTCCAAGACGTGGTCTTCATGGAGACGGTCGGCATGCGGCCGATCCTGGTCCACGGCGGCGGCAAGCCGATCGACCGGGCGATGGCGGCTGCGGGGCTGGTGCCGCGCAAGATCCAGGGCCGCCGCTACACCGATGAAGCGACCCTGGCCATCGTCGTCCGCGTCCTCCGCGAGGAGATCAACGCCGACATCGTGGCCCAGATCCGCCAGCTCGGCGGCCGGGCCGTCGGCTTGCACACCGGGCCCTTGCAGTGCCTGTTCGGCGAACGGCTGCGGCTCCCCGGCGAGGACGGCCAACCGATCGACCTGGGCTACGTCGGCCGGGTGACGCGGGTTGATCGGCCGCTGATCGAAGACTTCTGCGCCGCCAGCGTGGTGCCGGTGATCCCCTCGCTGGCCGTTGACGCGGAGGGCAATTGGCTGAATGTCAACGCCGACACAGCCGCTGCCGCCGTGGCCGCGAACCTCCAGGCGGAGAAGCTGGTCTTCCTGACCGACACGCCGGGCATCCTGCTGGACCGCTCCGACGAGAACTCCCTGATCAGCAGTCTTGACCCGGCCGGCTGCCGCGACCTGATCGCCCGCGGCGTCATCGACGAGGGGATGATCCCCAAGATCGAGGCTTGCCTGGACAGCCTGCAAGCCGGCGTCCGCAAGACGCACGTCATCGACGGCCGACTGCGGCACTCCTTGCTCCTGGAGATCTACACCGACCGCGGCGTGGGGACCGAGATCGCCCTTTCCTGATCGTCATTGGTCATTGGTCATTAGTAAGAGCCAGTCGAACGTCTTCCTAATGACCAATGACCAATGACTAATGACGAATGACCAATGACCAATGACCAGCGAACAAGTCATCGAGCTGTACCGCCGGCATGTCATCGGCAATTACACGCGCTACCCGGTTTGCCTGGTGCGCGGCGAGGGGTCGTGGGTCTGGGACGCCGAAGGGAACCGCTATCTCGACTTTTTCGTCGGCTGGGGCTGCGACCTGCTCGGTCACTGCCCGCCGCGGGTGGTCGAGGCGGTGCGGCAGCAGGTCGGCCAACTGATCCACGTGCCCAACACCTGGTACACCGAGCCGCAGGGCCGGCTCGCCCAGGCGCTGAGCGAGCGGACCGGCTGGGGCGGCCAGTGCTTCTTCTGCAACAGCGGCACCGAGGCGGTCGAGGCGGCAATCAAGCTGGCCCGGTTGAACGGCCGACCGGGACGGTACAAGATCGTCACCATGTTCAACAGCTTCCACGGCCGGACCTACGGCGCCCTCAGCGCCACCGGCCAGCCGAAGTACCACCAGGGACTGGAGCCGCTCCTGGCCGGCTTCGCCTACGCCCCGTTCGGCGATCTGGACGCGGCCGCCAAGTTGATCGACGCCGAGACCTGCGCCATCCTGGTCGAGCCAATCCAGGGGGAGGGAGGGATCAACGTGCCGCCGGCCGGCTATCTGGCGGGGTTACGCGAATTGGCCGACCGCCACCACCTGATGCTGATCTTCGATGAGGTGCAGTCCGGTATGGGCCGCACCGGCCGCTGGTTCGCGCACCAGCACTGGGACGTTCCGCCCGATGCCATGACCCTGGCCAAGTCGCTGGCCGGCGGCGTCGCCTGCGGCGCGTTGGTGGCCCGGCCGCAGTTCGCTGAGAAACTGGTGCCGGGCACCCATGCGGCCACCTTCGGCGGCAACCCGATCGCTTGCACTGCCGCTCTGGCCGCCATCGAGACCATCGAGGCGGATGGCCTGCTGGCGCGGGCCGGGCAGATCGGCGCCCGCTTCCGTGAGCGCCTCGAAGCGATCCGGCCGCGCTGCCCGCTGATCCAGGACCTTCGCATCATGGGGGCGATGATCGGCATTGAGCTGGCGGTGGAGGGGGCGGCGATTGTCAACCAATGCTTGCAGCGGCGGCTGCTGATCAACTGCACGCACAGCACGGTCCTCCGCCTACTGCCGGCCCTGACCCTTACCGACCGTGAGCTAGATGAAGGGTGCAGCATCCTGGAAGAGGTGCTGCTGACATACAAGACATAGGGGCCAAGGGCCAGGGGTCAGGGGTCAGGGAAGACCTTACCTGATTCCTGGCCCCTGACCCCTGACCCCTGACCCCTACCATGCGGCACTTCCTCACCCTGTTTGACCTGAGCCGCGACGAGTTGATTTACTTATTGGAAGAGACGGCCCGGTTGAAGGCGGCCCACGGGCGCGGCGAGCGCAAGCCGACCTTGCTGGGCAAGGTGCTGGGGCTGGTCTTCGAGAAGCCGTCGCTGCGGACGCGCGGCAGTTTCGAGGCGGCGATGGCTCAACTTGGCGGAGCCAGCATCTTCCTCCCCGGCAGTGAAGTCGGCTTCGGCTCGCGCGAGAGCATCCCGGATTTCGCCCGGGCCATGAGCCAGTACGTCGATGCCGTGGTGCTCCGCACCTTCCGCCACGAGACCGTCGAGGCCTTCGCCGCCTACTCGTGCTGCCCAGTGATCAACGGGCTGTCTGACCACGGCCATCCCTGTCAGGCGCTGGCCGATCTGTTCACCTTGCAGGAATTATTCGGTGAGGTGGCGGGGCGGACGGTGGTGTTCGTCGGCGACGGCAACAATGTGGCCCGGTCGCTGGCGGTCGGCTGCGGGATGCTCGGCATCCGGTTTGTGCTGTCCGCCCCCGAGGGATACCGTTTCGGTGAGTCGTTCCTGCGGCTTTACCGGCAACGGCTGCCCCAGGCCGAGTTGGTCGAAGACGGCGACCCGCGCCGGGCCGTGCGGACCGCCGATGTGATTTACACCGATGTCTGGACGAGCATGGGCCAGGAGGCGGAGCGCGAGGAGCGCCAGGTCCGCTTCGCCGGTTATCAGGTGAACGGCGCCCTGGTGGCGCTGGCGCCGCCGCACGCCCGGGTGATGCACTGCCTGCCGGCTCACCGGGGCGAGGAAATCACCGACGAGGTCCTCGATGGCCCGCGGAGCGTCGTCTTCCAGCAAGCGGGCAACCGGATGCATGCCCAGAAGGCGCTGCTGCAATGGCTGCTGGCCTGATGAGAACCAACCATGCGTCACGACGGCCGACGACCGGACGAACTACGTCCCCTCACCTTCCGCCGCCGCTATACCCGGCACGCGCCGGGCAGCGTCCTGGTCCGCATGGGGCGGACGATGGTGCTCTGCACGTGCAGCGTCGAGGCGTCGGTACCGCCGTTTCTGGTCGGCACCGGCAAGGGGTGGCTGACGGCGGAGTACGGCATGCTCCCCGGCAGCACCAGCCCGCGCAAGCCGCGCGACCGCGCCGGCAAGATCGACGGCCGCAGCGTCGAGATCCAGCGGCTGATCGGCCGTAGCCTCCGCGCCGTCGTGGACCTGCAAATGCTCGGCGAACGCACTCTTTGGATCGACTGCGATGTCCTCGAAGCCGACGGCGGCACCCGCACCGCCGCTATTAACGGCGCCTACGTCGCCCTGGTCGATGCCCTGACCGCCAGCAAGCAGGTCCTCGGCCCGGTCAACACCATCATCCGCGGCAGCGTGGCGGCGGTCAGCGTCGGCCTGCTGAACGACGTCGAGCTACTCGACCTCGATTACGAAGAAGACCGGGACGCCGAGGTAGACCTCAACCTGGTGATGACCGGCGCCGGCCAGTTCGTCGAGGTCCAGGGCACCGGCGAGGAGGCCACCTTCAGCCGCAGCCAACTTGACCGGCTGCTGAAGCTGGGCAAACTGGGCATCGACGCCATCACCCAAAAGCAGCGCCAGGCCCTGGGCGCCGCTTGGCCGCTCCCCGAATGACACGGCTGATCTCGGCCGCACGCTAGCCGTCCATCTCTGAATCATCCCCAGTTGGGGGCGGCCCTCCCGAGGGCCGCGATGACCCACCGCAGCGGCTGGGATTGCTTGTCCCTGTCATCGCCAGGAGTACCACGCGGCCAAGGGTGAACACACTGCACGGCTTGGGGTCGTTGCTGTACCCCTGCCCGGCGCCCGCTCCCGCCTCGCAGCCCGGTTGGAACGGCAACCGCCTCCTTTTTCGGATAGCTGCAAAAGTGAGGTGATTCCGTCCGTTTTTTTCTTGACGGACGCTGACTCACTGCCGTATACCCACTCGACAGGTGGCGTCCCATCTACCCTTACCCTTCCGAAGGAGGACGGCCCATGGCCCAACTTCGCCTACTGCTCGTCGTGCTGATCATAGCCCTGGTGCTGGGCGGCTGGTCGGTCGGGCAGGACAAGAAAAACGACAAGAAGGAGCCGGCGGTCAAACTCAAAGGGCAGCTGCCGCCCAATTGGAGAAAACTCGGTCTGAGTGAAGAGCAGGTGCAGAAGGTCTACCGCATCCAGGCGGACTACGACGCCAAGATCAGCGCCCTGGAAGCGCAGATCAAGCAACTGAAGACAGAGGAAAGGGCCGAGTTAATGAAGGTGCTTACCGACGCCCAGAAAGCCCGCCTCAAGGAGATCACCGAGGGCAAGAATCCGTAGGCTCTCGGAACAACGGACAAGTTACAAGGAACAAGTTAACAAGCGGCAAGGAACAGGGGCAATTGCTCCTTGTAACTTGCTCCTTGTAACTTGTTCCTTGTTTGTCTTTCCCCGCCGCAACCGCCCTTTCTCGACTTACCGGTCTTCTGGTACAGTCACCGTGGGTCACTATTCCACGGAGGAAGGTCTGATGTCT
Source organism: Gemmataceae bacterium (assembly GCA_035575035.1). Classification (GTDB taxonomy): domain Bacteria; phylum Planctomycetota; class Planctomycetia; order Gemmatales; family Gemmataceae; genus DATLYH01. Next base: position 6,367 of record DATLYH010000032.1, read on the forward strand.
CCCCATCTGCCGCGGGCACTGCAAGACATCGCCTATGAGGAAGCAGCGCAGGAATACCTACGCCGCTTACCCCTGGAGCACTTCATGGAAGCCACCGCCCAAGCCACCCAACGCGAAATTACCCTGGAAAGCCTGGCCCTGGTAAGGGCTCGCCGCCCCGAAGTCCACGTCTTCAACGAACTCCTGGTGCAGTACCCGGTGCGAGGAAAACGTAAGCTCGGCCAGGTTGTCCCAGACAACATGGTGGTCCTGACGACCGAACGCATCCGAGCCGGCACCAGCTACAACGTGCCGCTGGAGCCGGCCCCCCCTTTCTGGGTGTTGGAATACGTCTCCAAGACCAACCGTCGCAAAGACTACGAGGACAACTTCCGCAAGTATGAGCGGGAGCTGAAGGTGCCGTATTACTTGGTTTTCTATCCGGAGACGCAGGACGTGACTTTGTACCGTCACAATCGGCGGCGGTATGGGCGTGTGAAGCCGAACCGGCAGGGGCGGTATCCGATCCGGGAGTTGGACGTGGAGGTTGGGTTGCTGGAGGGTTGGGTGCGTTTTTGGTATGAAGGGGAGTTACTGCCGTTGCCGGCCGAGCTACAGCGGGAGTTGGACGAAGCCCGCCGCC
>DATLYH010000033.1:0-10258 GCA_035575035.1 Gemmataceae bacterium
CCCGCCGATCTTCGCCGCCAGCAAGCCGGCCGCCCTGAGAGCCGAATCGCGGATTTGCTCCGCCTCGATCCGGAAGCGCGGGCCGCGGGCCAGAAGCACGTTTGGCGGATCGCGGGCCAGTAACTCTGGCGTCACGCGGGACGACTGCCGATAGGTGGCGCTGGTGACGATCAGGCGGTGCATCTTTTTGATCGACCAACCCTGGTTGACCAACTCGACGGCCAGCCAGTCGAGTAATTCGGGATGGCTCGGCGGCTCCCCCTGGAAGCCGAAGTCCTCGACGGTGCGGACAATGCCCCGGCCGAAAAACGCGGCCCACTGACGATTCATGGTCACTCGACCGACCAGTGGGTTGCGCGGATCGACCAGCCAGCGAGCAAACGTCAGCCGGTTGGGCCGACTGTTCTCCGGCAGCGGGTGAAGCACGGAAGGTACGTCCGGCTCGACGCGCTCGGCCGGCTGGAGAAATTCACCGCGGCGGTGGAGAAATGTCGGTCGCGGGTTCTGAGGCGGCCGCTCGGCCAGCACCAGTGTCGTGGGGTAGGCCGGCATCTGGTCGCGGAGTTTCCTGATCGCCTCGTGCTCGGCAGCCAGCTCCGGCGCCACCGACAGGTAATGCTGCCGCAGACGCTCCCGCTGCGCGGCGGTGAGTTGGTCGGCCGGCACCAGCAGGAGGTCTTCGAGGTCGGCGGGCAGACCGCGCGCCTCGGCCGGGCGACAGTCGGTTGTCACCGCGATGCGGAACCGCCCCAGCCCGGCCGCATAGTAGCGCTCGAAGAGCAAGCTCACGGTCAGCTCCCCGGCGTCGGCGAGCGGCTCGGCCAGGTTGAAGACCGCTGTGTGGGCCCGTCCCTGGCCGCCGTTGATCGACCAACCGGTGTGCGGGTCGCCGTCAATGGCTGCCGCCGCCCCGTTCTTGCCGTTGGCGAAGCTGTGCGTGGCCCGACTCAGCGGTACCGGCTTGCCGTTGGCCGTCAAGGTAATCTCGCTCAGGAAGAAATCGCCAAACGGTCCCTCGTAGTAGACCCGGCCCGGTCCGCGCTTCGGCAGGCTCTCGTCAGGGAGCACCTCCAAGCGGATAGCCGTGATTCCCTTCTGGTCGGTGCGGAAGGTCAGGTCGTAAACGTCCCGCTTGCTCTGGTCGCCGCTGGCCAGCACCGAGTTGTCTTCAAGCACGGTCAGCAACGGCAGGTTGCTCCTGGCCTCCGCCGGCCGCAATACTGTCCAGCGCACCGCGCGCTCGGCCTCCCGGCAAAGCCATTCGCCGAACTTCCGCTCCAGGTGTGCCCGCCGCCGGACCTCGACTGGCCGGTCGTCCTCCGGCCCCTGCGCAGCCTCCGGCGGGAATCGGTTGGGCAGGTCGGCGACCCCTGCCGCAATCTGTGCCTCCAGCTCGGCGCGGCGGGCGGCGACATCAGGCGTCGGCACCTCCAACTCCGGCTCGTCGGCGTTATTGAGGAACGCCATCAGTTGGTAGTACTCGCGCTGGCTGATCGGGTCATACTTGTGCGTATGGCACTGGGCGCAGCCGAGTGTCAGGCCGAGCCAGACCGTTCCGGTCGTCGCTACCCGGTCGGTCATCGCGTGGAAGCGGAACTCGAGCGGGTCGATGCCCCCTTCTTCGTTAAGCATCGTGTTGCGGTGGAAGCCAGTGGCGATGCGCTGCTCCAGGGTCGCGTTTGGCAGCAGGTCGCCGGCGATCTGTTCGATGGTGAACTGGTCAAACGGCAGGTCCGCATTCAGGGCGTTGATCACCCAGTCGCGGTACGGCCAGATGGAGCGGGCGCGGTCTTTCTCGTAGCCGTTGGTGTCGGCGTAGCGGGCCAGGTCGAGCCAGCGCCGGGCCCAGCGCTCGCCGTAATGCGGCGAGGCCAGCAGCCGATCGACCAGCTTCTCATATGCATTGGGCGAATCGTCGTTGACGAAGGCGTCGGCCTCCTCGGGGGTGGGCGGCAGGCCGATCAGGTCTAGGTAGAGCCGCCGTACCAGCGTGTAGCGGTCGGCCGGCGGCGACGGCCTTAGCCCTTCCTTTTCCAACCGGGCCAGGATGAAATAGTCGATCGGGTTGCGCGGCCAGTCTGTCTGCTTGACCTTCGGCAGCGGCGCCTGGCGGGGAGGGACGAAGGCCCAGTGGGGCTGGTACTCGGCTCCCTCGGCGATCCAGCGCTTGAGGCTTTGCTTCTGGGAGTCGGACAGCGGCAGCTTGGCGGCTGGCGGCGGCATCACCTCGGCCGGATCGGTCGAGAAGATGCGCTGGACCAATTCACTCTCGTCCGGCTTGCCCGGGGCGATGATCGGCATTCCAGATCGAGCCGGGCGGAGGGCCGCGTCGCGCAGGTCGAGCCGGAGCCGTGCCTTTCGCTTCTCCTCGTCGGGGCCGTGGCACTTGAAGCAGTGGCCGGACAGGATCGGCCGGATGTCGCGGTTGAAATCGAGCCGGTCGGCGCGAGCGGCGCGGACCGGTCCAAGGAGGAGAATCAGCAGGAGTATCGTTGAGGGAAGCACCGCGCGCATGGGGTTTTCTCCTCGGCCGCGGCCCGGCGGGCTTTTCATCGAGGATACGCGGGGTCCGGTCGGCGCGGCCGGTGGGGCGGTAGGTCAGATTTATTTTCTCTGGGGCCGGCAGGAAAGGGAAGGAAAACTCGCGAGGGTGATCGACTTTGCCGGGCAGAAACGCGGCCGGCCGAGACGATTCGCCATCGGCCGATTGATCTTGCCCGGCCGCCCCCATACAATCCGACCCTGCCCGGACCCGGCTGCCAGTGGGGGCCTCCGGGACCGGGCGAGGGTCATCTCACAAGGGAGGAACACCATGTGCCTCACTCTGCTGCGCCGCTGCCTGCCGTTGCTGGTCCTGGTGGCGGTGCTGGCCTGGCTCGGCGGCGCCTCGGCGGCCGACGACGACAAAGACTTCAAGCCGCTGTTCAACGGCAAGGACCTCTCCGGTTTCAAGTTTGAGCTGGCCAAGAAGGACGCCGACCCGATGAAGACCTTCTCCGTCAAGGATGGGGTCATCGTCGTGAGCGGCACCCCCAACGGCTACTTCTACACCGACAAGAGCTACAAGAATTACATCCTCCGCTTCGACTTCCGCTATCCCAAGGCACCGGGCAACAGCGGTTACCTGATCCACATCACCGGCGAGCACAAGGTCTGGCCCAAGTGCATCGAGGTTCAGGGCCAGTACCAGAACGTCTGCGCCATCTTCCCGATCGGCGGTCTTAAGGGGCCGCGTCCTCCGGTCGATAAGGAAGCCCGTGACAAGGTCCGGAAGCCGGCCAACGAGTGGAACAGCGTCGAGATCATCTCCAAGGACGGGACACTAACGTCCAAGCTCAACGGCGTCGTCATCTGCGCCAGCGAACCGTATGAGGTCAAGGAAGGGCCGATCGGCTTCCAGTCGGAAGGGGCGGAGATCCACTTCCGCAATATTCGCATTAAGGAGTTGAAGTAGTGGTGGGCGGTGAGTAATCCAGCACCGCCTCCCATGGTCCTTTTGGCCGCTTGCGGCTTAGCACCCGCCTTGGGCAAGCAGCGCTAAGCCGCAAGCGGCAAACCAGCACTCATCCCTCACTGCTCACTGCAAACTGATCGTGTGGTTGCTGAGCCGTTCGTAGCCCTGATTGGTGATCAGGTAGTTGTGCTCGATGCGGATGCCGCCGATCCCCTCGATGTAAAGGCCGGGCTCTAGCGTGACCACGTCGCCGGCCAGCAGGGTCTGATTCGCGTTGGGGACAAAGTACGGGTCTTCCGGATGGGTCAGTCCCAGGCCGTGGCCGGCGTGGTGAGGGAAGTATTCGGCCACGCCTGCCTTCTCGAAGACCCCGCGCACCGCCTGGTAAACGGCCAAGCATTCCGCTCCGGGCCGCAGCTCCTTCTCGCCGGCCGCCATTGCCGCCACGCATAGCTCGTACAGCCGGCGCTGGTCCGGGGTCGGCTCCTTGCCGACGACCAGTGTGTTAGTGAAGTCGCTGCGGTAGCCGCCGATCACAACCGAGTAGTCGAGGATCAGCATGTCGCCCGGCTCGAGGACGCGATCAGTCGGCGGCCCGCCCCGACGCGACGGCCCCGGCGAGACGGCGAAGTCGCCGTACACGATTACCGCCTGCCCCGCCGCCCGGATGCAGGCGGTATTGACGCCGCAGTAAACCTCCAGCTCGGTCATGCCCGGCTTGACGTTGGCCCGAGCCCACGCGTGCCCGGCCTCGGTGGCCCGCATGCAGCGGCGGAGCAGGTCGATCTCGTCGGGGTCCTTCCGGCGGCGCATCTCGGCCAATGTGTGAATGACCGTTGCAGCGTAGGGGTCGCCGGGCCGGTCGTGGATGCGCAGCCCTGGATGGCTGGGGTTGACCGCTTCCAGCAGAGCAAGCTGGCGCGGCCCGCGGCCGGGGGAACGGCCATCGTACCACGGCACCACCCGCCGCTCCTCGACGTGGGCCTGCTCCACCGACTTCGGCAGGCGGTTGTCATAGATCAACCGGGCCTCCCCATCGCGGCGCACAAGCAGGTAGCCGCCGAAGCCCGCGCCCAAGCTGAACGGATCAACGTGGAAGTTGGCCAGGTACATCAAATGGATCGGGTCGGCCAGCCGCAGGTGATCGCCCTCCGGGGGCGGGTCAAGCCGCTGCCACAACCGCTGCCGCCGCTGCCGGCACCCTTCCGCGCTAAGCATGGCAATCGCTCCTTCTTCCAGGGGTCAGGGGTCAGGGATCAACTGGTCGCGCGGCGAAGTTACCAGAGTACTGAGTACTGAGTACCGAATATGGAGTACCAGCTGCCGTATCCTGACCCCTGGTCTTACCTCTGCTGCTCGTAGTAAACGGCGTCGATGGCCAAGGCGGCGGCCAGCAGAAGCATCTTGGCGACCGGCTGATCGGCCAAATCGTCACTGACGGTCACGATATAGTTGTCGGCCGAAGTGAACAGTTCCTTGCCCAGGCCGGCCCACTTCTTGGTCACGCCGCCCAGGACCTCGCCGTCGGGTGTGGTGAAGTTGAACTCCCAGCCGTGCCATTTCCCCTTGATCTCAGCGAAGAGGCGATCCTTGTCGTCGTAGACATAGAAGCCGCCGCCGAGGGAAAACAACTTGCTCACGAAGTAGCCCAGGCGGTTGCCCGCGGCGTCGTGGACCTCGACCTTGTGCCGGAAAAAAGCGACCGGCTTCTTGATGGTGAAGAGGAGGTTGTTGTCGGGCAACTCGCGGACCTCGATCATCGTCGGCATCAGCCTCTTGCTAATGACCCAGCGCAGTATTTGACCAGCGTGCCCGGCTCCTCCTGGGCGATGCCGACCGGCTCCTCGGGATTGTCGGGGGCAAGAATGTCGTAGGTGTCGGTGGTTTTGAGGAAGGCGACGCGCTCGCGGATAAGGAAGCGTTGCAGTTGTAGCATGACAACTCCTGATGTCGGTTCGCCTGGTCAGCCGTCGGTGCCGCTTGCGGCTTGAGCGTCAGGGCCGGGGCAGCAACGCTAGGCCGCAAGCGGCCCCGGAAGGCGATGCCGGGGCGGTCCGTGTGGAAACGGGTCCCGGGCTCCGCTAGAAAAAAGATTATGGGATCGGCGCGGCAAGCGGTAGGGTTATCTCCGGCCGGGGCCTTCTGGTTGGCGGAAGAAGGGACAGGCCGCCCTGATCCATATCCCAGGTGAGCCGTGTCTACCAGCCTGCTTGACAAGCGCGAGGCGCGCATCCGCCGAATGTTCGGCGCCATCGCCCCGAGATATGACCTGCTCAACCATCTGCTCAGCCTGAACATCGACCGCTACTGGCGCTGGCGGACGACCCGGCTGGTGTCGCCGGCCGACGATGGGCCGGTCCTCGACCTGTGCACCGGCACCGGCGACCTGGCCCTGGCCTACGACCGGGCGGCGGGGGGCCGGGTACCGATCATCGGGGCCGACTTCTGTCATGAGATGCTGACCCTGGCCGTCCGCAAGACGCGCCGGCGCGGGGCCGCCGAACGGGTCCGCTACCTGGAGGCGGACGCCCAGCGGCTGCCGTTCGCCGATGATTCCTTCCAGATCACGGCCGTGGCCTTTGGTCTGCGGAACGTGACTGATACCGACCGCGGCCTGGCCGAGATGGTGCGGGTAACACGGCCCGGCGGCCGGGTAGCGATCCTGGAATTCTCCCGGCCGCGGCACTGGCTGTTTGGCCGACTGTACCGGTTTTACTTCCGCCGCCTCCTGCCCCTGGTTGGTCAGGCGATCTCGCGGAGCAAGGACGGCGCCTACCGTTACTTGCCGGCCAGCGTCAACGAGTTCCCCGACGGCGAGGCGCTGGCGGAACGGCTGCGCCGCCACGGGCTGACCGACGTCCGCTGGCACCCGCTGACGTTCGGCATCGCCACCCTTTACGTCGGCTGGAAAACGCCAACCCAGCGGGAAGCCTGAGCCATGAGGCGATTGCTCATCGGGATAATGATCGGGTTCGGCGCGGGGATGGTGACGAGCGGTATCGTCCACACCTTTTCCTCCCTGGGCGAGGCCGTGCTCAACTTCGTCATCCTCGGCCTGGGCACGGCCCTTCTCATCGGTGCTCCTCTGGCCGCGGTCATCACCCGAGGACGAAAATGATCCGGCATCAGGATTAGTGGTCAAGCAGGCGAACGCCGCCGACCGGAGAAAGCATGAACCCTCCTCCCCTCTCCCCCCCTCGTCCTCATTTGCTGGTCCGCGCCGCTCGCGGCGAGGCGGTCGAGCGGCCGCCGGTCTGGGCCATGCGGCAGGCCGGCCGCTGGGACCCGGAGTTCAATCGGCTGCGGGCCGGGCTCTCCTTCTATGAGTTTGCCGAAGATGTCGAACTGGCAGCCCGGGCGTCGCTCTTGCCCCGCCGCTTCGGTGTGGATGCAATCATCCTCTTCTATGACATCACCACCTTACCGGTGGCGATGGGGCTGCCCTTCACGCTGAAGCCGGCTCAGGGGCCGGTGCCGGACTCGCCGGTGCGAACATTGGCCGACGTGAAGCGGCTGGAGCCCGAGCCCGACCCCGAGCGCTTCGGCCATGTCCGGCTCTTGCTGCGGCGGGTGCGCGAGGAACTGGGCGGCGAGCTGCCGGTGATCGTCTTCGCCGGGGCCCCCTTCACCGTGGCAACCTACTGCATCGGCACCGGCAAGGACCTGGCAGCGACGCGCCGCTTCGTCGCCGAGTCGCCGGCGGCCTGGCAAGAGCTGCTTGACGTGCTGACAGCGGCCACGATCCGCTTCCTCGGTACGCTGGTCGAGGATGGGGCCGATGTCTATCAACTTTTCGACTCCTGGGCCGGGATGCTCGCCATCGAGGAGTATCGCTGCTGGGCCCAGCCGCAGCACCAGGCCATCTTCGCCGCCGTGTGCCGGGTGCCGCGCATCCTCTTCGTCAAGGAATGTCCTTACCTGGAGCTGATGGCGGAATCGGGGGCGGACGTGATCAGCCTGGGCGTCCGCCATGACCTGGCAGCCGCCCGCCGCGCCTACCCGCACCTGGTCTTTCAGGGGAATGTCGATCAGGAACTCTTGCGTCGCGGCACGCCGGAGCAGGTGGCCGAGGCAACGCGCCGCTGTGTCGCGGCGGGGGGCGGACAGCGGCACATCGTCAACCTGAGTCACGGCGTCGATCGCGCCACGCCGGTCGCCAATTTCGAGGCGTATGTAAGGGCGGCCAAGAATGGCTAACCCAGGAATTGCTGACCCCAGAGGACACAGAGAAGAAAGCAAAGAAGAGCGGGCGAGAAGAGCCGAGCAGCCACTGATCTGCTCCTCTGGTTACTTACTGCCAACTCCTGGTCCCGGTGATACCATCCGGGGTGGCCGGGGCTGAGCGCAGCGAAACCCCGGCGCGGCATCCCGGGGCTTCGCAGACTCTGCCCCAGCCACCTAACCGGGGAAGCCAGCGACAACGAAGACACTGGCTCAGGGATTACCAACTCCCAATACTCCTGTTGACCGCAACAGGGGTGGAGACGAATAAGCCATCCGTCCTGCCAAACAGGGAGGGTTGGCCACCGCGAACCGCTTGGGGGTGACTTCTGGTCTTCGCTTCCTTGCAAGGGCTTCCCTTCTGAAACGACCCGCCCGGTCTTTGGAGAAGAATTTTTTCCACGAACCATTGACTCCTCGGTGTTCGCTTTGTACCTTCACTCCTTGTTGGGATTGAATCTCAGTATCATTAAAATTGCCGATTTGATGATTTCGAATCGCAACAAGGCCCTGACCAGGAGTCGCTTCTCATGACCAGGAAACAAGCTAAGACGGCAACAGGCTTTACGCTGGTGGAGCTGCTGGTGGTGATCGCCATCATCGCCATCCTGATCGCCCTGCTGCTGCCGGCGGTGCAAAAGGCCCGTGAGGCGGCCAACCGGACCCAGTGCGCCAACAACCTCAAGCAGATCGGTCTGGCTATCCACAACTACCATTCGGCGGAAGGATCCTTTCCACCCGCAGGGATCTACCCGATCCCTTCCAACTCGGTGTCCTTCTCTTACCTCGCCCGCCTCCTCCCCTACCTGGAGCAGGAGAATCTCCAGCGACTCTTCGACTACAACCTCCCCTACAATCATTCGGCCAACCTGGCGGGGGCCAGCACCCGGGTCAACACCTACATCTGCCCCAGCGAGGTCAAGCCCCGTCAGCGTGTCAGGGCGGATGGTACCCCGGAGCACTACACCCTGAACTACGCCTGCAACCTAGGCACCTGGATGGTCTTCAACCCGGCCACCGGAGCGACCGGCGACGGGGCTTTCGGCGTCAACGCCCGCTATCGCTACGCCGACCTGACGGACGGCTCCAGTAATACGCTTGGCGTTGTCGAGGTGAAAAGCAATACGCCGTACAAGAGGAACAACAACGCCGCTGCCAAGTTGGGGACCGGGGTGCCGGCCAGCGCCGCCGCCGTTGCTGCTCTGATCGAAGCGCCAGGTGGGGACTCGTTCAACAGCGACAGCGGCCACACCGAGTGGGTGGATGCCCGGGTGCACCAGACCGGTTTCACCACCACCTTGCCCCCGAACACCAATGTGCAAGTCACCATCAACGGCACGGTCTTCAAGGACGCCGACTTCAACAACCAGCGCGAAGGCTCGCACCCAAGCAACATCTGCTACGCGGCCGTCACCGCACGCAGCTTCCATGCCGGCGGGGTCAACGGCCTGCTGATGGACGGCTCGGTGCGTTTCTTCAGCGACAGCGTCCGCCTGGAGGTGTGGCGGGCGCTGGGCACCCGGGCCGGCGGCGAGGTGGCCACCGATTTCTGACCGGTCGGAAGCCGGGCGGCGCGGCGGGGTTCGGCGAGCGCAAGTTCACGTCGAGGCCGCGTTTTCTTCATGAATCCGCGTCACGAAGCCGCGCGATCCTGGCATAATGGGGAAGACCTTGCCCCACGGAGGCCCGACATGAGCCGTAAGCCTGCGCCGCCAGCGCTTTCAGAATTGCTGGCCCGCTATTTGCAAAACCAGGCATCCGCCCACCAGGAGGGTTTGGCCTTCGCCGACCTGTCCGGCGAGGTGATTCCTCATGAGGTGGCCCCAGCGCAGCCGATCGACCCGCGGCTGGCCTGGGACGAGGCGCTGGCTGCCGTCCGCTGGCTGGCACCTGACGCCTCGGTCCGACCGGGACAGGCCCCGCCCGACTGGCCCGCCTTGGTCGCTTCCCAGGAGTCGGAGACCGCCCTGGCCTTCTGCGCTGGCAACTTCCCTCAGCTGGTGCGGGACCTGCACTTGCTCCTGCGGGCCGACGACCTGACGCAACTACACCGCCCCGTGGGCCGGCCGGCAGCGGTGCCTGGTCTGCTGGCCTGGGCTGAACAGGCCGAGCGCCAGCAGCAGTACCCGCAGATGTTGTTGGCCGTCGGTGTCCTGCGGTTGGCCCGGCAGTTCGACCTTGCCCAAGATCTGCTCGACCGCCATAAGGCAGAGGTGCCCGCCGCGTGGCAGCGGGCCTGGGCCAACGAGACGGCGGCCCTGACCTGGCACCGCGGCAAACCGGACGCGGCGTTAGCCCTGTGGCTGGCGCAGCCGGAGAGCGTACCGGTGCTTTTTAACCGCGGCATGGCAGCGCTGTTCCTTGGTCGGCCGGCCGATGCTCGCCCGGCACTGTCTCGTGCCGTGCAACAACTACCCGACAGCGACGCCTGGCACCACCTCGGCCGGCTCTACCTGGCCCTCGCCGAGATGCGCCGCTGAGGACTGTCGGCGCCCAGAGCGTTAGCGACGGGGAACTATCCGAGCCCGGAGCGTTAGCGACGGGGAACTATCCGAGCCCGGAGCGTTAGCGACGGGTTGATGG
>DATLYH010000034.1:0-2370 GCA_035575035.1 Gemmataceae bacterium
CCGCCGCCAGCTTCTGGGCCCGTTCGGTGGTGCGGTTGACCACGGTCACGGCGGCGCCGGCCCGGTGCATCGCATGGGCAACCGCCCGGGCCACCCCGCCGGCGCCCAGCACCAGCACCGCCTTGGACTGGAGCGTGCCCGGCCGGCCGTTCGGCTCCGGAGGCAGGCCGGCCAGCAACGAGTCGAGGGCCGCCTGATAGTCGGTGTTGTAGGCGGACCAGCCGTCGCCGGCCTGGACCAGGGTGTTGGCCGCCTGCGTCAGCACGACGGCGGGATCGCGGTTCTTGGCCAGGGCAGCCGCCGCTTCCTTGTGCGGGATCGTCACACTGTAGCCGCGGACCGCGAAGCGCTCGAAGTCCTTCAGGAACGAGGCCAGCTCGCCGCGCGGCACCCGGCAGGGGATGTACACCGCGTTGATCCCCAACTCGCGGAAGGCGGTGTTGTGGATCAGCGGGCTGAGGCTATGGGCCACCGGATCGCCGATCACGCCGTAGACCTGCGTCTGCGGGTTGAGCCGGTCGTAGTGGTAGACCCGCACCATCTCGTCGAACGAGGGGAGGCCGGGGGCGATGCCTCGCTCCTTGTTGAAGGCGGCGTAAGTGAAGGGGGCGCCGTAGAGGGCGCCGAGGATGCGGCTAGGCATCCCCAGGTCGCCCATGCACAAGGCCACCGTCGGTCGGGGCGGATTGTGGAGCAGCTCCAGGACGCGGAGGTTGTCGGCGGGCCGCTGGGCCCGGACCGCCACCTTGACCACATCGGCGTCCATCCGGCACATCTGCGCGTGGATCTCCTTCAAGTTGGCCGGCACCTCATGAACATTGTGGTAGCTGACAATGCGCTTGGTAGCGCCGTAGCGGCGGATCTCCTCGGCGATGTCCATCTCCAGGTCAACCCAGTCGAAGCCGGCGACAATGGCCTGCCGCAGCAGCATCTTCCGGGCCTCCTCGGTGCCGGCCCAGCGGCCGCCATCCTCCGGCCGGCGCACCGTAGCGACCAGCGGGCAGGGCTTGTTGGCCAGCAGTCGCTTGAAGTCGGGGGCCTTGGCCAGGAAGTCGAGCCGCAGCTCGATCAGCCGGGCGCCGCGCTTGGCCGCCTCCTGGACCTCGATCTGCACCATCTTGTGCCGGGTCCGCCCGATGACAACACACAGGTTCGGCTGTGGTTTGGCGTTGGGGAGTTCACTCTCAGCCACAAGACGCCTCACGAAAAGCGGGAAAAAAACCGACCGGGGCAACGCAGCGTTGGGCCGAAACGGCTGGTCGGGGCCCCGCTCCTGGGCCCCGGCTGCCTGATCGGCAAACTCCCCCGGATTTGATCAACTCTATCGGCACCCCGCAGGGTCCGCAAGGCAGGCAGGCACTCGCCTGGCATTTTCCCAGCACCAACAGGAGGCCGCATCGTCCGACCGAGCCCCTGGCCTTCCGGCAGCGGAGCCGGTATGGTGATACAACACCGTGGGCAGGTCGCCTCCGGTCGCTGATGCTCCCGGCTCGTCTTGCCTCCGGTCGCTGATGCTCGCCCTCCGGTCGCTGACGCTCCCGGCTCGTCTTGATGTTGGGGCCCTTTACGATCAAGCCCATGACCGCCGCAGACAGAGAGATCAACGTTCGCGTCAACCTGGCCGAACGCAGCTATGACATCCGCGTCATCAGCGGCGACCTGGCCGGCATCGGACCGTTCGCCCGGCAACGGGCAGCGGGGAGCATGGCGTTCGTCGTCACCGACGAGCACGTGGCCGTTCATGCCCGCGCGGCAGCCGATGCCCTGGAAGCGGCGGGGTTCCAGACCCGGACGGCGGTCCTTCCTCCGGGGGAAACGTTGAAGTGCCTGGCGGCGGCCGCGGATCTGTACGACCGCCTGGCCGATGCCCAGGCCGACCGCCGAACATTGATTGCGGCCGTCGGCGGCGGTGTGGTCGGCGACCTGGCCGGCTTTGTGGCCGCCACCTACGCCCGCGGCCTGCCGCTGCTGATGGTGCCGACCACCCTGCTGGCCATGGTGGACAGCTCGGTCGGCGGCAAGGTCGGCATCAACCATCCGCGGGCCAAGAACCTCATCGGGGCCTTCCATCAGCCGATCGGTGTCTGGATCGACACGGCAACGCTGACCACCCTGCCCGACCGCGAGTATCGCAGCGGCCTGGCCGAGGTCGTCAAGTACGGCGTCATCCTCGACCCCGACCTGTTCACTTACTTGGAGGCCAACGTCCCGGCGGTGCTGCGCCGGGAGCCGGCCGTGGTGCGGCACCTGGTGGCGCGGAGTTGTCGGTTGAAAGCCGACGTGGTTGAGCGCGACGAGCGCGAGGAGACCGGCCTGCGAGCCGTGCTGAACTACGGCCACACGTTCGCCCATGCTTTCGAGGCGGTGGCC
>DATLYH010000035.1:0-8060 GCA_035575035.1 Gemmataceae bacterium
CGGCGGTCGGCTCCTCGACGACGGCGTCGTTGCCCAGCGAGGCGATCCGGCCGCCGACAAAGACAACCCCCTCGTACATAGAGTCGGCCAGGGCGTCGCCGGCGTCGCCGCAGACAATGATCCGCCCCTTCTGCATCATGAAGCCGGCCATGTAACCGACGCTGCCGCCGACCAGCAGCGTGCCCCCCTTCATCGACACACCGGCCCGGGCTGCCGCGTCGCCGCGCACCACCACCGTGCCGCCGCGGATTGACGCTGCCACGCCGCTGCCGGCACTGCCGTCGATGATCACGGTCCCGCTCATCATTGACTCGGCCGTCCCCCAGCCGGCGCTGCCGCGCACCTCGACATGGCCACCGTCCATCATGCCGGCGCAGTAGTAGCCGACGCTCCCCTCGAAAACGATGCGCACCGGCTGAAGCAGAGCGACCGCGAGATTGTGGCGAGCGTCGGGATGGAGCACACGCAGTTCGCGGTGGCCGGCGGCAATCGCCTGCCGCAGCTCGCGGTTGATCTGGCGGGTGGTCTTGCCGGTGCAGTCACAGATGAAGGTCAAGATAGCGCCCCTCGGTTCAGCGATACTCTGGCGAAGCGCCTGCTAAACAAACCCAGGTCTCAGATAATCTTATCGGAAGGACAGCGCGGTTTGCGGCACTTGCCAGATCGCTATCGTCCCCGGTGCCGGCTCCCGCGCGGTGAAGTCCCGGCCGAGCGCCTGCCGCAGGGCAATCTCCTCCGTGGCGACAGCGACAAAATCGTCGGTCTCGGCCACGACCAGCGGCTTGAAACCAAAGCGGTCCTTGACATAGGCCAGGCAGTCGGCGGTGGCCGCCAGGTAGCTGAAGGAGCCGTCGAAGTCGTCGAGCGACGACCGCAGCGCATCAGCCAGCGACAACCCGGCGGCCAGACGGTCGCGCAGATAAACGCCGATCACCTCAGAATCGTTCTCGGTGTAGAAGCGGTAGCCGCGCTGCTCATACCGGCGGCGCAGTTTGTGGTAGTTGGTGATGTGGCCGTTGTGGACGGTCGCCAGATCAGGCACGCCGTGGGCCCAGAACGGCTGCGAGTGGCTGAGGTCAACCCGGCTCTCCGTGGACAAGCGCGTGTGGCCGATGCCGTGGGTGCCGCCCATCCGGGAGACCTGGTAAGTTGCTTCGAGCTGTGCCGGCGAGCCGACCTGTTTAACGATCTCCAGCCGGCGGCCGAGGCTGACAATCTCGGTAAGAGGGATCTTCGAGAGGAGGGTCTGTTCGAGGGTCTGCGGGTCCGCGCTGTCGTCCACCTCGACGCGCAGGTAAGTGCCGGTAGTCTGGTATCGCCGGACGGTGCAGATCTGGCGCAGGGCGTCGAGGACTGGGGCGCTCGCCGCTTCGCCGCCAAGTTTTATCTGAAGTACCCAGCACGGCCGCGGCGGGCCGAACACCGCGACGCCCGCCGAGTCCGGCCCACGGCAGGAGAGGGCCTGCAACATGTCGAGCAGGACCTGGCCGACGGGCCGTTGCAGTTCACGCTTGTCGAGAAAGCCGACGATGCCGCACATGATGCCTCTCAAATGATTAACATGGATAGTAGCGTTGCTGCCGTGGACAGCTCGTGGATTCCCACCCGGTCAGGATGGTCCAACAGGGGGAGCAACGCGGTTACCTGACCAACTGACCGAGGGCATACGCCACCTGTTCAGCCGCATCGTTGCTCGGCGACTACCGAGACTCCATCGGCAAGGAGGGCGGTCGGGAGCAAACCTGAAAGTATCATTGTCGCTGCCAAGGCCCGTCATGGTCAACAGTTGGCCGCAGCGGCAGCTGCTTGATCGGGAAGGGAGCGTGCGGCCAGCAGCGGGGGTGACGCCGAGGGGAGCGAGTTGTTAGCATGGCTGCATGGAGATTCATTTGTGCCCCGGGTGCAGGGAACGGGACGCCCGCATCGCTGAACTACAGGCGCGGCTGGCCGAGTTGGAGCGCTTTCAGCGCGAGACGGCCTACCTCCGGGACGAGGCTCGGGCCGAGCGCGACCTCCGTCCGCTGACCGGCGAAAGCCCGGCGATGAAGGCCGTGCGCCGGGCGATCCAACAAGTCGCCCAGACCGACAGTACTGTCTTGATCCTCGGCGAGACCGGCACGGGGAAGGAGTTGGTCGCCCGAGCCATCCATCAGCTTAGCCCGCGCCGGGAGCG
Source organism: Gemmataceae bacterium (assembly GCA_035575035.1). Lineage (GTDB taxonomy): Bacteria > Planctomycetota > Planctomycetia > Gemmatales > Gemmataceae > DATLYH01. The sequence continues at coordinate 2,174 of DATLYH010000035.1, forward strand.
CCTCTTGGTGGCCGTCAATTGTGCCGCCCTGGCGCCGGGGGTCGTGGCCAGCGAGCTGTTCGGCCACGAGCAGGGGGCCTTATTCATTCCACTCAACGCCGAGCGGGTGGCGGTTCTGAAGGGGATCGGCGGCAACATCACGGAAAAGCAAGAGCCGAAGGAAGGCCCCGGCTGTCGGGGCCGGGGGTGACCGCGCCGAGAACGTGGATTTTACGGGATGATCCTCTGCTGGGCCGGGGTACAATACTTCTCATGGCCCGCAAACACGAACCGCCCGCCGACCTGACTGTCACTTTCTGGGGTGCTGCCCGAACCGTCACCGGCTCGATGCACCAGGTCGCTGTCGGCGGGCGGTCGTTGCTGCTGGACTGCGGCCTGTTCCAGGGGCACCGGGCCGAGGCTCGCCAGCGCAACCGGGAGTTTCCCTTCCGCCCCCGAGATATCGACGCGGTACTGCTCAGTCATGCTCACATCGACCATTGCGGCAACCTGCCCAACTTGGTCAAGCAGGGCTTCGCTGGATCCATCTACTGCACTTCCGCCACCCGGGCCTTGGCGGCGGTGATGCTCGGCGACGCTGCCAAGATCCACGAGGAGGACGCCGCCTATCTCAATCGCCACCGAGAGAAGGGGGAACCGGAGGTTGAGCCGCTGTACAATGGCCGGGACGTATACCGGACCTTGCTCCGGCTCCAGGCAGTGCCGTATGACACCCCGGTGTCAATCGGTCCGGGACTGGAGGCGACATTTGTAGAGGCCGGCCATCTGCTCGGCTCGGCGATGATCAGCCTCCGGGCGGACGGGCCGGTTGGCGAGCGGCGGCTGACGTTCACGGGCGACCTGGGCCGGCCAGCAGTGCCGATCTTGCGCGACCCGGCCCCGGTCCCGCCGGGCGATCTGATCATCAGCGAGAGCACCTACGGCGGCCACATCCACGAGCCGGTCGAGGAGACAGCGGAGCGGCTAGGCGAGGTGGTGCGGCGCACGGCCGAGCGCGGCGGCAAGCTGCTGATCCCGGCCTTCAGCGTCGGCCGCACCCAGACGATCGTTTACTTCCTGCACCAGTTGATCAACGCTGGCCGGCTGCCGGACCTGCCGATCTTTGTCGATAGCCCGATGGCGGCGCGGGCCACCGAGGTGTTCCGTGCCCATCCGGAATGCTTCGATGAAGCGACGCTGCGGCTGTTGGAGGAGCACCCCGAGCTGTTCGGCGAGCAGCACATCCGGTACATCGAAACGGTGGAAGAGAGTATTGCCCTGAACAGCCGGCGCGATCCGTGCGTGATCATCTCGGCCAGCGGCATGTGCGAAGCGGGCCGCATCCTGCACCACTTGAAGCACAACATCGGCGACCCACGGAACACGATCCTGATCATCGGCTACCAGGCGGAGGGTACGCTGGGCCGGCGATTGGTGGAACGCCAACCGGTGGTGCGCATCCTGGGGCGGATGTATCCCCTAAATGCCGAGGTAGTGGTGCTCAACGGGCTGTCCAGCCACGCTGATCACGGCGACTTGCTGCGGAGCCTGAGCCCGCTGGCCGGAACGGCGCGGAAGGTGCGACTGGTGCACGGCGAGCCGGAGCGAGCAGCGGCCCTGGCCAAGGGGCTGCGGGCGGTCGGCTTCGCTGATGTGGCGGTCCCCGACCGAGGGGAGAGCGTGACGGTGTAAGGGGGGGCGTGACAGGAAAATAGCAGGCACGCAGAGTACGGACGGCACACTCCGTGTGCCTGCTACTTTTCCTCCCCGAACACTTGACAAGGCCCTGTCATCCTGGGAGATTAGAACATCGGAGAAGTGGAACTGCACGCGCTCCACTCTCTTTACGACCTCTTCCTCGTTTCGACCCCGCGGGGTTTCCCCTCACTCCGCGGGGTGTTTTTCTGCCCTGCCGGGCAGGTTCGCCATGCCGCCGCTCTTCGACTTGCAGGGCCACCGCGGCGCCCGCGGCCTCCGGCCTGAAAACACGCTTCCCGCTTTCGAAACCGCCCTCGATCTGGGCGTGACCACAATCGAGACCGACGTTCATCTGACCCGTGATGGTGTCCCCGTTCTTTGCCACGACGACCGCATCAGCGAGCGCCTCTGCCGGCTGATCCCAGGTGGGGCCGCTCCTGACCCCGCCAGCCGCCCCGCGATCCGCACCCTGACCCTGGCCCAAATGCGTGCCTACCGCGCTGACCGCAACCCAGAACCCGAACATCTGCCCGAGCAGGACCCAGGCGTGACACCGCTGGCCCGTCTGTTCGCTGCCGCGCGCGGGATCGACCCCTATGCACCGCCGGCGCTGGCCGACCTGTTCGCCTTTGCCGCGGCATACCAGGGCGAGCCAGGCGCCCAGGCCGGCAAGACCGCTGCCCAGCGCGAACAAGCCCGGCGCGTCCGCTTTAACCTGGAGTTGAAGCGAATCCCCTACCGTCCGGAGGCGATCGGCGATACCTTTGACGGCGAGCGGCCCGGCCTGTTGGAGGAGCGCGTGGTGGAGGCCATCCGCAGTGCGGGGATGGTCGAGCGAACGGGGGTGTGCAGCTTCGACCACCGCTGCCTCCGCGCCCTGCGCCGGCTGGAGCCGCGGTTAAGGACGGCCGTTCTCATTTACAACACGGCCCCGGTGGCGCCGGCCGAGTTGGTCCGTCAGGCCGACGCCCACGCTTACGGCCCTGACTTCGAGTTCCTGGACGAACGACAGGTGCGGCAGCTGCACGCCGCGGGGGTGCCGGTGGTGCCCTGGACCGTCAACGAGGTGCGCGACATGGAGCGTCTGCTTGACTGGGGCGTGGACGGCATCGCCACGGACTATCCTGATCGGCTGGCGGCCCTATTGCGCCGGCGCGGCATCGAGTTCTGAAAATGGGAGGATTCCAACGATGTTCCCTTGCCTGCTGCTGTTGACCCTGGGAAGCGAGCCGGCCGCCGCCGTGGACTGGCCGGCGCTGGTGCAGAAGCCTTATGCCGGCCTGCCCGTCGCGGACCTTGGCCTGCGGCCGCTGCTGGTCGCCGCCGACGGCAAGAAGATCGCCACGCCCGCGGAGTGGGAGCAGGCCCGCCGCCAGCTGCACGACGCCTGGCAGGAACGTCTCGGCAAGCCGCCCGAAACGCCCGCCCAGCTCGACGTCCGGATCGAGCAGACCGAGAAGCTCGACGGCTACACCCGTCAGCTGCTCAGCTTCCACAGTGAGGGGGACGATCGCATCCCGGCCTACCTGTTGATCCCGGACGGGCTGAAGGAAGGCGAGAAGCGCCCGGCCGTGGTTGTCTTCCACCAGACCACCCGCGACACGTTCAAGGAGCCGGTTGGTCTCGGCGCCCGGCCGGAGCTGGCCCTGGCGCTGCAACTGACGCGGTGCGGCTACGTCACGCTCAGCCCGGAGTGCTACATCCTGAAGGACCCGAAGGGCTGGGCAAAGGGGCAGGCGGCGGCCCTGGCGAAACGGCGGCCCGGTTGGACCGGCATGGGCAAGATGACATTCGACGCCTCACGCTGCGTGGACTTCCTCGAGACGCTGCCCGTCGTGGACCGAGAGCGGATCGGCTGCATCGGCTTCTCGCTCGGCGCCAAGGAAGTACTGTATGCGATGGCGTTCGAGCCGCGCTACAAGGTCGGCGTCTTTAACGAGGGGGGCATCGGCCTGCGCATGAGCAACTGGACCGACCCCTGGTACCTGACCGAGAAGATCAAGCCTCACATCCCCGCCCTGGAGCATCATCAGGTGTTGGCCCTGGTGGCGCCGCGGCCGTTTCTGATCCTGGGGGGCGACAGCGCCGACGGCGATGCCAGCTGGGCCTTCGTCAAGGCGGTACTGCCGGTCTACGAGTTGCTCGGCGCCGGCGACCGGATCGGCCTGTACAACCACAAGGGGAAGCACACCTTCCCGCGCGAGGCACGCCGGATAGCGTATCGCTGGCTGGACCACTGGCTGCGGTTCACGCCGGTGACGGACGACGTGGGGCCATAAGCGGCGGCTCCGCTTCGGCTGCTCAGACCGCCACCGGATAGTAGACGCACGGTGCCACGACACAGCCAAGGCGGTTGATATTGGCCAGGGCCGCGCGGAAGTTGCCGGTCAGCACGGTGTGGGTCATGATCACCAGTGGCACCGTGTCCCCCTCGTGCTCCTCCAGCGCCTCGTGCTGAATGACCGAGGCGATGCTCACCTGCTGCTGGGCCAATTCCCGGGCGATCTCCGCCAGGACGCCCGGCCGGTCGCAGACCAGGGCGCGCAGGTAAAACCGGCTGCGCACCGCCGTGGACGGCCGTAGCCGGATGCCGCTGCCGTTGCCCGACCAAAGGCGCAGTGTTCGGAAGGTTTGCTGGGCCCGGCCGACCGCCAGATCGATCAGGTCGGCGACGACGGCGCTGGCTGTCGGCATCTGCCCGGCCCCCTGGCCGTAGTAGAGCGTGTCGCCCACCGCATCGCCGACGACATGGATGGCATTGTACGCCCCGCGCACCTGGGCCAGCGGCGTCAGATGGCGCAGCAGCACCGGCGAGACGTGCAGGGCCAACTCCTTCCCGTCGAGCCATGCCTCCGCCAGCAGCTTGATCGTGTAGCCCAGCTCCTTGGCGTAGCGGATGTCCATCTCATGTAAATGAGCGATGCCCCGACGCTCGATGGCGTCGGCCGGCACCGTTACCCCGAAGGCGATCTGCGCCAGGATGGCCAGCTTGTGGGCGGCGTCGGTGCCGTCCACGTCGAGGGTTGGGTCGGCCTCGGCGTAGCCGCGTCGCTGGGCATCGGCCAAGGCCTCGGTGTAGCTGCGGCCATACTCGGTCATGCCGGTCAGGATAAAGTTGCTGGTGCCGTTGAGGATTGCCCGGAGCGACAGGATTTGGTTGGCGGCCAGGCTCTGCGACAGGGCCGCGATGATGGGGATGCCGCCGGCGACGCTGGCCTCGAAGGCCACGGTGCGCCCGTGCCGCCGGGCTGCCTCGAAGACCTCAGCCCCATGCTGGGCCAAGAGTGCCTTGTTGGCCGTCACCACGTGTTTGCCGGCCGCCAGCAGGCTGAGCACGGCTCGGCGGGTCCAGTCGGTGCCGCCGACCAACTCGACACCAACGTCGATGGTCGGGTCCTTGAGCACGGCTTCGAGGTCGGTGGTGAGTAGTTCGCGCGGCAGAGGGACGGACCGGGGCTTGGCCGGATCACGGACGACGACACGGCGCAGGGCGAGTGGCCGGCCGGCGCGGGCCGCCAGGCGCTCGGACTGTTCGAGCAGCAGCCGGACCACGCCGCCGCCAACGGTGCCGCAGCCGATCAACGCGATGTTCAGGGGCTGGGTCATGAGAGGATTCATCCACGGGGGACACGAACAGACACGAATGAAGTATAGACAATGGAGGTGCGCGGGAAGAGTGGTCCTGCCGTCACCGGTCTAGGGCGCCAGCAATACGGAGAAGAGGGCGGTTGTAACTGACAAGCGGCTGACATAGAATTGAGAAACCCGTGAACGATCTCCCCACGAATCGTCGATCGAGATTGAACGATCCCTGCATTCTGAGGAGTGATTGCCATGAGCCGCACACCTTTTTTCCTCACTGCGTTCCTGCTCAGCTGCGCTGCCTTTCTGAGCCTGACCGGCCCGGCCGGCGCGCAGGTCTACCGCGGGGGTTCCTACCGCGGCCCGATTTACCGGCCCTGGGCCTCGGTGGTCCCGCCCAACCACATGCCGGGGTGGGATTGGTGGCGCATCTACCCCTGGAGCCCTTACAACTACGGGCGTAACCCCTACAACCCGGCGTGGATTCCGGTCCCCTACTATGCCGGCTATTACCCGTATTACGTCCCGTACGGCAGCTATGTGCCGGGGACCGGCACAGACGTCACCTCTCAGGGCAACATGTTCCCAAGCTACCTCGGCCAGCAAGTGCTGATGCCGCAGCCGACCG